>FUZM01000005.1 GCA_900167925.1 Bacteroidales bacterium WCE2008
TGTGTAGCTTGCCGCCGGTCGTCCATGGGATGGAAGCTGCACCACATCTCCTGATATAATCGTCGAACCAGGAAGTCCTTCCGTCTCTTCTTTATTCGCTGCAAATTCCTGGCCATAAGGTCTGTAAGCATAGGACGTGATAACGTTTCCTTCGGCATCAGCAACGGTCCGGACGCTGCCAAGATGGTCATAGGTGTACCAGCGGTACTCGGGAGTCCCCGTGCTGTAGTCCACGTAGCCTCCTGTGAAAAGAAGCATCCTGAGGTTCCCGTTCTCGTAGATCTCATTGCCCTCGTAGCTCATCACCGTCACGGCATTGTTGCTGTCTGGCAGGTTTCAACCGAGGTCGGGGACTGGAAAGTCCTGTCATACTGCCCGGTCTGTATCCTTCCTGGCACGAGCCGGTTGCCGTCATGGGTGAATTCCTTCGTGGTGAACAGGCCGTCAAAGAGACCGCTGACTAGAGAACTTTGTATAATAATTTATCGATATGTTCTTTGGGCTATTTCATATCCATTCTTCATCAAAGAGTCTAGAATTTGGTCGAAGAGTTCACTTTTCAAGGCTGTTTCTCCGAATTGAATTCCATTATGCATATCCTTGACAGATATTATGATGGTTCTGAATTTATTTGAACCGGGATAGTATTTTATTTCAATCTTGACATATTCTTTTTTCCAATTATACCTTCTTTTAAAAATATACAGGAACATAACATCAATTACAATAGAATCATCTTTTATGGTAAGCTTAACAGGATACTCCCACTTCCTGTAGTATATAGATATGATTATATAAGCGATTACAACTATACTACAGAATATCTTGAAGAATAATAAATTAGCTTCTTTGTTTTGACTATATAATATACGAGGCAAGCAAAGACACAACATGAAAATAAAAAATAATGTCTCTAAAACAAATGCACGTATATGTTGTCGTCGCGGAATTATAATTTGTGATTCCATAATAGAGTATTGTTAAAAAAATCAAGTTCTTCCTCTGTAATGATCTTTTGTTGATTATCCATCTCTGAAGATGTGTTTTTAGGATTCTGTGAACCTGTATTCGTCTGATTTGAAGTCACAGCGTTATCAATCATAGAATCAGTTATCATTATTATTGCCAATCCCCGAGGATATGGATCGACCATCCTCAACAAAAGACTGGTATCAGGAATCTTATAGATTCTTTCGGTAACTGTAATGCGCTCTTTTTTCAGGGTATAAATATATATCCCCGTAACCAGACACATGCATACTATCGCGATGACAGCCAGAGCGACAAAACCTTGCAAACTCCTTAGCAAAACAAGTGACCAATCTATCTTTTCCATTTTATTGACTCTTTACGAGTCTCCTTGCTCCGAAAGAGATTCTATTTGATCTTCTGATATGGAGCCTTCAGAATAAAAAGGAAGACTTCTGTCTATCCAATAATCGTCCGGCTTGTCTTTATAGATAATCGAATCAAGTAATTCGAAGATTTCCTTCCGGTCTTGCATTATTATTCCGACATAATTTATCCCGCAATACGGCCCATATAGAATTGGAATAATGAGACCGTCTCTCATCTTCAGAAGCGTTGCAATACGGTATTCATAATTGTCATCTTTATCTTTGACAGGAATTAATCTATTGATCATTGACACATATCGTTCAATGAGTTTCCTGTCTCGAATTACAGTATCCCTGTATATGCCCCTATTTATCGCCATGTCTCCATATTGCCTTATTTCGGCTTCTATGATAATGTCACGCGGCAATCCGCCAAACTCAATCGCCTCGACATCATCAGGATCGATCTTGACAACCCCTTTTGGAGTACAAGAGAGCATACAAAAAATCAGCACAAAGACTGAATACAGTACTTTACGATTCACTTTAATAAAAGTTATGATTCTTAATCTTCTTCCCGGAGCGTCTCGACCTTTTTGTCAAGTTTCTTTAAGAAACCCCTCACATAGCACGTATCCTCCCCATTGTAATTGCAAAGGACATCTTTCTTAAACGTCGGAAACAAATCATCCTCGAATAGAAACTCATATGCAATATATGAGATGTAACGTTCTTCCATATCAGGATTATCTTTTAGATACGCTAGGACAAAAGTACAATCATTCCGTACCCACCTGATGCAATACTCTCCAAGAACCTCGGCGAGCGCGCCATCGGCAGAAGTAACAATTTCATTAAAAAGAATGAAATTGTATTCTTTCTGTTCAGGCGTAGTCCTCCGAGTAAGTCTATCCAATAAAGCAAACGTCTTGCTGTCGTCTGAAGGGACAAGCATCCCTTTCTTATATGCGACAACGAGAGAATCGGAGCATTCATTCCAATTCCGCTGCGCATAGCAGAAGCTGCCCGTTATAAGTAAAAGCCAAATCAATAATATGCGTTTCATTTCATACACTTTTTTGCGAACAAATAAGCTAAGATTATGACGACTGACTCCGCGATTAGGGCCGGGAATGATAAGATTCCACAGATTCCTCGGTATGCCGACTGGCCCAATCCTCAAATAAGCGGAATCTCCACGGATTCCCTTTTTCCGAGAGTTGCATCGGAAAGACATAGGAATAGATATCAGGGTTCTCTTTCATGAACATCCGGACAGTATCTTTGACTGCCGCCAGACGCTGGACAAGAGCAGTATCCTCAGGAGAAATATCATACGGCTTATCAACACCTGCGAGCACTTTCAATTCATCTGTCTTCCTGTCGTACCGGCAGATAGCATCAATCTTTTTACGCGTCCAGATCTTGTATTTCTCATAATCGAAACTCCTGCTTATAAGCCCGTCCTTATAGTAGGCTGCAGGCCTGAAATTTCCCCAATAGTCAGGCATATCTATAGGAAAACGTTCAGGATGTTCCAGCCAATACAGAGGGTGTCCGACAACACGGAATCCGTACTTATTATATGGATCATATATAAACACAGAGTCAGAATAAAACGCATAACTGTGACGGTGGCTTCTAGCATAATCCATATACGGCTTCGTGGACACGAGTCCCGAGGAATCAATGCTCCACTCTCTGTCGAAAAAACTGAAGACTTCGTCCATATCTTCAGGAAGACAATAGTAGCTATATGAATACCATTCTATCATATTTAGCAAAGGACATATCTCAACAGGCCCATGCTCCATGACTTGTTTACGAACATACTCACGCGTATTGCATGCAACAAGACATAAGAAAGCCATAACTATAATTAGATTTTTTTTCATATTATTTCTTTGCATAAAATTTTTTTTATCGCTTGCAAAATTTATCTCTTTCACTTTTTTCTCTTTTTCAAAACCAACGATAACGATACTTGCACCGGTCTTTCGGCTACGTATATGCATATAATATCCCGGAGCGTCTTGATCTTTTTGTCAAGTTTCTTTCTTAAACGTCGGAAACAAATACTCCATATGTATAGATACTCTCCTTAACGACAACAATAATATTACCATTTGGTGAGTTCAAAGAATGATTATATACTTAATAGTTACCTGATACGTTTGAATACATCCGGTGTATCTAAAACAATATCAGGGAGATATTTCCCATAATCCGTTGCATCTATCAAAACATCCCTCTTTATTACGTACTTAAGAGGAATCGTTGTAACAGATGTGTCCTTAATAACATGCATTTTCGTCAAATAATTTAGACTATAACAATCATATTCGGGATACAGATACAGCGTATCCTTATTAATTTGCCATTGACCGAAAATGCTTTCATCCATGCAAGGCGTATTCATCTCATACACTTTGGGATGCGTTCTTAAGATAATATAAACGGGTAAGACCTCTCCAGACCAATCCCTTTTATAGACATAAAGGAACGGAGCTGATGTCGGGCTCTGCACTTTGCAGGACATAAAAGACAAAAAGCTCATCACAAAAACAATAACTATTTTTTTCATACTGATATCGTCCTATGTTAGTTACACCATTACAAACACCTATCCGATCTTTTCGACATGGCTGGTATCGCCGATGAACCATAGGTAGCCTTCGACGGCAGGATAGCCCATGGTGCGGTAGAGGTCCATGTAGCGGGCGACCTGGTTGAAGTAGCCGCGATATGATTCGCCGGGGTCATAGTTCTTGAACTTGTAGTCGATGACCACCGTCCTGTCCGGGAAGGTCAGTACCCTGTCGGGCTTGTGGAGACGGCCGTCCGTGCCGATGATCTCGAGTTCGTTGCGGACGACGGAGCCGTCCTCGGGGAACCATTCTCCATGAGCCTCGATCTCTTTGGCGAGAATCTCCGCGCACTTGTCGCCTTCGGCTTCGGAAAGCTCGCCGGCGGAGACAGCCTGGCGGACGGAGCCCCTCAGGTCAGCGGCAGAATTGACCCTGGACATGATTTCGTGGAGCACGATTCCATGGACTCTCGGAGTCAGTATCATCTCGTCGCTGAAGTATGCGGCAGAATCGTCGCTGAACTTCAGGCTGGCGCGGTCTTTTATATCGAAGGACGGGTATGAGGCGGCGCGATATTCAGCAAGAGCCTTGCGAGGCGGTATCTTGCTGAAATCATACATCTGCCCGGAATCCGGGAATCGCGTCTTCACGAAGCTGTATAGAATATGGGAAAGACTCTTGAACTCGGCATCGTCGCCCTTCTTGTCATAGCTTCCAAGAAAAGCTTTGGAAGGATTCTCGGAAATGATATGGAGTCCTTTCGAGGCTCGGGTCAGGGCCACATAGAACACATTCAGGTTGTCTATCGCCTGCATCAGCATGTCGGTCTCGAATGAATCGGCGAAGAAAGAATCGGCAGATCCGGAAGAAAGATTGACATTGAACAGTCCGTCAAGCCCGTACCCGGCCGCCTCCGACATAGGCCGACACCAGTGGAAGTTTCTTTTGGTTTCTGCCAGCACGACACTCTCCGCATACGGAAATATCACATATGGGAATTCGAGGCCCTTCGCCTTATGGATTGTGATGATCCTGACAGCATCCGTATCCTCAGGAGAACTGACATAGTCTTTTTTGTACTCATCCCAGAAATTCAGGAACGACTGGAGGTTGTTTCCATTGACGGACACCCAGTCGTTGAGCACGTCCATGAATGCCTGGACATAGATTATTTCCCTTTCGAAAAGGGATGCATCGTGGGCCTTGAGGGACCGCAGCAGACTTTCGGCGAGGTCGTACAGGGAAAGATAGTCCTCCGGGATGTCCACGTCGAGAGACTTGGCAAGGTAGTTGGACACGCTGTCCTCTCCGTTGAAGGCACATGACATCAAGGACACCAGACGACGTACGGTCAGGGATCCCTTTGCATGGAGGGAATCGTCCGAAATCACAGGAATACCGTTGTCCACAAGATAAGACGCAACTTTGGCTCCGTCCTTGTTTTCTCTGACGAGGACGGCAATATGGCCGAACGACGCCCCGGCTTCGCGAACCTTGGAAATGGATTGCAATATGGTATCAAGTTGCTCGTCCGCCTCGCAGAACGTCACTTCCACGCTTCCGCGGGCCTTGTCGTCAGTCATGGCTTTCTGAGCGACATCCGCATAGATATCCCTTATCAGATGGCTGTCGGCGCTGAGTTTACTATCGAGAACTCCGGCGGCATAGTCAAAGAATGAATTGTTGAAATCCACTATCGCCCCGAGGCTTCTCCAATTGGATGTAAGGGAGAGACTGTCGTCCGAATCAGGGAATGTTTCCTTTATTCCCGAGGACAGCAGCCTCCAGTCGGAGCCCCTCCAGCGATATATACTCTGCTTGACGTCGCCCACTACAAGATTGTCCCGGCCGTTGTCATTGCTCTCGCGAAGCAGCGGCTCGAAATTCTGCCACTGTATCGTGGACGTATCCTGAAACTCGTCGAGCAGGAAGTCCTCGAAACGGACTCCCAGTTTCTCGTACACGAAAGGAGCGTCGCTGCCACCGATTATTCGCTTCAGAAGTATATTGGAGTCATCCAGACACATCACGTTCTTCTCCTTCACGAGAGCGTTGAATTCCTCGGAAAGTTCGGAGGATATGCCGAGATTATAGATATCTTTATTCAGGGCCCTGGCCGTATTGTACGCCTTGAGAGGCATATCGAACAATGCTATCAGCTCAGCAAGCGGCTCTTCCAGAGATCCTTCGACCTTTGGCAACAGGGATTGCTTATCCTTCGAGAACCACTTCGTGCTGTCCGCAGCCTTTTCCCGGAAAGAACTTGACAGGGACTTAACCTCCGAGCCTCGCTTCAAGCCGACGTACTTCCAGAGCAAGGATATAAACTTCCCGTTACTGTCCTCCGGACGGATTCCGGCCTTTTCAAAGACGGAGAGGACTTTCCCGGCAGCATCAGAAAGTCTTCTGACATAGTCGTCCATCAGCTTCAGACAATTCCTTCTCAGATTCCTGAGATCGTCTTTTAAATGAACCTTAGCTTCATCGAGACCGTATTTCTCGACCGCTTCCCTATGCTCGTCAGACTTGAGTTTCTCAGCCGTCTGATACAGCCCTTTCTCTATGTTGAACTTTCCTTGATCATTCAGGCTTTCCATAACGCTTTCGGTAATCCACCCGATAAGCGAATTGTCTCCTTCCGTCATGGAATCAAGTATCCTGTCCACGCTCTCCCTGACCAACGAATCCTTGTCAAGCTCCACCTGATACGATGAGAACTGACCGATCTCGCGGGCAAAGGCTTTCAGAGCCTGCTGGAAAAACTTGTCGATGGTACTTATGGCGAAGGCTCCATAGTCGTGAAGTATGTTGTAGAGCAGATCCTCCGCACGTTTGCGCAGTTTTTCCTCAGGACCGAACTCCTTGACGAAGTCGTTGTAATAGCCTGAAGCCTGAGGCTCGCGCGCAAGGATGTCGAGTTCCTTGAGCACTCGGTTCTTCATCTCGCCGGTAGCCTTGTTGGTGAATGTCACCGCAAGGATATGGCGGTAAGCATATCTGTCTTCACTACGGAGGAGAAGTTCGATATATGTCTTGGCGAGCTTGAAGGTCTTACCTGAGCCAGCCGATGCTTTCACTATATTTATCATCTTCCGCAGATATTCTTGAAGTCACAATATTCACATGCCTTGCTGTCGCCGGTCCTTCGGAAAGGTATGGACGGATCGGCGATTTCCTTGAGCATCTCCGAGAGACGTTCTTCCATTTTCTTGCTGAATTCGCTGTTCATAGGGGCGGAAAGCGGATCTCCGACAAATAGTTTAGCCGCCGGATAAATCACATTCTCCACATCCTTGAACTTGGACAGGTCCTTGTCGGATGTGATGAACTTGTCATATATGAACAGCTGGAAGGCGATCTTTGGCCTATTCTCGTCATCGCTGCCATAGAGTTTCTCGATTACTTTTTCAGCATTGTCTTCTCCGATGGCCACATCGTTGTCGGTGACTTTTCCAGTCTTGTAATCTACTATACGCAGGCTTCCTTCGCCAAGGGAATCCAGACGGTCCACATAGCCGTGGAAGCGATATCCTTCGAATGTCCAGAACATCTGTTTTTCGAGGCCGAGTATCCTGAAACCCTTCAGATGCCTTTCGTCAAGCAGACGCTTGTCTACCTCGAGAGTCTTCATTACATAGTTGCAGACTACTTCCTCAAGCACAAGGTTACGCCCGGAGACATCCGTCGTATGCAGCTGGCCAAGTATCAACGCCCTGATCTTTCCCTTGATTTCAGGCCTGCGTTTCAGCCATCTTCCGATGTATTCGGACGTGACCATTGTCAAGGGCTGCAGGGTGCCGTCAGCGATCGACGCATCTATGTCCTTCCTCTCCATGCTGAAGTCCGGCTCCATGGCCTTTTCACCAAGATATAGGGCCTGCATGACCGCATGATAAACATTACCGAGCATGCCTGCATCCAGGGATTCGGCCACTTCATCCTCCGCCTTGAGCCTTTCAATGGTATGATAATAGAACTTGACCGGGCAGGTCAGGTAATTCTGCATTGCCGTCGCGGAAAGCAGCGTCTTACGAAGCCTGTCGGCGATATCGGCAGGTTTCGGGACCTCGGAATCCTCTGGAAGGCTCTTGAGTTCCGCCCTGGCCACATAACGGCGCACAGGCACCCTGAAATGGTACTGCAGCTGCTTGATGTAGCGGCTTTCCTCGCCCGACTTGATACCCTCGGTCCTGGAATCATATACCAGCCACACAGTGCCGGCCCTCTGGATCATCCTGTAGAAGTAATATGCCCACACGGAGTCCTGGAACTCATATGTCGGCAGCCCGAAACCCTTGCGGAGCTCCGGCGGTATGAACGAAGAGCTGACGGTCTTGCGAGGGAAGACGCCCTCGTTGCAGGACAGTATGATCACTGTGCCGAAATCCAGCGCCCTGGTCTCGAGAGGTCCCATGATCTGCAGGCCCTTCAGCGGTTCGCCGCTGTATGGTACCGAAACCATGGCGAGAAGACGCTGGAGCATGCGGATATAGGTAAGCGGAAGTACCGGCAGTTCCTTGGCGGAGAGATTGACTATGCTGGAACGGTAGAGGCGGGCGAATTCGGTCTCGCGCGCCAGGTATGTGTCTTTAAGTTTCGGACCGATCAGGTCGATTATCGATTTCTGATAGTCCTGGATGGCCTTTATCTGTGCCGCATCCGTCGATTTGGAATCGGTGACGACAGGTCGGAAGATGGTGTCGATCAGCTGGCGTTCCTCTTCGCCGAGAGTCTCCGAGGACAGGTCTTCCTGAGGGATGAACAGCTTGGCGCCGGCCTTTATGTTTCTGATGAGCTCGCGTCCTGCTTCTCCCATGAACATTCCAAAGATGCTGCTGGAGAGGATATTCCGTACTTGCTTGTGGTAATACAGCCAGCGCTGGCCTTTCTGGCGGAGATGAAGCTGGAGGTTGGTAATCTCGTCCATCAGCCCGTAGAATTCGCTGGAGGTCATGGGATAGCCCATGGTCACGTTGATGTCGCTGATTTCCTCCGGGATGGAGTTGAGCACCGGCATCAGCATGGTCTCGTCAGGAAGCACGATGGCCGTGTCCTCGGGGGCTCCGATAAGCTCCGGGATCTGCTTGGCCTGGCCTATCGACGACGGGACGCTGATCACGTTGACCTGAGGGACGGCAGTGACCGGCTCGAAGGAGAAGGCCTGCGGGAAATCGCTGACGTTCTTCGCCATGAAGAACGAGGATTTGTTGCGGCTGTCCCGGATCATCGCGGAGGAGTAGTCCCAGCAGAATTCAGCGATGCCTGCGTTTCTCATGGCTTTCATAACCGTCTTCTCACATTCATTCAGGGCATTCAGACCGACGAACACGAAACTGTCGCTGCGCAGGAAACGGCCGGAGAGCAGGTCGACCACGGATCCGGACTTGACTTTCTCGGCCATGTCCCGATACACCATGCCTTCATACGCCATCCCGAGGCTGGAGAGCCTCTCGCGGAATTTCTCATAAATCGGGAACAGCAGGTTCCAGATCATCAGGAAGCGGCTCTTGACATCAGGGTCATCGGACTCAAGGTTGACTTTCAGCTTGCCGTCGGCGCGGAAATGCTTGATGAAGTTCTCGATGGCCTCGCGCTGGTCGTCGGTGAGATATGAGAAACTGTCCTGTATCTGGCGATAGTCGGCCACGTTGGTAAAGAGGCCTTTCGGGCTGATCAGGTATTTGTCGACATCGTTGAAGTCGGCGAGAATGACGTCGCCCCAGAAGATGAACTCGTCGAGGGGCTCGGCCTTTGGGTTCAGGGAACGATAGACTTCGTAAAGCTCGAGGAGCAGGTTGACCTTGGTCGCAGTGTCCACTCCGGCGACTTTGTAGAAGAATTCGTTGACGGTAAGCATCTCCGGGACAAGGAGAGGCTTCTTTTCCCTGGACGCGGCGACAGCTTCTCCCAGATACTTCCGGAAGAAAAGCATCGACCTGCGGTTAGGAAAAATAAAGCATCTGCGCTCAATGTCACCGGCGGAGTAATAGTGCGCCGCCACCTGTTCCAGGAATTTCATTATAGGTTATCGTCGTCTGTTATTCCGAATCTGAATGCGATATCGTCAGGGATGTCCTCTCCCGTGTCGAAGCTGATGGAGCCTATGGCTTCGTCCATCTCGCGCCTGTCCTTCTTGGTAGGACGGCCGGCGCCGCGGTCGCGCTTGAGGAAGAATGTCTCCACAGGCGCCTTGAGCTTGTCAAGCTCGGACTGGGGAGTCAGGTTCTCGGCATAGTCGGGCACAAACTTCGCTCCGACGCGGTTCTCTATGAGTCCGATGACTTTGTAAGTGTAGAGGACCGAACCTTTGCGTATCTCGAGGGTGTCCCCGCGGGATATCATCTTGGAAGGCTTGGCAGCGACTCCGCCGACTTTCACTTTGTTTCCTTTGCAGGCTTCAGTAGCCTCGCTCCTTGTCTTGAACACCCTGATTGCCCAGAGGTATTTGTCAAGTCTAACAACATCAGCCATATTATTCTGGATTGATATACTGGTCCGGGACCTCGTCACGCTGGACGTAGGTCTCAACCAGCACGGTATTTCGCTCGGTCGGAACCAGCAGGAAGTCCTCGATCTCCGCCGGGATGAGCATGCACTCCCCTTTCCGGGCCATGTAGCTCCTCGTCGCCCCTCCTTCTTCCTTTACCTGGAATGAAGCCTCTCCTTCGAGGCAGTAGTAGAGCAGGAAGCTGTCGAACTTCTCGGAATAGATATGGAGAGCATCCTTCAGCGTAAGTTTTGTTATGATGAATTCGTCCTTCACTGCCAGTTTCTCAGAGACCTTGTCCTCCGGATGATGCTGGTGGCCGAAGTCTTCGATGTCGGGAACATGGGCGGAAAGATTGACGAAGTCGATCGCGTCGATAACGCCCAGCTCGTCCGGCGCGATCTCATGACCCCAGTCCCAGAGCTTGCAGTCGAGGGCGGAGGTTTCGGAGATTTCCACGATGTCCATGTCGCCCCAGGCTGAATGGACTTCTCCAGGGCCGATATAAAACGAGTCTCCGGCTTTCACGTCCATGACATTGAGGCTGGATTCGATGCTGCCGTCGAGACAGCCTTTATAGAGGTCGGAGGCCGTTATGTCCTTTTTGAAGCCGATGGCGACTTTTGCATCGGAACCGGCGGAACGGACATACCAGAATTTGGCTTTTCCGAGAGAGTCGAAACGGGCCTCGGCGATCGAGTCGGACGGGGTCACCATCAGCGGAAGCCTGCCTTCAGGCCTGACCATCCGGACTGATACCGGAAACTGACGGCCATAGTAGTTGTATACCTTTTCTCCGACGAGCCTGTCGAGATAGGTCTCCATTATGTCCGCGACCGAGCTGCCTTCGAGCCAGCCCTCCCTGACCACGGCGTCTTCAACTCCCTGTTCAGGGACAAATTTCAAGGGATATAATTTTTTCTCCATACGATGTCTTGTTTTAAAATCTTTCGCCACTGTCTGAATATACTGCGAATATAATACAAAAATTGTATTTTTGCATATCAAAAATGACACGCACATGAAAAACAGACTTTTAGCTGCAATAGCACTTAACACACTGATAATCATCGGGGAAATGATAGCAGTTCCGAGACAGTTCAGCATCGTCGGATGGTCCCTTCTCAAGTATTACACCTATCTGAGCAACATACTGCTGGGCATAGTTTCCATACTGTTTGTAATATATGCTGCCAAGTCCCCTCTCTGGCTGAAGAGACTGAGGCTGCTGGCCACGGGCGGAGTGGCGATGACGCTTACCGTAGTGCTGGCCGTGCTCGCCCCGTCGGAGGAGAACGGCTATTTCATATACTGCATCCAGGGTGACGGCCTGTGGGTCCACACGATATGTCCCCTGCTTTCCATCATCAGCTTCATATTTGCCGAGGACAATTCCGGCCTGAAGTACAGGGACTGCCTGCTGCCGCTCGGAGCAACCCTGCTTTACGGAGTCGTGGCGATAACCCTCAACCTTCTCCGCCTCCTCTACGGCCCGTATTTTTTCCTGCATGTCTATGAGCAGCCGATATATGTGAGCATATTCTGGGTAATCGTCCTCATGGTGCTCGTATATGTTCTCGCAGCCCTGCAGCTGATGCTTTCGAGACGCTGCAGCCGCTCAGCAGCGCTGTAAGCCCGATTTGTCATGATAAGAAACATTTTTGGCCGGAAATGAAACACCGGTCACAAGTTTTTTTGCGACTTTCGTACACTGTAAACTATATCGAATAATTAACACACGTACTAATGAATTTCAATAAAGCATTCATCATGCTGGGAATTGCTTTCTTGTCACAGGCAGGACTGCACAATTCCTTCGCAGCAAATAAACCGCAGACCGTACAGTCTCCGGACGGTCATCTCAAAATTGAGGTCAACACGACCGGCGACCTGAGTTACGACGTATATGCCGGAGAAAAGGCGATAATGACCGGGAATACCCTGTCGATCAAAATCGGGGACAAGGTCTATGGCCATGACGCCAGACTAGTGAAAGCCACCCGCAAGTCAGTCAACGAGACTTTCCAGCCATTCCTTGCGTTCAAGTCCTCGACAGTCGAAAACAAATACAACCAGCTTCTGCTTAAGTTCAAAGGAGGTTATTCGGTGGAATTCCGCGCATACGACGACGGTATAGCCTACCGTTTCCTCACAAATCTCCCGGGCAAGGTGGAAGTTCTTGACGAAGAAATCGGAGTCCGCTTCCCTGAGGCCTTCAGGATGACGCTCCAGCAGTGCGACCGCTTCAAGACATCATACGAGGAGAGATACTCCCACCCGCTTTCTTCAGAATGGAAGGAAGGAGACAAGATGGCTCACCTCCCGATACTCGCCCAGACAGGCGAAGGCTGCAACATAATGTTCAGCGAAACCAATCTCTTCGACTACCCGGGAGCATTCTTCCGCAGCAAAGGCGACAACGGGTTCACCTCAATCTTCCCGAAATATCCTGCAAAGCAGGTTCAGGAGCCGGACAGGGACAGAAGCCTGAAGATCGAGGAAGAGGCTGAATATATCGCTCTCACCGACGGAAAGCGTGAGTTCCCATGGAGATATTTCGTGATCACAAAGGAGGACGGAGACCTTCTCACGACCACCCTCCCTGTACGTCTTGCAGAGAGGAGCGCCATCGAAGACACAAGCTGGATCAAGCCGGGACAGGCAAGCTGGGAATGGTGGAACGGCGCTATTCCTTACGGCCCGGATGTCAACTTCAAGTCCGGATGCAACCTCGAGACATACAAGTACTTCATTGATTTTGCATCGAAATACGGCATCGAGTACATCGTAATGGATGAAGGCTGGGCCAAGAACACGAGAGACCCGTTCACCCCGAACCCTGACGTCGACCTGCACGAGCTTATCCGCTACGGAAAGGAGAAGAATGTCGGAATCATCCTCTGGCTCACATGGCTCTGCGTGGAGAACAATCCTGCCGTATTCGAGACCTTCGAGAAATGGGGCGTGGCCGGCATCAAGATCGACTTCATGGACAGGAGCGACCAGTGGATGGTCAACTTCTACGAGCGCACGGTCGCAGAAGCAGCGAAGCACCATCTCTTCATAGACTATCACGGAGCATACAAGCCTTCAGGACTTGAATACAAATATCCTAACCTGCTCTCTTATGAAGGTGTGACCGGAATGGAGCAGATGGGAGGTTGCAAGCCTGAGAACAGCGTATATCTCCCGTTCCTGCGCAACGTGACGGGAGCAATGGAATACACCCCGGGAGCAATGATCAGCATGCAGCCGGAGTATTATTCCGCCCGCCGTCCGAACTCGGCTTCGATAGGCACCAGGGCATATCAGATGGCCCTTTTCGTAGTATTCGAATCAGGCATCCAGATGCTCGCCGACAACCCTACCCTCTATTACAGGAACGATGAATGCACCAAGTTCATTTCTGACGTGCCTGTGCTCTGGGATGAGACAAAGGCTCTTGCCGCAGAAATAGGACAGTACGTGCTGGTTGCCAAGCGCAAAGGTGACAAGTGGTTCATCGGAGGAATGACGTCCGAGAGAAACGAGCCGCTTGTAATCGAGTTCCCTCTCGACTTCCTCGGCGAAGGCTCATACACCATGACCTCTTTCGAGGACGGCATCAACGCCGACGTCCAGGCCATGGATTACCGCAAGAATACCAAGAAAGTGGCAAAGGGTGACAAGATAACTGTCTCCATGGTACGCAACGGAGGATTCGCCGCAGTAATCGAACAATAATGCTAAATCAATAAGACATGAGAAAATTTATATTATTCATCACTTTTCTGGCCATCACGGTCTCATCATTCGCTCAGAAAAAAGACATTGACAGGGATTGGGCCCAGTTCGGAAGATACGCTGAAGACAACGCCAAGATTACCAAGAGCCCGAAGGCAGTGCTCTACGGAGACTCTATCACCGACGGCTGGCCATCGCATGACGAGGCCTTCTTCAAAGAGCATGATTTCGTCGGAAGGGGCATCGGCGGACAGACTACGGAGCAGATGCTCGTAAGGTTCCGTCACGACGTAATCAACCTCAAGCCGAAGTATGTCGTCATCCTTGCCGGAATCAATGATATCGCAAGGAATAACGGATATATCTCGAATGAAGTCACCGTTGACAACATCATAACCATGTGCGAACTTGCGAAGCTGCACAAGATCAGACCGATAATCTGTTCCCTGACCCCTGCGACTTACTGCAGATGGAGAATGGAGGTTACCGATGTTGCCGAGCAGGTTGCGAACGTCAATGCCATGCTTAAGGCATATGCGGCAAAGAACCATATCCCATACGTCGATTACTTCAATGCCCTCAAGGACGAGAACGCCGCCCTTCCCGAGAATCTCGGTCATGACAGCGTCCACCCTAACCTTGACGGCTATAAGATCATGGAATCAGTTCTCCTCAAGACCCTCAGATAAACCTAGGCCTTGACTTCGATTTCGATCGACTGGAGATCCTTGTCGGCAGAGGAAGTACCGTAGAGGATACGGTAACGGCCAGGCATTACTGAAAGCTCATCAATCGACTCATCATAGTATTCGAAAGTATGAGGCCCGAGCTCGACCTTGACCTTGACAGTCTTGCCGGCCGGCACGGATACCTTCTTGAAGCCCTTGAGGGACTTGATCGGAGCCGAAGGATTATCAAGACTCTTGACATAGACCTGTACGGTCTCCTCTCCGTCCACAGAACCGGTATTGGAGACCGGTACGGTCACATAAAGCTTGTCTCCCTTCTTGGCGACAGTTTTGTTTATCTTGCCCTCCCCGATAGAGAAAGTAGTATAGCTCAGACCATAGCCGAACTGGTAGAGAGGAATACCACGGAAATATCTGTAGGTACGGCCCTCCATATTGTAGTCCAGGAAATCCGGCAACTGGTCGGTAGAAGCATAGAACGTCACAGGAAGACGGCCGGAAGGATTGTAATCGCCGAAAAGGATATCGGCAAGAGCCTTGGCGCCGCCCTGGCCCGGATACCAAGCCTGGAGAAGGGCATCGTAGCTGCGCTCCACGCTGGCGAAAGCGATACATGAACCGGAACAATTGACAAGAATGACCGGACGACCAGTCTCATGCATGGCCCTGACAAGTCTCTGCTGGACGGCCGGGAGTTCGATGTCAGCCTTGTCGCCGCCCTCACCCTCCATCTGCGAAGAAATACCGCCGATCACGATTATCGCATCGGCATCGGCAACCTTCTCTTTAAGGGCAGAGAACTCGGCGAGAGACCTCTGGCAGATCTGGGTATTGAACATGGCGAAAGGCCCGTTACCCTTGCGGTACTCGATGACTACGTCATAAGAATTGCCCTCAACGACATCGAAAGTCTTGTAAGGCACATTATGGTTCCCGCCGAAGAAAGACATGCGGCCGCCGGAAGGAGCGCCGTTATCCACCACCTTGCCATTGACAGTAAGCTTATAACCATTGTCCGAAGCGATGAAATAGCTCATAGGACCGGTAAAATCAGCCACATACTTACCGGAGACACGCACTGAAATCTTGTCAGTCCCGACACCCTCTGCAAACCCGTAGGCGCCGAAAGTGCTGAAACGCAGCTCGCTGTAATAATCTGTCTTCACAGGCTCGCCCGAAAGCTCATTATTATTGTAGAACTCCACATACATACCCTTACCCTCGTTGAAATCGCCGAGATGATAGACCGTATTGTAATCATCATTGAGCTCGCACGCCTTCTCATAATAGACCTCGGCCCCGGGAACCGCATTACGGATACCCTCAAGCAGAGAATGCTGATGCTCCTTGGTCGGAGTTCCGCCATAGTTTCCGTTGAGAAGATCCACGTCGTCTGCATTAGGACCGACAACCGCTATCTTCTTCACTGACTTGGAAAGCGGAAGCACATTACCCTCATTCTTCAGAAGGACCATAGACTCGCGGGCAGACTGCACGGCAAGGGCGTCATGCTCCTCGCTGCTGATCATATCCTCTCCGAGACCGGCCCAAGGCAGTTTCTCTGCAGGATCGAACATACCGAGCTGGAAACGGGAAAGAAGAGTACGGCGCAGATGTACATCCAGGTCGGACTCATTGATAAGCCCCTTCCTGAGCCCCTCGACGAGAGACATCATAGTCTTTCCGCACTCCAGGTCTGTGCCGTTCATAATGGCGTCGACACCGGCAGAAAGAGCATCCGGATGGGTTCCGTGCTGATTCTTGTTGAAGAAGTTATTGATGGCATCGCAGTCTGTAACCACAAGAGACTTATATCCCCACTTATTACGCAAGATATCGATAAGGAGACGGTCGCTGGTACAGCAAGGCACACCCTCATACCGGTTATAAGCGCACATCACCTCTTGCACGTCAGCCTCCGTCACGAGAGCCTTGAAAGCAGGAAGATAAGTCTCCCAGAGATCCCTCATCGATACGGAAGCGTCATAAGAATGACGCAGAGGCTCCGGACCGCTATGGACAGCATAATGCTTGGCACAAGCATGAGTCTTGTAATATTTCTTGTCATTACCCTGCATACCCTTGACGGTCTGCACGCCCATTACAGTAGAAAGGTATGGATCCTCTCCTGGAGTCTCCTGTCCTCTTCCCCACCTCGGGTCACGGAAGATATTGACATTCGGACACCAGAAAGTAAGTTCCGGATTGCCGGGATAATAAGTCACACCCATACCGACTCCGAAGACATCGTGGTCGGAACGGTTCCAGTTTGCGCGCGCTTCGTCAGAAACCTGCGAGAATACCTCGTAGACCTGCTCCGGATTGAAAGAAGCGGCCATTCCGATAGGCTGAGGATAGACCGTATATCCATCCTGGCGCACACCGTGGCAAGCCTCGCTCCACCAGTTGTAGGAAGGGATTCCGAGTCTGTCGACAGATACGGACTTATTCATCATGAGTCCGACCTTCTCCTCCGGAGTAAGCAGGGAAAGCAGGTTCTCAACTCTCTCCTCGTTGGAAAGACGCGGGTTCTGGAATGGATACTCGTAAGTCTTGCCTCCACCGCAGGAGACCAGGACAGACAATACCGCAACGCAAAAAATTGATGGTTTCTTCATTTTTGTTATTAATAGTTAGTTAAATATCAAATCCTTTATAGGCCGCACCGGATCGTTTGTAAACAGCCGCACCGAGAAATTCCGCTTCATGGAAGATGCTGTCACCACAATACTGGAATCAGGTTTCAGCACGGTCCCGGCCTTGATGCTTACCGAAACTCCATCCGGAGCCTCGACCGCAAAAATATACAAAGGAGCCTCCCCGCGGTTACCCACAGTGACGAATCCCCTCCTCTCGTCCGAGAAGAACCGGCTCTTCATCGGGGCCGACGAAGGATTGGTCCATATAGACGGCGCAGCCTGGCCTTCCCTTGGAGTATAACCTACGAATATTGCCTCGCACACCAGTTTCTGCTGGCACTGTTTCCCGCCGGAGAACACCAGCAGACTGTCAGAATAAGTCCTGAACAGTCTTCTGTCCATCGGCATACGGCAGTCCACCCTTATCTCTCCGGTTTCCCCAGGTCCGAGAACCTCCGGTCCCACGATCTCCACCGGCGAGCCGAAATCAGGATTCACCACCCGCAGCGAGACCTCCCGGTCGGAGCTGTTGACGACATGGATTATCCCAGTCCTCTCCATTCCCGGATTCATGAACCCGAGACGGACGAGATTCCCGTCGACCCTGAGACCGTCCCCGAGAATGAATGGGAACATGGATTCGAGACTACGGGGAGCCGGGATGACATCGGCCTTGACCGACAGTATTGCATATCCGGCGCCATCGGCAAAGAAGACCTCCAGGTTTCTGAAGACTTCCCCGGACGCTCCGGCAGGATCGAAAAAGACCGAAATCTCTCCTTTCGAGCCTGGCGCAACGGTCATGATATCGTCATAATCCGCGCGGATGCAGCTGCACCCGGGCCTCACCGACGAAATCCTTACCGGACTGTCGCCGAGATTGACGAACCTGAATTCATGGCTCAGGACTCCGTCCTCTTCTTTGACTCTGCCGAAATCCCACTGAGACGAACTGAATACGATAGAAGGATCCTGTCCATAAATGAACGGACAGAACGTCAAAAGAAGCGCTACAAGGAAACCTCTACGCAAATTCATAGGATACACGTCTTTTTTCACAATGTAAAGTTAGCACTAATAGCCTTACCGGAATTGCATAAATAGGTCGTTTTCTTTAAATATTCCGTCGTACTCCCCTATATTTGCATTTTTCGCAATCACTTCTTAATTTTACGGGGTACTTTATGAAAAGGAACGGACTTGACATACTCCGGAATCGCCCCCTGATTCTGGACGGGGCCATGGGCACAATGATTCAGCGGTTCAACCTGACTGAAGAAGACTTCCATGGAGGACCTTTCGTCGGCATATCCAAAGACCTCAAAGGCAACAACGAATGCCTCAATCTCACCCGTCCTGAAGTCATCTCCGAAATCCACAAAGAATACATACGCGCAGGAGCCGACATAATCGAGACCAACACCTTCAGCGCCAACCGGATCTCGCAGGCCGAGTACGACTGCATCGGGTTCGCCGGAGAGATGGCCCTTCGCGGAGCGCAGATCGCCCGGGCGGCGGCGGACGAAGCCATGGCCGAAGACCCGTCCCGTAAGGTCTATGTCGCCGGCAGCGTCGGACCGACATCCAAGTCGCTGTCGCTCGCTCCTGATATCAGCGATCCCGGCTTCCGGCCATACAGTTTCGACGACATGGCCGAGGCATACGGAGAGCAGCTCGAGAATCTCATAAAAGGCGGCGTCGACGTCATTCTGATAGAGACATGTTTCGACGCCCTCAACACAAAAGCCGTCCTCTACGCCCTCCAGAAGGTCTCCGACACCATGGGTGCCATAGTCTCGGTATCGGTCAGCGACCGCAGCGGCCGAACCCTTACCGGCCAGACCATGGAAGCCTACTACACTTCGATCCGTCACTTCCCTCTCGCCGCATTCGGCCTCAACTGCTCTCTCGGAGCGGATGAACTGCTGCCGCTCATAAGCGAAGTGGCCGCCTTCAGCGACGTGCCTGTCATCTGTTACCCGAATGCCGGCCTTCCCAACGAGATGGGCGGCTACGACCAGAGTCCGGAGCAGATGGCTGACCATGTCAGGAAGATGGCCGGCAAGGTCAATATAATCGGAGGCTGCTGCGGCACTACTCCCGACCATATACGGGCCGTCAGGGATGCCGTCCTCGCCACAGGAGAGACGCATACCGTACCGGAGCCGTCCAAGGGCCTGAAAGTAAGCGGTCTGGAACCATATCTGATCGACAGCCGCAACAATTTCACCAATATCGGAGAGCGCACCAACGTCGCCGGCTCGAGGAAATTCGCGAAACTGATTGCGGCCGGAGATTATGAGACCGCCCTGCAGATCGCGGCCGACCAGATAGAGAACGGGGCCGGAATAATAGACATAAACATGGACGACGCGATGCTGGATTCGACAGTCGAGATGCAGAAATTCCTGCGCTATATCTCCAACGATCCGGCAGTGGCGAAGGCCGCCCTGATGATCGACTCCTCCCACTGGGAGACAATTCTGGCTGGCCTGAAGAATGCCCAGGGAAAATGCATAGTCAACTCCATCTCCCTGAAGGAGGGAGAGGAAACCTTCCTCCGGAAAGCGCAGGAGATCCACCGTTTCGGAGCTGCGATGGTAGTCATGGCTTTCGACGAAGAGGGCCAGGCGACCACATACGACCGCAAGGTCGCAATCTGCCGCAGGGCCTATGGACTGCTGACAAAAGCCGGAATCCCGCCGACAGACATCATATTCGACTGTAACATCCTTTCGATCGGTACCGGCATCGACGAGCATGCCCGCTACGCCATCGACTTCATAGAGGCCGTCCGATGGATCAAGCAGAATCTTCCGGGAGCCTACACCTCCGGCGGAGTCTCCAACCTGTCCTTCGCTTTCAGAGGCAACAACCCTGTCCGCGAGGCGATGCACTCGGCATTTCTGTACCATGCAATCGCAGCCGGACTCGACATGGGCATCGTCAATCCGGGAATGCTTCAGGTCTATGATGACATCGAGCCGGAACTGCTGCGCTGCGTCGAGGACGTAATCATGGACAAGGACCCCGGGGCGACTGAAAGGCTCATCGAGAAGGCCCAGAAGATTCTTGCGGAGAAGCAGGACCAAGCCGCAGGCGGTGCGGTCCAGGCCGCGCCGGTGCAGGCCGCGACTCCGGAAGAAAGGATTATGGAGAACCTGGTCAAAGGAAAGAATATCGGTCTGGCGGAGGATGTGCTGGACTGTTACAAGAGATACGGTACGGCGGTGCAGGTCATTGAGGGCCCGCTGATGGCGGGGATGGAGAGAGTCGGAGAGCTTTTCGGCGCCGGCAAGATGTTCCTGCCGCAGGTCGTAAAGTCCGCAAGGACAATGCGCGACGCCGTGGCCATCCTGGAGCCGTATATGGAGGCCGGAGAGGCCGAGAGCAGCTCCAGCGCCAAACCGAAGATCGTGATCGCCACCGTCAAGGGCGATGTCCATGATATCGGCAAGAATATAACCTCGATCGTCCTCGGGTGCAACGGATTCGAGATGACGGACCTCGGAGTGATGGTCGACAAGGAGACTATCCTGGACGAGGCCCAGAGGCAGAATGCCGACATAGTCGCCGTCAGCGGCCTGATTACTCCTTCGCTGTACCAGATGGAGGAGATATGCCGGGAGATGACGGCCAGGGGGATGGATACCCCGCTGCTGATAGGCGGCGCGACGACCTCCGCCCTCCATACGGCAGTCAAGCTCGCGCCTCTGTATGACCATGTATTCTATGGCCCCGATGCTTCGGCGAGCGCCGTGATGGCGAAGCGTTGCATAATCGACCGGGAGGCGTTCGAAGCGGAGGAACATGCCGCCCAGGCAAAGCTCCGGGCCCTGTATGACAAAGGTTCGAAGAAGGAGACTGCAGCCGCCGAGCCGAACCGTTATCCTAAGGAGTCTTTCCTTCGCAAGGAAGACTGCTCGCTGGAGAATATGCCGGCTACGGAGCTGGAGCCGGGAAAGATACTGCCGTTCTTCGACTGGCAGATGTTCCTGGCAATCTGGGGCATACGCTACGGGAAGGCGGACATGAACGATCCGGAGATAGCGGAGATCATGGCCGAAGCCAAGGATATGCTGGACTGGATGACTGCGAACCGGGACTACAAGATCCGGATCGCGATGCGGTTCGACGAAGTCTGGAGCGAAGGCGACACGATCTGCTCCGAGGCATACAGGCTGCCGATGCTGCGTCAGGAGAAGCCGGCGCCAGGATCGGACAGGCTGGTATCGATGGCGGATTATGCGCCGCCTGCGGATATGGGCATAAAGACTCCTTTCGGAATGTTTGCCATATCGGTCTCGGCGATGAAGCATCCTGAGGGATGCTGTTGCCCGTGCTGCAGGCCTTCGGGCTACAGGCAGCTGACGTTGAAGAAGGACAGTCCGCTGCTGGAGAGGACACTGAGGCTGACCCTGGCCGAGGCGGCGTCGCTGTGGCTGGACAAGGAGATGCAGAGCAAAGTACCTCAGGGCTTCAGGACTTCGCGGCCGGCTGCCGGTTATGCGAGCTGCCCTGACCATACGTTGAAGAAAGACATACTGTCGCTGCTGCCTGACGTCGGGATAACCCTGACGGAGAGCTATGCGATGGTCCCGGACGCTTCGATCTGCGGCTTCATAGTCGCCCATCCCGAGGCGGGTTATCCGGAAATACATAAAATATCAGAGGAGCAGTACATGCGCTATGCCAAGGCCCGCGGAATGGGGCCGGAACAGGCGCGTCAGTTCCTCGGCAACCTTTTGTAAGAATGAATATAACAGAAATCTTGGAATCGAGCGCAAGGCCTTTCCCTTCGATAGAGATCGTGCCGCCGCTGAACGGTATCAGCAAGGATGAACTTCTGAATACTGTCGGACAGTTCATGGACTTCGACCTGAAGTATATCAACGTCACCTGCCACAGGGACGAGTTCGAGTTTCGGCAGCATGCCGACGGCTCGTTCTCCAGGCATCTGGTCCGCAACAGGATTTCTCCGGTCGCCGTATGCGGCGCCATAATGTCGAGGTACAAGGTCGAGATGGTGCCTCATATAATCTGCGGGGGCAATTCCCCGGAGGAAATCGAGAGCCTGCTGTATGATTTCAATTTCCTCGGAATCGGCAATGTGATGGCCCTGAGGGGCGATTCGATTACCGGAGAGAAGAGGTTCACTCCGACTCCGGGAGGTTATAACCATGCGGATGAGCTTGTTTCGGCCATACGCAGGTTCGACGGGAAGAACGGGAGCCATTTCTGCATCGGTGTCGGAGGATACCCTGAGAAGCATTTCGAGGCCGCGAACCTGGAGACCGACATAGCGAACCTGAAGAAGAAGGTCGATGCCGGAGCCGATTATATAATCACCCAGATGTTCTTCGACAACGAAGTCTTCTACAGTTTCGTGGACAAATGCCGCAAGGCCGGTATAATGGTCCCTATAATTCCGGGGCTGAAGCCGCTGAGTACTGCGCGTCAGGTGGCGGCCCTGCCGGAGGCCTTCTCGCTGGATATTCCGCTTGAACTTACAGAGGCGATAAGCAAGGCTTCCGGTCCCGAGGATGTCTACCGTATCGGTACGGAATGGTGCATAAGGCAGACTAAAGATCTGTTGCGGCACGAAGTCCAGGCCGTGCATTATTATACGATGGGCAAGTCCCGGAATATAGTCGAAATACTGAAAGCTTGTTTTTAAGAACCACATAAAACACTATGACTATTAACTTTAAAACCCTGTTGTTTGCCGCTATGGCAACCCTTATACTGCCGGTCAGCGCTTCTGCGACAAAGTTCCTGGAACTGAAGGCTGTCGACAAGGATTATGTGATGGTCCATTTCCGGGACGGAGAAGTCCGTTTCAGGGATGACGGTTCCGGACCGGGGGCATTTCTTGGACATACATATACTGAAGGAGACGACTCCCTGTTCGTTTTCGGCAAGAGGCTGGACGGAGATTATGCGAGTAAAGCAGAGTGGAAGCTTGTTTCTGCCGACGGAGTGCGACGTGCGGTCGAAGTCTCGAGAAAGTCCAAGCCGATGAACCTCGCCCATGATTTCAGCATGGAACTGGACCATTGGATTTTCCTGAAGCTGGACCGGCCGCTGGTGCAGGGACAGACTTACCGTCTGGAGATTCCGGAGGGACTGGGATCTGACGTCACTTCGGCTGAACTGGAATATGATATATTCAATTCCATGTCCGAAGCCATCCATGTCAACATAATAGGATACGTCCCTTCGCAGCCGGTAAAGCTCGCCGACCTGTATCTCTGGCTCGGGGATGGCGGACAGAGGGATTACCGTCCGTTCGAGGGGAAGAAGGTCTATCTATATAATGTAGGTACTGGAGAGAAGAAGGTTGCCGGCGAAGTACGTTTCTGGATGGGCCGGGACCAGTATAAATCCGAGGGCACGAGGGAGGACCTTACGGGTTCGGACGTATGGAGCATCGATTTCAGCGGATCGGAGCCGGGCCGTTACAGGATTGCGGTCGAGGACGTAGGCTGCAGCATGGATTTCGAGATTTCGGACGATATATATTATCAGCCTTACCGTTATTCGGTCAGGGGGTATTATTTCATGAGAGTCGGAGAGCCGAATGACCCTTCGTCGGTCACCCCTATCCCGCGTCAGCCGAGGTTCATTCCGGGAGTGGAGCCGGAGGGCTTCACGGTCTATAAGACTGATCTTACGCCGTGGTCGCCGGAGTGGCGCAGGCTGAGGATGGACGTCTGGGACGAGCCTCATTTCAAGGCTCCGGAGGCTTCGATCTTCTGGCAGCACCGTCTGGAGGGGAATCCGGTCAATATGAATGCTGTCGGAGGACATTCCGACGCATACGACTGGGACAGGCATCTTGCCCATGTGAGCAACATATATGACCTTCTGCTGCCTTATTTCCTTACCGGAGGCCGGCTTGACGAGGATGCTCTCGGCATAAGGGAAAGCGGGAACGGAATTCCCGACATCGTCGACGAGGCACGTAACGAGGTGGATTTCTTCCTGAGCATTCGCGACGGAGAGGCTTATTCGCAGGGATTGACCAATCCGTCGAAGGACTGGAAGGTCATGTTCCAGGCTGGCTGCACGACCATGGCCGCATGGGCCAATGCCGCAAACTGCGCCATGCTGGCGGATTGTTTCAGGATAGCGGGCAATGATCTGCTGATGCATTATTATACAGACGAGGCTGTCAAGGCCTTCCGTTTCGCCGAAAAGCAGGAAAACAGTCAGCTGGACGACTTCCAGGCTCTCGGAACTTCCGGAATGAGGGGCAGGGATTTCATGCAGATGGCGGCGGCTTTCCTGTATAATGTCACAGGAGACCGTTCGTGGGAGGATATAATGGCGGTCGAGAGCGTCCCGGAGCGTCAGATCTGGGGGACGGCGGCTTATCTGGGCTGTCCTCGGGAGAGGCATTATGGTCAGCTGTATTCTGACATGAAAGCTGCGGTAGACAGTCTGGCGGACAGTATCAATGTCGGAATGATGGACAAGAGGCCGAGCCGGCGTTCGTCAAGCGACAGGCGGTTCAAAGTTGCGGAAAACATGCATCTGGTGATGATGGCGCATTATATTGCCGGGACTCCGGAGCGCAAGGCGCAGCTGGAGAGAAGCCTGTATGCAGAGGCAGGCTGGGGACTCGGAAGGAATCCGTCGAACACGGTCGAGATGACGGGGCTCGGGGAGCGCTGTCTTATGAACATATATGCCAATGGTCGCAATGACGGCTATCCTGGAACGCATCCGGGACAGACGCCGTTCAACGGGACGGAGGTCTGGACTGTCGGAGATGGCGGAGATTCGAGGATTCTCCTTAGGCGCTGCTACCCTGACTGGAATGAGGGAGGCTGGCCGCGCCAGGAGGCTTTCTTCGAGAACCGCTATATCTGGGTCAACGCCGAGTTCACGCCTCGGGAGACGATGAGAGGAAAGATGGCTCTGCTCGGGTATCTGTACGGAATACGTTAGTCGACGCTCCCGACCAGTTTTTCGCCTACGAAGACGGCGACTTCCGGTGCTATATATTCGTCGGTCCCATATGCGAACTGACCTTTATATAGTCTTGGCGCAGTCATGTATCTGTCGTTCGAGAGTATTATCTTGGAGTACTCGTTGCCGGATGTCGTATAGAGCGGGGAAACGATGATGAGGGCGTAGTCGATGCCTTTGCTGCGGTAGACTCCGTTGTCGAGTTTGCCGAACTTGGCCGACATCGTATATCCCTGTTTCTGGAAGTTTTCGTATTCAGTATAGTCAACGTTTTCGCTCTTCTTGCACGAAGTAAGGGAGGTCATCGGCACGATGGCCAGCAATAAGATAAATTTCAGAATGGTTTTCATATTCTATCGGTTTTTGTTGTGCAAATATAGTATAACGTTTAATATGAAGATGTCAGAAATCTTGCAATAAGTTTCAATATATTTTCAGTATCTTTGCGGTCCGTAGGATAACTCATTATTTTTAATATAGAACGACAAATGGAAAAGTATGCTGTAATCGTCATTGACATGCTCAATGACTTCGTAACGGGCCCTATTGCTTCCCCTAGAGTTAATCACATCATCGAGCCTATCAAGGAGCTCTGTGAGAAGGCCCGTGCTAAAGGTTTCCCTGTAATTTATGCCAACGACAGCCACACCCCTGAGGTTGACAAGGAGTTCAAGGTATGGGGCCCTCACGCTGTAGAGGGTACTCCAGGCGCAGAGGTCATCGACGAGCTCAAGCCGCAGAAAGGCGACATCATCGTCCCTAAGAAGACCTACAGCGCATTCTTCAGCACTCCGCTTGACCTTATCCTCAGAGAGCTCGGAGTCGATACCGTCGTGATCACAGGATGGCAGGCCGACTGCTGCTGCCGTCACACCTCTGCAGACGCGTTCTTCCGCGGTTTCAATATCGTTGTCCCTAAGGAAACTACCGACACCACTACAGAGGAAGGTTACGTAGGCGGTCTCGAGTACATCAAGAATATCTACGGCGGAAAGATCGTAAGCGTAAACGATCTGTTCTAATCCCGCAGCGACATATATGGACGGAGGCTGGACCATTGCGATCCAGCCTCCTGTTTTTATGTTATAATGGTTATTTCAGGTATGTCCTGAGGGCTTCCACATACTGCCTGAAAGCCTCCAGTCCTTTTTCAGTTATCTTGCAGGTGGTACAAGGCATCCTGCCCTTGAACCCCTTTTCTACGGTTATGTATCCCGCAGCCGACAGTTTGTCGATCTGTACGCTGAGATTGCCCGAAGTAGCTTCTGTCTGGTTCTTCAGGTATGTAAAGTCGGCTGACTCCACATCCGAAAGTACAGACATCACCGCGAGTCTCAGCTCGGAATGAAGTATCGGGTCGAGTTTAGGAAACATGGCCTAGTTGTTTTGTCTTTTTATGATCACACCGGTCAGGGCCAGGATGATGCCGGCGAAAGCAAATATAAGCATCTGCTCCGCGTTGACGCCGCTGAGGTAATAGATGATGACTCCTCCTATTCCGATGATCCAGCCTCCGATTATGATAAACCAGTTCTTGAGCACGATGCCGCTGATACTTTCAGCAATACCGAAAAGCAGCACGAGGGCAGGCGTGACTCCCATCGAGGATGTCTCGGTGAAAGTGCTTGCTATGACCATGCATACGGTGGCCATGGAGCATGCGAAGATTCCGTAAAGCGTCCAGATACCCTTGATGATCTTGGTCACCATGTTGGAAGGAAGCTTCTCATCCTTCTTGCTCATGTGATAGACGAACGGATATCCGACAAGAGGCATTGCAAACCAGAGGATGTTCCATTGGGCTTTCCCGCTAATCCTCCAGAAGTAGCAGACGACCAGAGAGAAGACAGTCATGAGGATTCCCCAGAGGATGAAGTATTTTCCGTTTACCCTGGTGATTTCCTTCCTGCTCCTGTTGAGTGTCTCAGTTATGAGATCGAGGCTCTGACGTGCAGATAATTCATTGTTCTGTTCCATATTTTAGTCGATTATTTGTTCCGGAGTCCCCCTTCGGCTGCGCAGTCCGCGTGGATTCCGATGCAAATGTAAACAAGTTTACGTTATAAACCAAATAAAATTTTAAAAAATGCAGATCTGTTGTATTTCCAGACCTGCAGTCTATGTGAGAAATTTTATTCACCTAGGTCTTTCTCTGCAATATGAAGCACCAGACCATCGGTCTTGTCCCAGTCGCCACGGGTAAAATCAGGCATTACGACAGGCATGCTTCCGTGCCTGATGGAAACCTCTGTAAGCTCGACCAGAGAACTCCATTCAGCTGCATCATAAACATCCTGGTCAAGAGGAAGTCCGTTGTGCAGGCAATAGATCAGCCTGTATTCCATCACGAAATCCATTCCTCCATGACCGCCGACGGTCTTGGACTTCTTAAGCAGGTCATCTACCTTCACGATAGGATGACGGTACTGCATCATGACGGAATCCCTCTGCTTGTCAGAAAGATATTTCTCGGCATCCAGGTCTTCCAGGTCGATCCCGGTAAGGTCCTCGCCTCCGAGGGCAATACCGTCATTAGGATACTTGTTTGCAAATCCCTTGGTACCGGCCAGCTGGTACATCCTGCTGTATGGACGCGGAGTCACCACAGAATGTTCGATGAGGATGGTTTTTCCCTTGCGAGTACGGATGAAAGTGCTTGTATTGTCCCCATTCGCATAATTGTACTTTCCTTTGCCATATCGCTTATCTGAAAGTTCCTGGCCACGAAACGCATCAGTATCCATGGAAACCAGCACATCCATTTTGTCCCCGCGATGAATATTCAAGGCCTGGCAGACAGGACCGATGCCGTGGGTCGGATAGACATCCCCCTTGTGGGCTCGATTATATTTCATTCGCCAGTCACCCTGATACACGTCCCACCACGGGTCGAGATTGTGGCAGTACGCTCCTTCGACATGGACGATCTCGCCGAACACTCCCTGATTGGCCATATTCAGGCAAGTAAGCTCGAAATCATCGTAGCAGCAGTTTTCAAGCATGATGCAATGCTTACGAGTGCGCTCAGACGTATTTACAAGAGCCCAACATTCCTCTATGCTGGTGGCGGCAGGGACCTCGATAGCAACATGCTTTCCGTGCTCCATCGCATATACGGCCATGGTGGTATGCAACTGCCATGGAACTACAAGATAAACCAGGTCAATGTCATCTCTCTCGCAAAGTTGCTTCCAGCCCTCTTCTCCGCTGTACTCTCCTATCGCCCTTGGAGCACCCTGTCTTTCAAGAATACCCTGAGCCCTCTCAACCCTTTCCGGAAGGAGGTCACAGAGAGCTACAATCGTAGCATCTTCAATATGAGGCAGACGTCTGGCAGCACCCGTGCCACGATCTCCGAGGCCTATCAGTCCGATACGGACATGCTCTATGGGGTCGCAGGCAAATCCAAGCATGGACTGCTGACCAGCAGGGCGCTCCGGAGTGTTGTAGACAATCTGATGATTCTTGATTTTGTATCCGTACTTGTCGGCGGCCACAGCGCCGAAGGTCAGAAAAATTGTCGCTAAGATAAGCAAGTAACTCTTCATAAACGATGTATTCTATGTTAGTGTTAAACAAATAATGTATCCGTAAATTTACAAAATAATTGCATAATGACAGCAAAAACAATGTGTCAAATCCTCCCTGGACAAAACTTCTTTGTGCAAATCTGATGTGAAGTAAACCCTGAAAGTTTTATAAAAAACTTTCAGGGTTTATGTCATTCGGTCATAAAAAGACAGAACATTTTCTTATAGATATGAAACAAACACGAAAAAAAATGCACGAAAAGCACGAAGCGGATTATCACGCAATATATCAGTTAAACGCGAATAAATACTTATCAGGCATCAAAATGTTTCCTAAATGGTATCAAAATGTATCCAGACGACGACAATCCCAAAATTGGATTCTATTATAAAATTGTATAACTTTCGGAGTGGCAGGGTATTCTGCCACATAAAATTTCGCATTTTAATAACAAAAGTTCTCGAACTACTAATGTAAACCTAAAATGATGAAAGGGAAAAAACAAACTCATCTGTTCGGGTTGCTGGCGCTTCTGCTCCTTATACCTGAAATTTCCTTCGCCCAGAACCTTCGCGTAGAAGGTAAGGTTCTGGATGAAATGGGAGAAGGGTTGATTTCAGCCGGTGTTGTCATTCAAGGGACCTCAACCGGTACCGTCACAGACTTTGACGGTAATTACGTTCTTCCATCAGTGCCAGTCGGCGCCACACTCGAATTCTCTTGTGTGGGTTATGAGACTCAGCAGGTAAAAGTTACCGGTCCACATCTCGACGTAACTTTGGTTCCTGATTCAAAACTGCTTGAAGATGCTGTCGTCGTCGCTTATGGCCAGCAGAAAAAGGTGACCATCACCGGTGCCGTTTCCGCTGTCAGTGGGGAAGGCCTTCTGAAAGCCCCTGTAGCCAATGTAGCCAATGCCCTTCAGGGCCAACTCCCTGGCGTTTCCGCCGTCCAGCCATCAGGTATGCCTGGTGCCGATGAACCGGTCATCCGAATCCGTGGTGTCGGGTCATTGAACAGCGCCGATCCTCTGATTCTGGTCGATGGTGTAGAGCGTTCGTTCTCCCAGCTTGACCCTAATGAAATCGAAAGTATCTCAGTACTTAAGGATGCGTCTGCAACAGCCGTATTCGGTGTTCGTGGAGCTAACGGAGTCATCCTCGTAACCACAAAGCGTGGTTCCGTAGGTAAAGCTTCCGTGACTGCTTCCGCCAGCGCCGCAATCCAGACAATCTCGAAATTCATCGATTTTGCAGACTCATACACATACGGCAAGATGTGGAACTACACCGCCATTACCGATGCTCTTACTGTGGACAAATGGCCGGGAACAGCCAACATCAGCGATTACGAGCCATATTCAAGAGTCGTTCGTTTCAGCCAGTATGTAATGGAGCATTTCCGCACAGGCGACATGCCGACGACTTTCCCGAGCATGAACTGGATCGACTATATCATGAATGATTCAGCATGGCAGGAACAGGCAAACGTCAATGTGAAAGGCGGTACCGAAAGGGTACGTTACTTCGTTTCCGCAGGTTTCCTGAATCAGGATTCCCTGTTCAAGACATTCTCCAGCAACAAGAATGAGACATTCGACTACAAACGACTGAACTATCGTGCCAACCTCGACATAGATATATCCAAGTATAGCCAGTTGTCCATCACCCTTGGAGGCCGTATGTCGAACCGCAACACCATGGGCGGCGGCGAGGGCTTCCTCTTCCGTTATCTCCAGGGTGCGACTCCTTATGCAGGCTGCGGTATCGACTCCGAAGGACGCCATATCGTTTCTGACGCCAATATCGTAGGTCCGTACGACCGTGACGCCCTTTCCAACTACTACAATCTCGGATACACGAATACAAGCAACAACGTGCTCAACTTCGATATCCAGTACAAACTTGACCTCGGTTTCATCACCAAAGGTCTTGATTTCAAGGTAAAGGGATCATATAACTCCGAATATACAGCGTACAAGAACCGCGCAAACGGTTATGGTACCGGAGAAACCTACGTAGCGACCATCGTCGACGGCAAGGAAGTCCTCCGTAAAGAAGGAATCACCTGGCCTCTGCCTTATGGCGAGACGAACCCTATGGATAAGGGTACCGAACGTAACTGGTATGCCGAAGCAAGTTTCGACTATGCCCGCAGATTCGGAAAGCATAACGTAGGCGCTTTGCTGCTTTACAACCAGAGCAAGACATATTATCCTTGGGACGCGGACGGCAACATAAACAAAGATATTCCAAAAGGGTATGTGGGACTTGTAGGACGTGTAACATACGACTACGACACCAAGTACCTTCTCGACCTAAATGTCGGTTATAACGGTTCCGAGAACTTCGCTCCGGGAAAACGTTATGGATTCTTCCCGTCAGTATCCCTTGGATGGATCCCGTCAAGCGAAAAATGGTGGGAGCCTATGAAGAAATATATAGGTTACCTTAAACTGCGCGGATCCTGGGGTCTTGTCGGCAACGATTATACAAACGGTCATCGTTTCCTTTATCTGCCGGGCCGATGGCAATTCTATCAGGGTTCCATGACCGAGAATCCTCAGAACCGCGGAGCCAACTTCGGGACCAGCGGAAACTGGCTGCAGGCTGTCAAGGAGCTTACCACCGGCAACCCTAACGTAACCTGGGAGACCGCAAGGAAGATCAACGTCGGTGTAGATGCCGCCTTCCTCAGAGAGCGCCTGCATGCATATGTGGACTTCTTCTGGGAGGATCGTAAGCATATTCTCGTATCCAACAAAGAAGTTCTTCCTGCAGTCACTTCCCTTCCTTCCAACAGCGTCAACGACGGCCGCGTAAAGAACCACGGTTATGAGATCTCGTTGAACTGGGAAGACAAGATCGGTGCCGTCCGCTATACTATTTCCCCGAACTTCGCGTTCGCCAGGAATAAGGTCATCGAAAAGCTCGAGGTACCAAAACTTTATGATTATCTGAGTGAGACCGGACTTCCGGTAAACCAGCCATTCGGATACGATCTCTTCGAGTTCTATCAGCCTGGCACAGAAGAACGCTACAAAGAGAAATATGGCGTTGACATGCCTGACCACAACCTTCCTCTCAAGTATGGAGACTGCGTCTATGTCGACCTCAACGGCGATGGTGTCATCGACACGAACGACCAGAAGCCTCTCGGCTATACCGACAATCCGGAGATCACTTACTCTGTCAATGCATCCCTCCAGTGGAAAGGCTTTGATTTCTCGATGCTGTGGATCGGTGCTGACCATGTAAGCCGTACTCTTAACGGGTATTTCCGCGACCAGTTCGGTTCCACCAACACTTCAGCCCTCACCCAGTGGGTCGCTGACAACTCCTGGACGGAAGACAATCCTGATGCAATTCTTCCAAGAATTTCCTTCACGAATAAAGGTAACAACAACCTTAACTCCAGAGCATGGATGATCAATTCGAAGTATGTCCGTCTGAAGAACGTGGAGATCGGCTATACCATAAACAAACCTAAGAGCATGCCGTTCTTCAATTACATCCGTGTATTTGTTTCCGGACAGAACCTGTTGACCTTCGCCGACTTCAAGGGAAATGACCCTGAAGCTCCTGGCCAGGGACTCGACTATGGTATACGTTACCCTATGACCCGTGTCATCAACATAGGAGCCCAGGTTAACTTCTAAAAGAATTGTGAATATGAAAAAGATATTGAATTACATACTGGGTCTGGGAATATGTGTCACCGCTCTCTGCATGTCGTCCTGCGTCGACCGCTTTGCCGTCGGTGACGATTTCCTCGAGAAGGCCCCGGGTGTCGACGTAAATATCGACACAGTATTCTCAAGCGCTGAATTTACCAGGAACTTCCTGTGGAGTGCCTATGGTCAGCTCTACTGCACCTATACCTCAGGTAATATGATGAATGGCGCGCCTATCGACGTGCTTTCAGACTCTTATCACTGCTATGTTTCATGGGGTGGTCCTATCCAGAGCTACTACCCTGGACTTCTTACCGAGAATGCGCAGGATACCGATGACGGTAACCTTCAGGGCAAATTCTCCTATTCTACAAAGAACCCGGCTTCCACTGCAGACGGACGTGTCTCAATCTACGAAACCGTGCGTAAATGCTGGCTGCTGATAGAGAATATCGACAGAGTTCCGGATATGTCCGAGGATGAAAAGAGCCGTCTGCGCGGCGAGGCCTATACCATCATGGCCAGCCGTTATTTCGATGCTTTCCGTAACTTCGGAGGCCTTTGCCTTGTCAAGAAGGCTTATGCAGTAGGAGAGCCATTCACAAGTGGCCGTTCTACCGCATGGGAGACTGTCGAATTCATCGATTCACTTATCAACTGCGCAATCATCGAACCTGGCTATATCTGGAATATTCCTAATTCCGACATAGGCCAGTGGTCAGGTCGACTTACAAGAGCGTCTGCGCGTGCACTCCGTGCAAAAGTATGGATGTTCGCGGCATCACCTCTGTTCAACAGTAGTAAACCTTATATGGAATATTCTCCTGACAAGGTTACCGAGTTCACCAACATCGAGCATGTATGGTTCGGCAAGGAAGATCATAGCCTCTGGGACCGCTGTCTGAAAGCATGCAACGATTTCTTCGAAGACAACGCTGCCAACGGCAACTATTACCAGCTTATCCAACCTGAATCCGATGATGAGGGTGGCTACCGTATGGCTTTCCGCCGCGCATACCGTTACCGTAACGACGAGACTCACCATGAGAAGATATTCGATGTCAATCCGACTCAGCTTATGTCAAGTTCCGTAGTTGACGGAAACATCAACAACGGCTGGGGCTGGGGATGGGCCGGCTTCGCCCTCGACTGCTATCGTCAGGGTGGCGCTGTTCCTACCAATGAGCTCGTAGAATGCTTCGGAATGGCCGACGGTACCAACTTCGATGTCAAATACCCTGACATCTATGGTCCTGGGAAGAATCCTGGAGGAGCCGATATCTTCGCCGACCGCGACCCTCGTCTTTACGAGACCGTGCTTGTTCCACGCAGAAATATCCCTACTGACAAGGTCGGAGACTATAATGGATACAATTATGCCGATACCTGGGTCAACGGAGCTATGTACTTCAACAAGGACAACTTTGGTGATATCACCTCCGACGATGCTCATTCCGGCTACAGGAAATTCAAATGGATGCTCGACTATTCTTCGTCCAAGATGGATGACGAGTATATAGGAGTTGCCTATATACGACTTGCCGAGATGTATCTCATCCGTGCGGAAGCCAAGGCAGAAACCGGAGATCTCCAGGGAGCTCTTGCCGACGTAAATATCGTCCGTGCACGTGTAGGTCTCGGTAAAATAGAAGATAAAAACACGGATCTTCATCTTGGATCCAACAAGGAGAACCTTATCGACGAAATTCTCCGCGAACGCAACTGCGAGATTGGCAGCGAGTGTGGCGACCGTATCTATGACATGATACGCCGCAAACGTCAGGACATCTTCACAAAACCTCTCCACGAGATCAAGATCTATCGTCTTGGCAACGACGGCAAGCGTCTTTCTTTGTTCAATCCGGATGGGACTCCTGCTGACCTTAGCTGGGATCCTCAGACTGATTGGCCTAAATTCGAATACGAAAAGCCTGAGATAACCATAGGTCATCGCCGCTGGTGGGATGCAGGTTACTGGACGAACAAATGGTATCTCGACCCGGTATCCCGTGATGAAATTCAGAAGGGATATGGTCTTACACAGAATCCTGGATGGTAATAAACAGAAATTTTCACGATTATGAAATTACGTAATATACTTATATACAGCCTTTTGAGCTTCTGTGCCGCTCCTTTTGCAGCAAACGCTCAGATTCAGTTGAGCGATAAGGAGGCACAGAAAGTGGATTTAGGCTATGGTGTCGAGAGTTCGGAATTTCTAACTACCGCGGCAGCTTACACTATTACCGCCGAGGAACTTGGCCGTACCTCTGCCATAAGCCTGGCCGATGCACTCTATGGCAAATTGCTCGGACTTACTGCAGTCCAGAATACAGGTTTCAAGGGTGAAGAAGGCAAAGGCGCGTCATTCAGCATCCGTGGAGCCCAGACTACAGGCGAGAAGGATATTCTTATTCTTGTCGACGGTGTAGAACGCCCTATTGACCGTCTTACTGTTGAAGAGGTGGAAAGCGTCACTGTCCTCAGAGATGCTGCCGCCGTGGCTCTTTATGGTCATGAAGGTATCAACGGAGTACTCCTTGTCAAGACAAAGAGAGGAATTGCCGAAAGCGGTTTCAAGATCAAGGCGGGAGCTTCCCACAAGATACAGTTCGATCCTCAGACTGCCGACATGGTAAGCGCATATGATTATGCCAAAGCCCTCAATATCGCCCGCACGAACGACGGCGGTGCAGTTGCATACAATGATGCAGAACTCCAGAAATTCGCTGACGGCAGCGACCCGTTCGTTTATCCTGACGTAAACTGGAAGGACGTTGTCTTCAAGAATATCGCCCATGAAACCAACGGATTCGTTTCCATGTATGGCGGATCAGAAAACGTGCAGTACTATAGCATACTTGACTATACGGACGCACGCGGTCTTTACAAGAATCCTGATCTGAGCGAGTTCAACTCCCAGCTGAAATATTCCAAGATGAATATCCGCACAAATGTGGATTTCCAGGTTTCCAGCACAACCAGAGTAAAGACTAATATTCTGGCAGTATTCATGGAAACCAACGGCGTACCTGGCATCAACTCCAGCGACGCATGGTGGCATCTCTATAAGGTTCCTGCACTTGCCTTCCCTATCAGGACCAGCAATGGAGTCTGGGGCGGCAGCCAGACATACGGAGATTTCAACCTTCTGGCTAAAGAAAGTGCCGGTGGTGCCAAGACTCACCAGCGTCAGATCTGGGCTGATGTGACTCTGGAGCAAGATCTTGACTTCCTGCTCAAAGGACTGAAGTTCTACGTAGGCGGTTCTTATGACAACGCTTCCATCACCGACGAGTACCACACCCGCGGATATCAGTATGGATGGAACTACTACGACTCTGCAAACGCAATGCAGGAAGTTGTTATGGGTACCGTCAAGAAGGATGCGACCTTCGATTACGAACTTTCTTCACATTGGCGTACCGGAACTGTCAACGGCGGATTCAGATATGCTACCAGACTCGATAATGGAGACAATCTCTCTGCCAACGCCAACTACAACATGAAGAGCGAAATCCGTAAAGGAAGAAGCAACACATGGTACCGCGAGAACTGGAATCTGGCTGCGCATTACGACCATGCCAACAAGTTCATGGCTGACCTCGTACTCTCCGCCAACGGTTCAAACCGTTCTTATCCGGCAAAATGGGCGTTCTCCCCTACTCTGGGACTCGGCTGGATCTATGCCAACGCCCCTGAAGCAGGCTTCCTGAATTACGGTAAGCTCCGTCTCTCCGGTGGTATCCAGCATACCGACTATGTCCCTGAAAACGGTCTGTGGCTCGCAGCCTGGGACAACTCCCACGGACAGTTCTGGTATGGCCAGAATTTCGCAAGCTCAACCGGAGCATTCCTTACCCAGTTCCCTACCACTGATTTCAATCAGGAGGCTGCCTACAAGGCCAACCTCGGTACCGACCTGAGAATAGCCAACGTCCTCGACTTCACCGTCGATGTATTCTACCAGCAGAGACGCAATATTCTCGTAAGTGCCGCATCCCTCAACTCTGACGTTGTAGGTATCCAGTCTTCTTACGATGACAAGGGACGTGTGGCAAGCTACGGTATCGAGACCGGACTCCGCTATGCGAAGACCTTCAGCAACGGGCTCAACCTCAACTTCGGCGGAAACTTCTCATTCGTCAAGAGCGAGATTCTCGAGTGGATCGAGGCCCCTGCATTCCCTAACCTTTCCAGGATCGGAGAGCCTGCCGACGCTTCTCGCGGACTTGTAGCCATCGGATTCTTCCAGGATCAGGCTGACATCGACAACAGCCCTCTGCAGGAATTCGGCCAGGTCAAGGTCGGTGACATCAAGTACAAGGATGTCAACAATGACAATGTCATCAACGAGAACGACTTTGTCGCCATGGATCACGGCAATGCCTTCCCTGCTCTCAACTATGCTTTCAGTCTTGGTATGGAGTATAAGGGATTCGGTATCAACGCTACGTTCCAGGGCGCTGGCTGCCAGACCAAGAATCTCCTTGACGTCGATGGCGTATGGGGAGCTCTTTCTGACAACAGGAACCTCTCTCAGGAGTATTATGCCAACTGCTTCGACATTGCCGGAGCCAACGCCAAGTATCCTCGTCTCTCGACCGAGAAGACCGCCAATAACACCCAGCAATCTACCAACTGGTACCGCAACGTAAGCTGGTTCAAGCTTCGTGACTGCGAGGTCTACTACAAGCTTCCGAAGTCATTCCTCAACAGCGTCAAGGTTGCCGATGCCAAGGTATTCGTCCAGGGACAGAACCTTCTGTCTTTCGACAATATCCCTGCAATGGATGCAGAAAACCTCAATACCGGTTATCCAGTAATGAAGGCTATCAACGTGGGTCTTTCAGTAGTATTCTAATAAAGATTGAATTATGAAACTAGATAAAATAAGTTTATTCATTCTCGCCTGCGTCATCCCGGCTGCGTGCGTAGACCTCGACTATACCGAGGAAAACACACGTGACGAGGAATGGACCTACGAATACTACGAGAATGGTATAAAGAACATGGTATTCGATGTTTACGCCCAGGTCTACAACACCGAGTTCGATGATAACAGCGCTTACTTCCTTGCAGGTGCAACCGACGAGGCGCAGTACGCTCTCGAGACCGGGGCTGTAAACAACTACGTAAACGGAGGCTGGAGCGCAGCAAACCCATATTCACGTACATGGACGAAGTCCTATACTGCTATTGCGGACATATGTATGTATCTGGAGAAGATCGAGCAGACCGATATCTCGGACTGGAAGTACAACTCCAGCTATGAAATCTGGATCCAGCAGATGGAACTGTTCCCTTATGAACTCCGTTTCCTCAGGGCATACTTCTATTTCGAGTTGTTCAAGACTTATGGCGACGTTCCTCTGGTGACGACCACTCTTACAAACGCTCAGGCCAACAACATATCCCGCAACAAGTCTGAAGAAATCGTCGACTTCATCGTAAACGAAATCGATGCTGTCGCACCTCATCTTCCTCTGACTTATGCAGTTATCCCTGGCGGAGAGATCGGCCGCGCCACCCGTATCGCTGCTCTCGCTCTCAAGGCCCGCACGCTCCTCTATGCCGCATCACCTCTTTATAACAAGAATAATGACACGGCCAAGTGGGCCAAAGCGGCTGAAGCCTGCAAGGTCATCCTGGACAACGCCAACGCATGGGGCTTGAAGCTCAGCGATTATGGCGCTCTCTGGGGCCACGATGCATTCTTCAACCCTGAGATCATATTCGGACTCGGACGTGGTGAGAGCAACTCCTTCGAGATGGCCAACTATCCTGTCGGCGTCGAGAACGGTTCCTCAGGCAACTGCCCTACCCAGAGCTTCGTAGACCAGTATGAGTATCAGAGCAGCGGCAAGACCTTCGGAGAAGAAAACCAAGGCACTATAGACCTCAGCAAGAATCCTTACGACGGCCTCGATCCTCGATTTGCCCTTACAGTCGTAAAGAACGGCGACCAGTGGCCGAGCAACGGTTCACAGAAGAAGGTCATCGAAACCTTCACCGGCGGCTTCAATGCGGCTCCTAAGTACGGTGCTACTCCTACAGGTTATTATCTCAGGAAGTACGTGGACGGTTCCTGCGTGACAACCGCGGACAACCAGACTTCACGCCGTCACACGTGGATCATCTTCCGTCTTGCCGAGATATATCTCGACTATGCCGAGGCTGTATTCAACGCTACCGGAAGCGCAAATGACGATTCCTTCGGAATGACAGCCAACGAAGCTGTCAACGCACTTCGCAACCGTCCGAGCGTCCAGATGCCTGAATTCACCGAGGACGGAACTGCATGGGTTGAGCGCTACGAGCGCGAGCGTCTTGTAGAACTCGCATTCGAGAACCATCGTTTCTGGGATGTTCGCCGCTGGAAGAAGGCTGACGAGTATTTCAAGACCATCCAGGTTGCTTCTATCAGCAGTGATCTCAAGCTTACCAGAAAAACTGTTACCCGTAAATGGGATGACAAGTACTACTTCTATCCGATCCCTCAGACTGAAATTAAGAAGAACCCGAACCTCACCCAGAATGAAGGCTGGTAGTATTCTACTTATTTTAAAAGGATTTCAATTATGAAGAATGTATTTAAATATCTAGGAATATTTCTGACAGTAGCCCTTGCAGCCGGTTTCACGGCATGCGACCCTACCGAAGAAAACGAATCAGCTGAGGCCGGACTGAGCATCAAGGTGTTCTTCCCGACCAAAGTGATTGCCGGCCAGGAGGTGACTATCAATGGAACCGGTCTCAGCGATGTCACGGAAATCATATTCCCTGACAATGTTTCCGTCAAGGAGTTCACCCATGCCGGCGACGGAATGATAAGGGTAATCGCCCCTGCCGGCATCGCTGCCGAAGGAGGTAATATAATTGTCCGTACCGAAGATGACGAGGCTGTATCGAAACTGCCTCTGACTCTCGGAAAAGTCAACGTTACCGGTTACTCTAACCGTACCGGCGATACCATCGTCGGCGGCAGCCCGTTCACTATCTTTGGAAAGGACCTTGAGTTCCTCAAAAAGGTCGAGCTTCTCGACGAAGACGGAGAGCCTCTCCTGATTTCCGACCTGACTTTCGACCGTAAGAGTACGAACAGCGTATCTTTCACGATCCCGCAGAATATTTATACCGGCGATATCGAGGGTAAAGTATATGCCTGCGACGGATCTGTAATCACAATGCCTCTGTTGAGTTTTAAGCCAGCCCCTACAGGTCACTGGGAGACTGTCAAGACCTTGATCTGGAAGAACGACGGCACCCACGGCAACATCAACTGGAGCAGCGAGTACCGCTTTGCTCCTGAGAGCAATTCTACCGGCGAGGAAATCTATACCGTTCCTCAGGATATCTGGGACAAGATGAAAGAGACGACGTTCTACATGTCATTCGCCGAACCGGGCGCTCAGATCCGCGTAACTACCGGATGGTGGAGCACGACCTGGACAAAAGACGACATCTTCGTAGGAAACGAGCTTATCACAGACAACGGTGACGGAACCTACTCGCTTGCCGTAACGCTTGCTGGCAGTCCTATTCTGGATGTCCTGGATGCTCAGCATCTGCTCTTTACCGGTGGCGGATACACTCCTTTGGAGGTTTATTTCTCTGAGCAGGTTTGGGTTGAGAACGGCTCAGGACCTAAAGAGGTAGTTATCTGGGAGAACGATGGCTCTCACGGCAACATCAACTGGAGCAGCGAATACCGCTTTGCTCCTGAGAGCAATTCTACCGGCGAGGAGATCTATACCGTTCCTCAGGATATCTGGGACAACGTTATCAAGAAAGGTACCTTCTACATGCAGTTTGCAGAGCCGGGCGCTCAGGTCCGCGTAACTACCGGATGGTGGAGCACAACCTGGACAAAAGACGACATCTTCGTAGGAAACGAGCTGATTACCGAGAACGAGGACGGGACCTACTCGCTTGCCGTAAATCTTGCAGGCAGTCCTATTCTGGATGTCCTGGATGTTCAGCATCTGCTCTTTACCGGTGGCGGATACACTGTGATGAAACTCTATTACCTCGAGTAGTCTTATACTCTACTATACTGAAGCAGGCTGCCCGAAAAGGCAGCCTGCTTTTTTATCTTTTCCGCGATATCAACGGCTTACGGAAACTATCGTGCAGCCCCAGCCGCTGTGGGCTCCGTCAAGACCGGTTGAGATTTCTTCCTCCATCCCGTCATTCCTTATAAGGGCCATGCGCTTCACGGAAGCAGAGACATCGCTGCGGCAGGCCTGCAGGTTTATGTTCCAGAGGATGTCTCCGTCGAAACATGTCTTGTCGAAAAGGATTTCGCTGACAGCATTGCGGATTCGTGGATACTGGCCGTCCGGGGACGTCGTCTCGCCATGGAACTGGGCTTGAGTCTGCATCTTTATCTGGAAATCGCCTGGAGCCGGCGCTTCTGCAAGTTCAAGACGGAATCCCTTGTATTCTCTCATGTCGAGGCCATCTCCGAGATACAGGCAGTATTCTGACCATAGATTGTCGAAACGTACATTGATGGCAGAAGGGGTGAACCCGCTCTCAGGAAGAGAATAACCGTCGCCATACCACGCCTTCAGAGCCGCCTCGGCAAGATCCGGAAAGGTCCAGTTAAGGGTCATCCGGTCCAGTCCGTCCATGAAATTGACCCAGGCGAACAGGCCGATTCCGCGCTCGCGGGCGTTATGGACAAAGAATCGCATGTATTTCGCCTGCTCTGCCCGGTCCTCGATGCTGTGGCTGTCGCCGCCGCTAGGACCGAACTCCCCTATGACCACAGGGATTCCTTTGGATGTGAACCATTTTTCGAGCCGGCTGAACATGGCCAGATTCGTCTGTTCGCATGATGCCGTCCATTTGCCGTGGTCCGCGCCCCATAGCCATGGGTCGTAGGAATGGACCTCGACGATCAGATGGTCCTCGACGCTGTCCTTCGGGAGAGAAAAGCCCTCGAGTACGTCGTCAGGCGTTGGAGCCCATGATACCCCGCCGGAAGCGGCGGCATATGTGCTTATGATCAGGTTCCTGCCGACATTGTTGCCGCCGGTCGAGCGTACGGCCGTGACAAAGGTCGATGCGAGAGTGTCGATAGCATCATAGGCTTTCTTGTCGCGGGCGAAGTTCCAGCTGTTTTTCGAGTCCAGGATTTCATTCCAGCCTTCGAAGATCAGGCGGTCGCCGTATGAGGCGAAACGGACCGAGATCTGGCGCCAGAGAGTATCGAATTTCGGGAGGATCGAATCCATGTTTTCGAGGTCGGCATGCAGCCACTGAGAGCCCTCTCCGGTATCATGATGGACGTTAAGTATGCAGTAGAGATTCGCGTCGAGGACGTATCCGACGACTTCTTCGACCCGGTCCATCCACTGTATGTCGACGTTGCCGACTTCATCCATATGGTTGTACCACGTCACCGGGACTCGGATTGCGCCGAATCCGGCATCGGCCATGGCTCTTATCAGCTCGCGGGTCACACGCGGTTGTCCCCATGAAGTCTCGCTGTCCATTCCGTAAGAGGCCGTGGCATCGAGAGTGTTGACAATATTCCAGCCGAGCTTCATATTACGGACAGCATCGGAGGCTTTTTCATGATTATCTATAAACGGGGTATCTTTTTCGGGAGTAGAATTCTTCTTATCACATCCGGAAGCAAGTACGACGGCTGTGACTACGATGATGGTAAAGTAAAGAATCTTTACTCTGATACATGGTATAAGCATAACTCGTTAAGCTAAGTTAGATTGACAGGTACGGGGTAAAGATAGTAAAAAAACTCTTACCAGCGATATTACAGTTTCTTTCTGAGGCTCCAGCTGCCGATCGTCTTTCCGTTGTATCCGAATTCGCGCTCGTCGAAGACCTGGTATCCGCGTTTTGTGTAGAAATCCAGGTTGGCTCTGGAGTTGGTGAAGAAGACTATCTGGCTTCCGCCGCGTTCGCGTATATATTCCTCCCAGTATTCCAGAAACCGGGTTCCGATTCCAGTGCCTTGCGCCTCCGGGGCCACGGTCAGGGAGCTGGCATACCATATTCCGGCTCCCGTCTTCTGATAGTCATGGCAAGGCTTCCCGGCTGCTGCATCCATGGCCAGCCAGTCGTCAATGGTTTTCCGGTCGCCGGTTCCATAGACTTTGAGCCACCCGTGAAGAAGGTATCGCAGATCCGATGGTTTCCGGTAGGTCGGGGCGTCCAGCTGAGCTACGGCCACAAGACGCCCGTCCTGTCTGGCTACGAGGTAGTCGGCGACGCTGAAGTTGGTCTTGTATTCATGCCAGATTATGGAGAACAGTACACGATGCCGGCTCTCCGCTTCCGGGAACCAGTTTGTGAAATACTCGTAGTCATCGAACGCCCTTGCCGCGAGCTCCGCCGCCTGACGCACCTCTCCACGTCTCATCTTTCCGAATTCCACCTTCATCGCACTTTCTTTTTTCCTGACATTTTAATCACTTCGAATGGTTGTAAATATACTAACTATTTTTGTATATTTGCTTCAAGTCCAGTCATTTCAGGATGAGAAAAAGATATGAAGCAGGAGATTTCTTTCTGGCTCGTTACTACCGAGCACCTTGAGGACCGAATCTGGTTCAGGGATGAAGATGATTTTAAGATTGGAATGAATTACGTGGCCGTTCAGGTAGCTATAGGGCAGGTGTTGTTGCTGGCCTTCATTCTTATGTCTAATCACGTGCATTTTGTACTGCACGGTTACTACAAAGATGCCTTGGCTTTTGTCAACGGCTTCAAGATGCGTTTTGCCAAGTATTTACGTAACAAATACGGCGCGAAGGAATTTCTGCGTGACAACGGCGTCGATATCCGTGCTCTCCCTCCAGGAGAGGAGGCTGTCGAAAGAGCTATCGCATATGTACATATGAATAGTGTCGCAGCAAATATCTGTGCCTATGCCTCACAATACCCATGGGGAAGCGGTGACGTTCTGTTCAACCGGACAATCCAGAATGGTACTCGTGTGGACAAGATGTCGAAAAGGGAGCGTGAACGGATTTTGCACTGTTCTCTTGATATTCCGTCACATTGGATTCTCGAAAACGGATATATCCTCCCGTCTTCTTATCTGTCGGTTAAAAAAGCGGAAAGCATATTCAGGACGCCTAAAAGGATGAATTTCTTTCTTTCGTCGTCCTCTAAGGCACGCAAAATCAAATCCGTGGAAGATGGTATCCCCTCCTTTAGGGATCAGGTCATAGCGGCTGCAATACCTGATCTGTGCATGACTCTATATGGACGATCTTCTCTGACCGGACTATCTACTGAAGAAATGGTCGAAGTGCTCCGACAGATACGTTACAGGTTCTCATCCAACGTCAATCAGATTGCCCGAGTGACCGGGCTCTCCTACGCTGAAGCGGCAAGGTTGCTTGACTAGGTGCGGTCATCGTCCTGAAAACACGGACGATAACCGCAAAAACGACCTCAAACGCGGGCATCGTCCGGAAAACATGGACGATACCCGCACACTAATGTAAACTGAGAAAAAACAAAATGTCAAAACAGTTGAGAAATCAGCATGTTCATCTTCTTCTTGAGTTTCTTAACAATAGGAAGGAGTATTACGATTTCCGTAAACAGTATTCCTGCGGTAAGGCCTACCCCGACATCTACGAGCCAGTTGGAAAACGCTCCTGACGGCAACATATATTTTCCTACCGGGACGCATATCAGGAAAGCGATTGCGGCAATCAATGAGAGTCCCATAAGATTCTTGATGTGATAATTGTAGGCCTTGTTAGTAAGGCGCAGTTTTGCTGCGACGTTTCCTTCTCCTTCGAAAGGACCCGAGGATGCCGCCCTCTTCCAATAGATCTTGCTCTTCCACTGGTGGACGAATTTATCTCCGCAGGTATTCCTGAAAGCGACATAATCTTCGCCAGACAGGCCCTTCTTCTCATCGAAATCAATCTGAAAGATCTCTTCTCCCGGAGCACAGGCATTGAATCTATAGATCACCCCATTCGTATGCCAGAAGCACCATCCGGCCTTAGACATATCGTTGAGCCATTTTTCCTCCTTGTCAAAATCGACAAACCACCTTAGCGCAAATTTCTTTGTTTTCATAACCGTTATCGTTTAATATAGTTTCTCCCATTTTTAACCAGTTCTTCAAGACGCTCAAGTTCCTCGACCAGAGCGGCTTTCCCCGCGTCTGTTATCAAGTACATCTTACGACGTCCATCATTTTCTGCAGACTCCCCGGCCGGCATGATCCATCCCTTGTCCAGAAGATTGGATATTGCGCCGTAAAGGGTACCTGCTGAAAGAATAAGCCGACCCTTACTTAATGTAGAGGTCCTTTGCATGATTCCATAGCCATGAAGCGGCTCCTGGAGGGCCAGGAGGATATAGAAGATCGCTTCTGTCAGAGCTGTATTCATGTTACTCATAATAATATATTGTTAAACGTTATATCGTATGCCGATACAAAGGTAGACGATATATTTGAAAAAACAAATTATTTTCAAAAAAATTTTGGGGGAACTGAGTCAGGAAGAGCTATATAACCTTTTTGACTCCCGGAATCATTCGTACAAGCCACGTGAACACGAACGAAATCACCGTGCTTACTATACCGATAAAGAAGAACTTTCCAAGCGCGCCCATCCAAACACCGTCCGTAGCATTCTGCAGCGCGAGCATCAGTATCATATGGAATATATAGGCGCCGTATGACTGTGCAGAGCACCAGCGCAAGAAGCGTCCGCTGACATTGGCATATTCGCGGAACAGCCACAGCAGGCCGAACGAAATGAATATGCACATCAGCGACTCATAGATGCCGAACCAACGCCATACGAAAAGGTTCCATGAACCGTCGCCACGGACATAGTTGCCGATAACGAAAAGAGCGCCCAGGACAAGCGACGCGATGCCCACACGGTTGCTCATGTTTTCGAGCCATCCGCACCGGCCCGCCAGCACACCAATGACAAACATCATTACATACTGCAGATAATGAGCCGGCTCGAGCGGCATCGGAATGATCCCGAACGGCCATATCCAATGATCCTGCGGACTGACCTGACGAATGAAATAGCTGCCGATACCCATCACGAGTCCAGTCGCCAACAGTCCCCAAAACGGGATCCGTCGTACATGGCTATTGCCCATCGGCGGAACGAAACAGCGGATCAGCGCATAGAAGAGGCAGAATACCAACAAGCTTTCCACGAACCACATATGTCCAATCTCCAATTTGCCTGACAATACAATCATAAGTCCGCCCATCACGACCAGAGGAATACCTAGCCTGACGAGTTTCTTCCGGACGAAAGTCCTTCCGCCATGTCTGTCGTAGCTCCTCGGGACAAAGTAGCCAGAGATCAAGAAATATAGTCCCATGAAAAAGCTGGCATTGGTCGAAAAGAAGTGCCAGATCCAAGGTAGCGTTTCAGCAGGATTGCTCGGCATATACGCCCAGCCCCCGCCTTGCCCATAAGCCTGACCCGCGTGGTGAAAGATTACCAGGACCGTCAGGAAAACCTTTACATTGTCAAGATAAGACAGTCGGTTTGCATTTGCGTTTGTTTCCATAATACGTTAATTATAATTAGTAAATTATTATTGGATTGCCTTACATTCCATATATAGGAGGAATGAAAAAAGCAGTTCGATTAAAACCATCACCGCGGCAAGCACAGCCGGCGGGAAAAGCAGCCCGATGCCGAGAGAAAGAATAGGTACAACAATGGAGACTACCAGATATGTTCTGGATTTATAGAGCCATGAGAAAGGCATAAGATGAGCGCCAAAGATCATGGCATAGACCATCAGCATCTTATTGGGAACGGCGGCGAACACCCACATTACGATCAGGATATACAGCATCTGATTTATGCTGAAGATAATGCCGGCCTTGGTAAGCGGATTCCCCTTGCCTTCAAAATCTATCTTGAGGGCTTTCGCAAGTCCCCACGCCAAAGGGAACAAGACCGCCGAACTGCAGAATGTGATAAGATTTTTCGTTTCTATGCTGAAAGGAGTCAGATGCGCGACAAGGATAATCCCCCATATGACAACGGAAGCCATGATAAAGTGCAGGCCCTTTTTCTGACGTCTCGCACAATCCTTCTGTAATTCGCTCAGTTCCATAATTATCTGTTAATTAACGGTCAAATATAGAATTTTTTCCTGTTGATTTCAAAAAATTTATAAAGAGCCTCGGCGTCGCTTTCCAACCAAGGCCGCAACAGTATTCTATCGTTTTCCATAAAGCAATTATAACAAAAATAGAGGATTCCCTTTCAGAAATCCTCTATAGTAGACCATACACTCCTGTATAGGACCTCCGCTTCAACGAAGGGCTTATGATAATTTAGCAAACTTGTCTAGATACCTGTTGAAAGCGGCCAGTTCGGAAAGATCTCTTTCAAGGTACGCTTTGCAGTAAAGTTCCCTGAAACGGCAGAGTTCCTCTAGCAAGGCTGAACGAAGCATCGGGGAAGCATCTGAACGACCATATTTTATGGTAAGGTCTACGAGCTCCTGAAGACGGGCGAAAGCACTTTCGGCCCTGGAATCTTTCCCAGCCTCCAGCGCCCGATAGATACGGGAAGTCTCGCTGCCGATGTTTGCCATCTGCTGCGGGAACGTCAATTGGGCCCAACGGCCATTTTCAAGAACTTGATGCTGCATTATTCAGTAATGAACTTGCCAACGATGCTTGCAATCCTCTCTCTCACATCCTTATCCAGCACATCTCTGGAAGGATTGCCCTGCCAGGAACGGATGTTAATGAGGGAATCGTACTCGATAAAATCATCCCCCATCTCATCTGGATACAGGTTAAATCCCCACAATGAGGTTTGCTCCGAGCCGTTTTCAAGCATCATTCTTTCCAAATCGGCGTGCAAATCCGCATCAATGGCCAGCAGGCCTTTCTCCACATCTGCGACACACTTAATCATGTCTCCAAACGTGTTGGCGGCATACTTTTTCAATTCGGCTCTAGATATAGGATGCTCCAAGATAATCATCGTAAACCTGTTTTTGCAAATATAACAAAAAAAGAGGATTCCCTTTCAGAAATCCTCTATATATAGTAGCGGGGGAAGGACTCGAACCTCCGGCCTCCGGGTTATGAGCCCGACGAGCTACCAACTGCTCTACCCCGCGATGTTTTGGGACTGCAAAGGTAAGCATTATTTTTTTAACTGCAAATTTTTTTTGAAAATCTGCCTCCGGATAGCGTCCGAGGCTACCTGACAAACGCCAGAATACCCGCAATATCGTCCTTAGAGAACTGCTTCTGCTCTCCCGAAGCAAGATTCTTGACATTGATCACACCGGCAGCGACCTCGTCTCCTCCCGTGATGGACAGGAACGGGATGGCCTTGCGGTCCGCATAGTCAAACTGTTTCTTGAGCTTGGTGGAGTCCGGATATATCTCGCATGCGAGGCCGGCCTCACGAAGAGCCCTCGCAACAGGGATGATATACGGAAGCACCGTGGAATCCATGTTTGCGAACAGCAGAGTGGTAGAGCTGCGGAGGCCCTCAGGGAACTTCTCAAGGCCCTTGAGCACATCGTAGATACGGTCTGCGCCAAAGGAAATGCCGACACCTGACATGTCCGGGAGACCGAAAATGCCGGTAAGGTTGTCATACCTTCCGCCGCCGCAGATACTTCCGATCGGGAAGTCGCAGGCCTTCACCTCGAAGATGGCTCCGGTATAATAATTCAGACCGCGGGCGAGAGAAAGGTCTATCTCGACCTTCTGGCTTACGCCGGCGGCATCGATAAGGCCGAAGAGTTCCTCAAGCTCATCAAGTCCCTTGAGACCGGTCTCAGACACGACGCCCGAAGCAGAGCCTCCGTTCATGAGTCCGCGCATCACGGCGATCTTCTCAGCCTCAGTGCCGGAAAGAGAAAGGATAGGCTCGATCACGGCCACGGCCTCCGGGGTCAGTCCCCTCTCGATCATCTCCTCCTTGACGGCATCAAGGCCTATCTTGTCGAGCTTGTCGATAGCGACGGTGATATCCACCACCTTGTCCGGGAATCCGGCTATCTCGGCGAATCCGGTCAGCACCTTGCGGTTGTTTATCTTGATGAGCACATTGATGCCGAACTTGGTGAACACCCTGTCCACGATCTGCACGAGCTCGAGCTCATTCACCTGCGAGCGGCTTCCGATTACGTCGGCATCGCACTGGTAGAACTCACGGTAACGGCCCTTCTGAGGACGGTCAGCACGCCATACAGGCTGTATCTGGAAACGCTTGTACGGGAATGAAATCTCATTCTGGTGCTGAACCACGTAACGGGCGAACGGAACGGTCAGGTCATACCTGAGTCCCTTCTCGCACACTTCCTTGGTAAGACCGGCATTGTCTATGCCTTCCTCCGAACGGAATGCATCGAGATTGACTTTGCCGAAGGCGTCTCCGGAATTCAGGATACGGAAAAGCAGCTTATCGCCTTCGTCTCCATACTTTCCGAGCAGCGTAGAAAGGTTCTCCATGGCCGGAGTCTCAATCTGCGCATAGCCATAGGTCTTGAACACGCTCTTGATCGTGTCGAATATATAATTCCTCTCGGCCATCTCCTGCTGGCCGAAGTCTCTTGTTCCTTTTGGTATCGATGGTTTCTGTGCCATAATGTCTATTTATCCTGCAAATATATTGATTTTTCACTATATTTGTTTCAATTAACAGTACAACAAGATGAAACAATTTGCTAAAATGGTGCTGGCCGTAATTTGCGGCCTCATTATAATGACGATTATCGGATTCATGATGCTGGGCAGCATGATTGCCGGCTTATCATCAGAGTCCGGAGCCAAGCCGGTCCTCGCCCGTTCCGGCATACTCAAGATCGACATGTCAGAATTCGTCCTGTCTGAGCAAGAAAACGAGGATTTCGACCTATCTTCCCTCACGTCCGGAGCCGCCCAGACTCCGAAGCTCAGCCTCTGGAGAGCAGCCCAGGCCCTCAAGACCGCTGCCGAAGACCCTTCCGTCAAGTATATCTATCTCAAACCTGACGGCACGACTTCCTCAATCGCCGCCCTGGAAGAGTTCCGCGCAATGCTCGACGACTTCCGAAAGAGCGGAAAGGCCATAGTCTCATATACCGAGAATCCGACCATTGGCAGCTACTACCTCGCCTCCGTTTCCGACAAGGTTTATATGACTTCATATTGCGCCGCTTCCCCGATGATCCACGGAATCAGCGTACAGAACATATATCTGGCCGACCTGCTCAAACAGTTCGGAGTAAACGTCCAGCTCATCCGCCACGGCAAATACAAATCCGCAGGAGAGATGTTCGTGCGCAATGCGCCGAGCGCAGAGAACCAGCATCAGACCTCCGAGATGGTAAACTCCATCTGGGACAGCTACATAACCGAAATCTGCAGCAGCAGGGAAATTTCCAAGGACAAATTCAACTCGCTGGTGGACAATCTCCAGCTCCGCACAGCAGGAGACCTCAAGGAGAACGGTCTCGTCGATGAGCTCATGGACAGGGCCGAACTTCTCCGCAAGCTCGCCGACCTTGCCGGCATAGAGGACGAGAAGGGACTCAAGGCCATCCCGTTCACGGAATACGCAAAATCGAAAGTATATGCCAGCTTCAAGGCTAAGAACCAGATTGCCGTCATCTATGCTGACGGAGACATCATAGATGACAACAAGCCGACCGACATCTCCGGAGACCGCTTCGTCTCAATCCTCGAAGAAGTCCGCAACAACGACAATATCAAAGCAGTCGTCTTCCGCGTCAACTCCCCTGGAGGCAGCGCCTTCGCATCCGAAAAGATCCGCGCAGAGATAGAGAGACTCCGCGCCGAGAAGCCTGTGATCGCCTCATATGGTTCATACGCCGCTTCCGGCGGATACTGGATCTCCAACAGCTGCGACCATATCTTCACCGACAAGACCACCCTCACCGGCTCGATCGGAGTATTCAGCATGATACCTGATATCAGCAAGACTCTCCGTGACAAGCTTCATGTAAACGTCGTCACCACCAACTCCAACGCCGCCGGCAACCCGCTGGACATCACAAAGCCTCTCAACGACAAAGAGAGAGAATACATACAGGCTTTGATCGAAGACATCTATGAGAACTTCGTCACCATCGTCGCCGAAGGCAGGAACATGGACAAGGCAAAAGTTGACGAGCTCGGACAGGGCCGCGTATGGACAGGCGCACAGGCCATCGAGATCGGACTTGCCGATGAGATCGGAGGTCTCACCGACGCACTCCTCTTCGCCGCCGAAGCAGCCGGAGACAGCAACATTGAATCATGGGGCATCCAGAGCTACCCAAGGCCTATGACCAAGATGGAGGCCTTCGCAAGCATGCTCGAGCATGCGACGAACGACAACGTTCTCGCCGGCACTCCATACGAGACTATCGCAAAGCTGGCTCTCAAATGGAACTCTGAGACCCAGAGGAACCACGCCTTCGCCAGGATGACAGAAGATTACTTCTTCGTCAAATAAGACAAGACATATAACGAAAGAAGCCGGCTGAAAAGCCGGCTTTTTTTAGCTCCCCTTGTAGGACTTGAACCTACGACCCCCTGATTAACAGTCAGGTGCTCTAACCAACTGAGCTAAAGAGGAATTTTGTTTCGGGATTGCAAAGGTACTACATTTTTACGTATCTCCAAATATTTTTTGCATTTTTTTCATTACCTTTGTTTGATGTTACTGAAAACCATTATTTTTTGATTTCAATATGGATATAGACCTCCTGTCGAAAATGGTCAAGGAGCTGATTCTTGACAAAGATGAAGTAGATCTCCCCGGCGTAGGGTCCTTCGTTACAGAGATAGTCCCGGCGACTTTCTCGGACAAAGGATACACCATCAATCCCCCCTACCGGAGACTGTTCTTCCGTCAGCGCCAGAATGACTCGGACACCACTCTCGCAGAGATGTACGCCAAGAACAACGACGTAGATCTTGGGCAGGCGGTAAGGATCGTCGAGGACTTCCTTGAAGAAATGAAAGACGTGCTGAAGCAGAAGAAGACCATAATCTTCCCGGGGCTCGGCCGTCTCCGCGCCACCAGAGAGAACAATTTCTTCTTCGTGGCCGACGAAGACCTGGACATCTATCCTGACGGTTTCGGACTGGAGCCTATCTCCCTCAAAACCCACGAGGAGACTCCTGAAGAAGTATCGGCTGCAATAAGCGACCTTAAGGGCATTCTTGACGAACATGAGGAGGACGAGCCAATAGCTATCGAAGACCTCCAGATTGACCAGGATACCGCGCCTGCAGCAGAAACTGCTCCGGAGACTGCGCCGGAACCGGTAAAGGCCGAAGAGGAAAAGGCCGAGGAGGTAAAGCCGGCAGAACCGGTGACATTAGAAAAGAGTCTCCCGGAGAAAAAATCCTCACGGAAGACCCTCTTATGGATTCTGGCTTCTCTGGCGATAATCGCCGTCGTTGCCCTTATAGTATTCGCGATACTCGGAAGAGTCGCTCCGGATATTGTAGATTCATGGCTCTACAGCGCCGAAGATCTCGAGTTCCTGCACTCGCTCAAATAATCTATCTTACCCTTATCGATTTTCCGATACGCAGGGTACTCTTAGCAGTAAGCCCTGAGTTAAGACGGCAGATGGCCGCAACGGAAGTACCGTATTTCCGGGCCAGCCCGTAGAGAGTATCTCCGGACCTTACCTTATGGTACTTGGCAGCCGCTGCCTCGGCAGCAGCCCTCTCTTCCTCGGCCTTGCGCACGGCAGCTATGGAATCGGCTACAGCATAAGCCCTCTCGTCTCCGAAATGGATCTCATACTCGTCGTCCTCGGTCTCCGGGACATATCTGCTGCCCTCCGAAAGATATTTACGGTACAATACAAAAAGCCTGTGCCTGAGGACCCCGCTCTCGAAATCTATGAGCCACTCCGGATCGAAGGCATATCCCTTATATCTTGTCTCGAAATGAAGATGAGGACCGGTCGAGCGTCCGGTCGAGCCTCCAAGTCCGATTATGTCTCCAGCCTCGACCCAGTCGCCTACTTCAACATCCCTGCGGGAAAGATGCGCATAGAAAGTCTCGAGTCCATTTTCATGACGTATCACCACGAGGTTACCGTATCCGCGGTTGTAACGCGACATACGGACCTTGCCGGAGAAAGCGGCATATACGGGATCTCCTGTGTGGAGAGGAAGATCCACACCCTGATGACGACGTCTGTGACGCACTCCGAAACGGGAATAGACCTTGGTCGGATTAGGACAGCGGTAACAGCTGAGGGAATCCACCACCCAGAGGGAAATCTTTTCCGGAAGGTCGTTCAAAGAAACCATGAATGGGTTCGGCACTTCGGTGTTCCAGTTATCGGTAAAGATCGACTGCTGCAAGGCGAAGACCGGATCCCGGTAATACTTCCATGAATTGTCGTCAAAGAGAATAATCTTCACTCCGGGGGTCTGGGTCTCGACTGTATCCAGCGCATTGCCAAGCCCGTCAATCATAGACTTGACCGGCTTCATATGCGGACGTGGGACCTTGAGTTCCGCTTCTTTCTTTGACATTTTAATTGAATCCTGGGCACATAACTGCCCTGCTGCAAGAACCACTGCTATGGCTCCCGCCAGTATAGCTTTAAAATTCATCCTGTTTTAACGTGTCGCTCCGAATTTGGTTTTAAGTATTTCGTCTGTTTCTGCAATCTTTTTCTCGAGGAGTTCTTTCGAACTTGCCTCGCAGAGGAAACGGAGATATGGCTCCGTATTGGAAGGCCTGATATTGAACCACCACTGAGGGAACTCGATACGGAAACCGTCGAAATCCATCTCTGCGGTCGGCTTCTCCTGAGCCTTGAAATAGCTGCACACAGCATCCATAGCCCCTTTCTTGTCCTCAACTCTGTAGTTGATCTCGCCGGAATTCTCGTACTTTGCGATTTCGGCGATGGCCTCGCTTATGGTTACGCCCTTCTTCTTGAGAGAAGAAACGACTCTCAGCACGAAGATGGAAGCGAGAAGACCGCTGTCCGAATAGAAGAAGTCACGGAAATAATAATGGCCTGCGAGTTCTCCGCCCCAGAGACCGTCAAGCTCCCTGAGTTTGAGAGCGGCGTTCGCGCGGCCCACCTTCCATGTCTCGACCTTGCAGCCCATCGGCTCGAGATACTCTCCGATAGCCTTGGAACTGCGGATATCCTGCAGCACGATGCCCTTCTCCTTTCTTTCGCCGACGAAATAATTGCCCAGAAGAGCAATCATCAGGTCAGGAGCGATGAAATGGCCCTTTTCGTCAACGAACATGACTCTGTCGGCGTCGCCGTCGTAGATGACTCCGATGTCGGCCTTGACCTTCTTCACGAGATTCTCGAGGGCGACAACGTTGTCATGGATAAGAGGATTCGGCTCATGGTTCGGGAAACGGCCGTCCATGTCATCGTAGATGTAGGCAGGAGACTCGCCGAAAAGTTCCTTGGCGAGAAGCGTAGCCATTCCGTTGGAAAGGTCGAATGCCATCTTGATCCCGGAGAAATCGCCGACATACTTTCTGAGGAACTTCTTGTAGTCCTTCTTTATGTCCATTATATGGACCTCGCCGCGCTTCTCGGCGACAGGCATCGACTTGCCTTCTTCGATCCAGGCCTTGATCTGGCCGAGACCGGTGTCGAGGCCTACGGGAAGCGCGTTCTCGCGGGAAACCTTGAGACCGTTGTATTCTCTTGGATTATGGGATGCGGTTATCTGGACAGAAGCCTTGAAACCGTAATTTGCCGTACCGAAATATACCATAGGGGTACTGCTGAGGCCGATATCATATACATCAGCGCCGGCATCGGTTATACCCCTTATAAGCCAGTCATGGATCTCGTCAGAGGTCAGACGGCAGTCGCGGCCGACGAGCACCTTGTCGGCAGAAAGAAGCAGAGGAAGGAAATACCCGACCTTGTATACTGTAAATCTATCGAAATCCGCATTGTAGATACCGCGGATATCATAAGCGTGGAATGCTCCCATAGTTATTTGATTTTAGTGTTGTATCTTGCTCTTGTGTTGCCGTGGGCGATATTCAGAAGCTTCTTTGAAATCATCTTCTTTCGTATCGGGGCGACATGATCCGTAAATAGGTCGCCGTCAAGATGCGACAGCTCGTGCTGCACCATCCTGCAGGCGAACTTGTCGAAATGCTCGGTAACCTTCTCGAGATCCTCATTGTAATACTCCACAGTCATGCTTGAAGGCCTGCGCACATCCGCATAAATGCCAGGGATGCTGAGGCAGCCTTCGTTGTATTCGCAGGACTGCTCACTCTCTTCAATTATCACCGGATTTATCAGAGTACGTCTGAAATCCTTCAGATAATCATACACGTCCTCCATCCCGGTACCGTCAACGATGACCACTCTCTTGCTCACGCCGATCTGAGGAGCCGCGAGACCGCAGCCGTCAGCGTTAGCAAGGGTATCCTTGAGGTCCTGGACCAGAGCCTTTATTTCATCTTTCTTTCCGAGATCGACTTCTTCCGCCTTCTTGCGGAGCACCTCCGACCCGTACAGATAAATTGGTTGAATCATAATCTACTATCTCTTTTTTCTTGCCTTACCGGACACCCGGAAAGACCTTGTCTCCGGCACGGAAACACTCTCATCTGCAAAAAATGTACCCTTCGAGGACTGGCGGTCAAGGTAACTCTGGAGAATGATAGCCGCGCTTATGCGGTCCACAGAAGCCTTGTCTTTCCTGTCGGAAGCCTTCATTCCACCGTCGATCATGGCCCTGTGCGCCAGTACTGACGTGAATCTCTCGTCCTCGAGAGTCACTGGAATGTCCGGGAAAGCCTTCTGGAGGGTCTTCAGAAAAACATCCACATCCGCCGCCGCTTCGGAGAGCTGACCGTTCATATTGCGAGGATATCCTACAACAAACCGGACGATACGCTCATTCTCGGCGTAATTTTTGATATAATCTATTATCTTTGCAGACGGCAAGGTTTCCAGCGCAGACGCGAAGATTCCGAGAGGGTCGCTTACCGCAATCCCGGTTCGTTTTCTTCCAAAGTCTATGCCGATAATCCTGTCCATATATGACCGCAAAGTTAATAAAATATAATGGCAAAGGAAAACAAAGCCCCTAAAGTATTGAGATACAGGCTCTCTCTTGTAGATGACTACACGCACAGACATATCTGGCAAGTGCATTTCAGGAGGGGCGGTCTCTTCATTGCCGCAATCTCCAGCGTGGTCGTCCTGATCGTGGGAGCCTTTGCGCTGGTATCCCTTACGCCGCTCAAGACCTTCATTCCGGGATATCCGGACGCCACGTCCAGAATGGAAGCCCAGCAGAACGCTATGACACTGGACTCCCTCAAGAATGTGGTGTACAGATGGGAATTCTACTCGCAGAACTTGCGCAAAGTTGTGGAAGGGGCAGATCCAGTCGTGATAGACAGCCTTATCCGCGCCCGCAAAACTGAAATACTCTCCGCAGAAGAAGCCGGCGAACTCCACGTAAAAGACTCTATCCTGAGAGCCAACGTGATGGAAGCCGAGGAGTTCGGACTGGGTTCATCCTCGAGAAAACTGCCTATCGAAGGAATGCACTTCTTTCCTCCGCTCAAAGGAGTCGTTTCCCAGGGCTACGAGGATGTCATCCATCCATACGTGGACATAACGGCACCGGCCAATTCCGTCGTCATGGCGACGCTCGACGGCACCGTCGTAAGCGCTGGCTGGTCTGACGACACCGGCTGGTCTATCGCCATCCAGCATGACAACGACATAATATCCATATACCGGCACAACGAAAGACTCATGGTCAGCACCGGCGCGAAGGTTTCGGCAGGAACGCCTATCGCCATCGTCGGCAGCACGGGCAGACTCAGCACGGGCGAGCACCTGCATTTCGAGCTCTGGTACAAGGGAGAGGCCGTCAATCCGGCAAAATACATTAATTTCTGATGAAGAAACGCAGAATAGCAATACTCGGTTCCACCGGTTCGATCGGAACACAGGCCCTGGACGTAATCCGCCAGCATCCCGATGTCTTCGAGGTGGAACTCCTCACAGCGAACAACAGTTCGGAGCTGCTCATCAAGCAGGCTCTCGAATTCGACGCCAACAACGTCGTGATATGCAATGAATCAAAATATGTCGAAGTCGCAGACGCCCTGCAGCCGCATGGAGTCAAGGTCTTCTCCGGCATGGACTCGATATGCGACCTTATGACCTCGGACAGCATCGACATGGTGCTGACAGCTCTGGTCGGGTTCAGCGGCCTCAGGCCGACAATCGCGGCGATCACCGCCGGCAAGCCGATAGCGCTGGCGAACAAAGAGACCCTCGTTGCCGGCGGCAGCCTCGTCATGGACCTCGCCATGACCATGAAAACGCCGATCCTGCCGGTCGATTCCGAGCATTCGGCGATCTTCCAGTGCCTTCTGTGCGCCGGGGGCAACCCGATCCGCAAGATCCATCTGACCGCATCCGGCGGCCCGTTCCGCACCTGGAGCCGGGAGGATATCGCTAAGGCTACGTTCCACGAGGCCCTGAAGCATCCTCAGTGGAACATGGGCGACAAGATTACGATCGATTCCGCTACGATGATGAACAAGGGATTCGAGATGATCGAGGCCCGATGGCTGTTCGATACCGCTCCGGCTGACATCGAGGTAGTGGTGCATCCTCAGTCGATAATCCACTCGATGGTCGAATTCGAGGACGGGGCCGTCATCGCCCAGATGGGCCATCCGGACATGAGGGAGCCTATACAGTTTGCGCTGAGTTTCCCGAAGAGGCTAACTCTGAACAACCGCAAGCTGAATTTCGCGGAGCTTGGCACCATGACTTTCGAGAAACCGGATCCGGAGAAATTCCCGTGTCTGGGACTCGCCTCCGCTGCGATTTCAAAGGGAGGAAACATCCCGTGCGCGATGAATGCGGCTAACGAAGCGGCCAACAAGGCTTACAGGAATGCGGAAATAGCGTTCTACGACATTCCGGAGATTATTTCAGACGTGATGGCCGGAACGACGTTTATCGCGAAACCATCCCTTGACGATATTCTGGAGACTGACAGGGAGGCGTTCGCGCGCGCCAAGGAGATTATAGGGAGGAAGTAAATGGTAGTACTGATAAAGATTCTGCAGGTCGTTCTTGCACTTTCCATATTGATTCTTTTCCACGAACTGGGGCATTTTTCTTTTGCAAAGCTTTTCGGGATAAGAGTCGAGAAGTTTTTCCTTTTTTTCGACTCGGGAAATTTCACTCTGCTGAGCACCAAAAGAGGCTGGTTCTCGAAACTTTTTCCTAAGCTGAAAGACCATGAGACCGAATACGGAATCGGCTGGCTGCCTTTCGGAGGCTACTGCAAGATCAGCGGAATGATCGACGAGTCCATGGACACCGAAGCCATGAAGAAAGACCCGCAGCCATGGGAGTTCAGGACCAAGCCGGCCTGGCAGAGACTGCTGGTGATGGCCGGAGGAGTTCTGTTCAACTTTATCCTCGCGATTGCGATGTACTGCCTGATCCTGGATATCTGGGGCTCGTCATATATCAGCAACCGGGACAATTGCATCTACGCGACGGAAGTGGCCTACGAACTGGGATTCCGCACCGGCGACCGCGTGCTCAGCTTCGATGATTATGAGCCGGAGGACTTCAGTTCTCTGCAGATGGACCTGATCCGCAGAGATGTCCGCGAGATTACGGTACTCAGGGACGGCGACACGACGTCGTTCTATATGGACCAGGCCAAGCTGCCGGAGCTGCTCAACACTCCGGGAGTGTTTGAGCTGGCAGTGCCGTTCGTAATCGATACGATACCGCCGGATTCGCCTAACTACGGGGCCGGATTCGAGCGCGGGGACATGATCATAGGCGTTGACGGGACTCCGATCCGCTTTGTGCAGGAAAGCCGCGGGCTGTTGTCCGGGCGAGTCCATGAGACAATTCCCGTGGAGGTGCTCAGAGGGGCTGATACGCTCGCGATGGAGATGAAGACGGACTCGACCGGTATGGCTCGGATCTATGCCAGGATGCCGGAGATCAGCACGAAGACATATTCGACTGCAGAGGCTATCCCGGCAGGATTCATGAAGACTTTCTCCACTATCGGAGGCTATCTCAAGGATCTGAAGATGATCGCCAAGCCGTCGACCGGAGCGTATAAATCTGTAGGAAGTTTCATTGCCATCGGCCAGGTCTTCCCTTCGGCATGGAATTGGTATATTTTTCTGAATCTGCTGGCTTTGCTGTCGATAATGCTCGGAGTGGTCAACCTTCTGCCTATTCCGGCGCTGGATGGCGGACATATTGTCTTCGTGCTGTATGAGATTATTACAGGACGGAAGCCGGGAGACAAGTTTCTGGAGGTGGCCCAGATCATAGGCATGGCACTGCTTTTCGTGCTGATGATATTTGCCTGCGGAAACGATATCGGAAGATTGTTACATTAATACTCTATATTATGAGAAAAATAATGACATTGGTGATTATGGCGCTTGCCATAGTTTCCTGCAAACCGACTAAGACTCTGCTTCCGAATGTCAGCGGAAAGGCTGGGGAGGTCATTGTCGTAATCGACAAGAACAATTGGGAGGGGAATCTCGGCAATGAAGTCCGCGAAGTCCTCGGTAGCGATTGCCCTTATCTGGCGCAGAAAGAGCCTCTTTTCAATGTGGCTAATGTCTCTCCAGGCGGATTCGCGGATCTGTTCAAGGTGCACAGGAATATCCTTATCTTCAATATCAATCCTCAGAATCAGACTGAAGGAGTGGTGTATCGCAAAGATGTATGGGCAAGCCCGCAGTGCCTGATCCAGGTCAATGCTTTCGACAACGAATCTGCGCTGAAGCTTCTTCACGACAACGCCGAAAGAGTCGCCAACAGTTTCGAACAGGCTGAAAGGGACAGGATCATATCTAATGCCAGAAAATATGAGGAGCATCCTCTTTTCAAGACCGTATCCGAAGCTTTCGGCGGATCGCCTCACTTCCCTACCGGCTACAAGCTGAAGAAGAAAACTGACAATTTCATCTGGATCGCCGATGAGAAGCAGTATACGATCCAGGGGGTTCTTATATACAAGTATCCCGCTTCGGAGAACGAGAATTTCTCGCAGGAGAGCATAATCTCTCATCGTAATGCCATCCTCAAGGAGAATGTCCCGGGAATGTTCGACAACACCTGGATGACAACGGCTACCTATATCGAGCCGACCGTGTCGTTCGTCAAGTATCGCAACCGTCAGTTCGCCGAGACCCGTGGATTCTGGGAGGTCCAGAACGATTTCATGGGCGGTCCTTTCGTTTCGCATTCGTTCTATGGCCCGGGCGCTGAAGATGTTATTGTAGTGGAAGCGTTTGTATATGCTCCAAAGTATGACAAGCGTCAATATCTGCGGCAGGTGGAGTCGCTTTTGTATTCTTTTGAATGGACTGCAGCCTCGGAATAAAAGATTAAAAATATTTTGAGGTAAGAAAAATAATGCATACCTTTGCATTCCCTTTCGAAGTATCCATACTTCAAAGAGGCGGACGGTGGGTTCGTATAACGGTTAGTACTCGGGATTTTCATTCCCGCAATAGGAGTTCGATTCTCCTACCCACTACTAAATATAAAAATAAGAAATAATGGCAAATAACGCATCTGCAGAGAAGTGCATTCGCCAGAGCGAAAGGCACAGATTGCATAACAGGTATTATGCAAAAACAACTAGAAACGCTATAAGGGCGATCAGGAACACAACTGACAAGAAGACTGCCGAGGCTAACGCCCCTAAAGTCTATGCAATGATCGACAAGCTCGCCAAAGTTGGTATTATCCACAAGAACAAGGCAGCTAACCTTAAGAGCGGTATTGCACTTTACATCAACAAACTCGCGTAAGTTTTAGATGAAGTTTAAGAGCTGCACCGCAGCTCTTTTTTACAACCTGCCGGAAGGCAATCGGGATGTAGCGCAGTTGGTAGCGCACTACGTTCGGGACGTAGGGGTCGTCCGTTCGAGTCGGATCATCCCGACCAAAACAAAGAGAGGTCAACTGATCAGTTGACCTCTCTTGTTATTATATGTCATTGAATCCAGCCTACAGGGTGAATTTGAGCATTGCGAGGACGCGGTGGTTTGCGACCCAGTGGAGGTTTGCGGTAGGGCGGGCCCACTTGTCTGAATCGTACTGACCATACCTCACATCGGTAAAATCATACTCGAGCGCAACCTGAAGCTTGCCGAAATTATAGGCAAGGGTAGGAGTTACGCGGAACATCTGGTCAATATTGCTGAAACCGTTTCCGCTGAAATAAATGGCGTTACCATCATGATACTCGCGGATAGTGCCGAGATTCTTCATGTAGCCGACCATACCCATGACCTGGAACTTCTTGCCATAAGAAGCCGAAACGAAAGACACGGAACTCTGGAAAGGAGTATACTCCCATGAAACGCCGTCATCCTTGAGCTTATACTGGGCATAACCGGAATTCAGCTGCATATGCTCGCCAGACTGTGCGTAGACAGTCTTGGCCTTAAGCTGGAACATCCCCTTGGTATACTGGGCAAAAAGGAACGGATTGAAGGTTGTAAGCCACTCGTTATACTTGACGCCTTCGGCAGTATAACCATAGTGAGGACGGATACTCAAGATATCCACTCCGGCCCTTCCGAGGAAACCGCCCTTCTTGTAGGAAACTCCTGCATAAACCTCCGGCACGGCATGACGCTGATAAAGATTGGTAGAACCGTCAGGACCATTCGAACGATACTGGAGCTGCTGGATAAGACCGACATTAGCCGTAAGAGTCTTGTTGAAAGTAGCGCCGAACATCAGCTGGGCTGAACGGTTGAACGGCGAGAAAGGAGCACCAGTCTCGAGGTTGATGCAGTTAGGCATGTCTGCGGCAAGAGGATGCCATGTCTGGCCGACAGTAAGCTTGTAATCGACCTTACCGTCATTACGGCCATCCCAGAGGAGGTCGACATAAGCCTGGCGCATACGGAAAGTACCGACATTCTTGCTGCTGTTAAGACAGTAGAAGTCAGCTTCGATCTTACCGCTGATCTTTGTATCTCCAAGAGAATAACCGGTCACATCGAGGCCCAGACGGGTAGTGATAGCTTGGAAATTGTAGCTGGAGACAGCATTGACATCTTCGCCATTGACAATCTTCTCGTCAAGAGGAATGAAAAAGAACATATCCTCGGTAAGGGACTTGGTAGCCCTGGAATCTACAAAAGCGTAGCTACGGAAAAATCCGTAAGGTTTGAAGTGGTTTGCCGGCTGCTCCTGGGCGTAAGAAACGCCTGAAAGGAGAGACGCAAACGCAGCGATAACAATAATTGATTTTCTCATATTACAGGGATTAAGGATAAGCTATGCAAACGGGAACAGTTTGGTAAGCCAGAAATATCCCAGTACGAAACCTATGAATCCTACGACTATACCGACCTTGGTCATATCCTTGGTCTCCACGAGCCCGGTAGAAGACGCGATGGCATTCGGCGGAGTAGAGATAGGGAAAAGCATTGCGATAGAAGCACAGGTTGCGACAAAGATAATCATGGCCTGGGTTCCTCCGAGTGAAAGGAAGCTTGCGTTGTTGGCGGCAGCAGGATCGGCCATACCCTCGGCAACAACGATTAGAATCGGAATCAGCAGGGCTGCAGTAGCAGAGTTGCTGATGAAGTTGGAGAGGAAGTAGCAGACAAGACCTGCGATCACAAGCACAAGCACGACAGACATGCTTCCGAAAGGAATTGCATTGATAAGGACTTTTGCAAGACCGGTGTCCTGCAGACAGTAACCGAGAGCGAAACCTCCGGCGACAAGCCACAGCACATTCCAGTTGATTTCCTTGATCTCCTCCTTGCCGAAAAGACCGGTAGCGGTAAACACGGCAAGCGGAACGAAAGCGACGATGTTGGAATTTATCTTTGTAAGCTGCTCGGTAGCCCAGAGAAGGATCGTAGCGAAGAACGTGATCCAGACGACATAAGTCCTCCAGTCCTTCTTCTTGTCACTCTTAGGGATCTCGAGCTTGAGCTCCTTAGTCTTGAACGGGAAAAGGTACCTGAGCAAGAACCAGGCGATTATGATCATGATAAGCACATAAGGGATCATGTGGATGCACCAGTCTCCGAATGAGACATCGAATCCGGCCTGTTCCAGAGCGCCCTTTGCAGTCGCATTAGGAGGGGTTCCGATAGGAGTTCCGATACCTCCGAGGTTGGCGGCGACCGGAATCGAAAGCGCGAGACCGACCTTACCCTTATCGTCTGCCGGGAGCTTTGAGAGCACCGGAGCGAGAAGCGAAAGCATCATGGCAGCGGTAGCGGTGTTGCTCATGAACATGGAGAAGATCGAAATCATCACGAGGAAGCCCAGAAGCACAACCTTAGGCTTGGTTCCGAAAAGCTTGAGCAGAGCCCTGGCGAGGGTCACGTCAAGACCATACTTCTCGGCCATTATGGCGAGAACGAAACCGCCGAGGAAGAGCATCACGACAGGGTCGGCCATCGAGGCCATGATCCTGCTGTAGGTTACTAGCTGGCCATACTGAGGATCGCAGAAGAACCCAAGTCCCTTATTGGATACCGTCAGCAAAGCAATAGTGATAACAAGCAGCGATGTAGTCCAGTTCGGAATGATCTCGAAGATCCACATAAGCGCAGCGAAAACGAAGAGAGCGATTACACGCTGCTGGACTACGGTAAGGCCGTCAATTCCGAAGAAATTGACAGGCACAGCCCAAAGGAAAATTGTGATGAGCAGAACAAGAGGAAGCCATACACAATACTTCACATTGAATTTATTATTTGCCATTATTGAGTAAATTATATTGATTTTCACTAATGTCAAAGCAACCTCCAAATTTAACGACAATTTAGCTATTTACCAATAATAAAGGCGGCTAAATCAATAGCCGCCTTACACAAAAACTCTATGTAAAATTACTAGATTGTACCTTGCTCAAGCATTGCCTGCGCAACCTTCATGAAGCCCGCGATATTGGCACCCTTGACATAGTCCACATGACCGTCAGGCTGGGTTCCGAATTTCACGCACTGTTCATGTATACTCTCCATGATGAAATGCAGTTTCTCATCGACTTCCCTGGCAGACCAGCTGATATGGCTGGCATTCTGGGTCATCTCGAGACCTGATGTAGCAACACCTCCGGCATTGACAGCCTTGCCCGGAGCAAAGAGCACTCCATTGTTCTGGAAATAATGGATAGCGCCCGGCTGGCAGCCCATGTTGGAAACCTCGCAGCAGCACCAGCATCCGTTTGCCTTAAGTTCCTTGGCATCCTCCTCTGAAAGCTCATTCTGGAAAGCGCAAGGGAGAGCGATATCTACCGGGATAGACCATGACTTCTTGCCAGGTATGAACTTGGCCTTGTCAGGGAACTTGGTCGCCATATCCTCGACCATGTTGCGGTTGGACGCACGCATGACGAGCATATAGTCTATCATCTCCTTGGTAATCCCTTCAGGAATATGGCAGACACCGTCCGGGCCAGAAATAGCGACTACTTTGGCACCGAGCTGGGTAGCCTTTGTGGCAGCGCCCCAAGCCACGTTACCGAAGCCGGACAAAGCGATCTTCTTGCCCTCGATAGTCTTCCCTGCCTTATGGAGAAGATGCTGGGTAAAATATAGCGCACCGAAACCGGTTGCCTCAGGACGGAGGATAGAGCCTCCCCATGTAGCGCCCTTTCCGGTAAGCACGCCGGTATTGTACTGACGGGCCAGTTTCTTGTACATTCCGTAGAGATATCCGATCTCACGGCCGCCCACGCCGACATCGCCGGCAGGGATATCCTGGTCAGGTCCTATGCAGTTCCAGAGCTCGAGCATGAAGGCCTGGCAGAAACGCATTATTTCAGCGTCAGACTTGCCGACAGGATCGAAATCCGAGCCACCCTTTGCTCCACCCATAGGAAGAGTCGTAAGGGCATTCTTGAAGGTCTGCTCAAAACCGAGGAATTTAAGCATAGAAGGGGTAACAGCCCTGTGGAAACGGAGACCTCCCTTATAAGGGCCGATCGCGCTGTTGAACTGGATACGGTATCCGGTGTTGGTCTGCACCTCACCGTTGTCGTCGATCCACGTAACCCTGAAAGAGAAGATACGGTCCGGTTCGACGATTCTCTCGACAATCTTGGCAGCCTCGAACTCCGGATGCTGATTATAGACTTCTTCTATTGACTCAAGTACTTCCTGGACAGCCTGAAGGTATTCCTTTTCACCTGGATATTTGGTCTGTAGCCTGGCCATTATGTCTTGTGTTCTCATGATAAAATAGCGTTTTAGTATTATTTAACTTTAAATATCTAAGCAAATTCAATATTTGTGGTACAAATCTAATAATTAAAACGGAATATTGCTATTAATCCGTAAGAAAAATCAACGCGATTTCCTTAAAACAAAAAGACGGTGACCGGGGACCCCCGGACACCGTCTCTGTAAAAGTCGAACGCCGTATTACTGCTTGTTGCTCTGGGCAGCCTGGAGTTCAGCCTGAAGTGTCTCGAGAGTCCTGCCTTCAGGAATACCGAGAGCCTTGCGAGCCTCCTTGGTGAGGTCAGTCACAACTGCGTCATTAGCGAAGATGAACTGGGATGCATCGAATACGAAAGCATAGCCGCCATCTTTAGCGAGCTTCTCTACGGCCTTCATGGCTTTCTCCTGGATAGGAGCCATAAGCTCGTTCTGCTTTGCAGCGAGTTCCTGCTGAACTGACTGCTGGAACTCCTGAAGACGAGTCTGGATATCATTAAGCTCTTTCTCTTTGCTCTGCTTGATAGCTGCAGTCCAGGTATCAGCCTTCTGCTGGTACTGAGTATATTTTGTCTGGAACTCTTCGTACATGCCCTGGAAGGTTTCTTCAGCTTCCTTCTGCGTTGCATCGATAGTAGCTCTTGCCTGGTCAGATTCCGGCATAAGCATTACGAGTTCATTGAAGTTCACGTGAGCGAACTTGAGATCCTGCGCAGAAGCAGAGAGAGTAAGAATTGCCGCAACGGCAATCAGAATAATCTTTTTCATATTAAATTAAATTACTTGTTTTCCGATTGATGATATTATATCCTCTCAAAGATTGTACCATTCTAGAATTCCTGACCGATAATGAAGTGGAACTGGCTTCCTCCGTTGACAGGGTCGTCGAAACCGTAACCCCAGTCAATACCGAGCAGACCGATCATCGAAAGGAAGATTCTGGCGCCGACACCGGCAGACCTCTTGATCTGGAACGGATTGAAGTTCTTTATGTCAGACCAGCAGTTACCGCCCTCGAGGAACGCGAGCACGAATACCTGGGACTGAGGCTGGAGAATGATAGGATAACGGAGCTCGACAGTAAACTTGTCATAGACGTTACCTGCGTAAGAGTAGCTGTTTGAATTGTACTTGGTGAGAGCCGTAGGAGTAAGAGAGTAGTTCTCGTAACCACGGAGCGAAATCACGTCAGTACCATAGTTGTTGTATCCGGACATACCGTCACCGCCGACGAGGAAGCCCTCGAAAGGAGAATAACCCCAATTGCGGTTGTAGAAACCGAGATAACCGAACTGGGCTCTTGTCCTGAGCACGAGGTCGCCCCAGAGCTTCTTATAGACATCTGCCTTGAAAGTCCATTTGTGGTATTCGATCCATTTATATCTGTCCTTAGCGCTCCAATTGTCGTAATTGATATCCCTCCAGCTTGAGACCTTGGTAGGGTTGCCGTTCGCATCAAGGACACCTTTATCCCTTCTTCTCAGCAGCGAGAACGGAGGAGTAAGCTGTACGGAGAACGAAATGTCGGAACCGGACCTAGGATAAATCTGCTGGTCGGTCGACGTACGCGAAAGTCCGAGAGTATAACTGATATTATGGGCCACGCCGTCGTCAAAGATGAAGTAGCTGGAGTACCAGTTGTTGAGCTTGTAAGTCTGCCAGCTGAGCTGGTTGTAGAGCACGAAGTAGTTGTCCGGCCATTTAAGACGGTTACCGAGACCTGCCGAGAAACCGTAGACCTCCATCTGGCGGTCATGGCTGAGAATGTTCCATGCAAGATAAGAGTTCGTCTGTCTTGTATAGTAGGCTGAAAGGCTGAGAGAAGTAGGCTTCTTTCCGAAAAGCCAAGGCTCGCTGAAGCTTGCCGAGACTGCTGTATAATATGTACCGCTGGTCTGGAAGCGGATCGAGAGATTCTGCGCGTCTCCGAGAGGGACAGGTCTCCATGCGCCGCCTTCCATCATTCGTCTTGTGGAGAAGTTGTTGAAACTCAGTCCGACAGTCCCGACAAAGGTTCTTCCGCCCCAGCCACCGGAGAGCTCGACCTGCGAAGAAGGTTTTTCAGTCACATTGTAGACAAGGTCGACTGTGCTGCTGGTGGCGTTCGGAATCATTGAATAGCCCTTGCTCGGGTCCATGATAGACTCCGGATCGAACTGACCGAGAGATGCGATCTCACGAATGGATCTCTCGAAGTCGGTCTGGGTGAACAGATAACCCGGACGGGTAAATATCTGACGGCGTACCACCTTCTCGTTGGTAAGATCGTTACCGTTGATCACGATATTGTTGAGAGTAGCCTGCTTTCCTTCCACGATTCTCATCTCGACATCGACCGAATCGCCCTCGATATTGAGCTCGACCGGCTGGACCTGTACGAAAAGGTAACCGTTATCCCTGTAAAGCTTGGATACATCGATGTCGCCCTGCTTTCCGCCGCCGGTAAGACGCTTCTGCATCGTCACCATGTCATATACGTTGCCCTTGTCGACCTGGAGAATGGAATTAAGCGCATCCGCAGAATACACGGAGTTGCCGGTCCACGTCACATTCCTGAAGTAGTAACGCTGGCCTTCGTCAATCTTTATGTCGATAGCGAGTCGGTTGGAATCCACATAATAAAGGGAGTCTCCTATGATTCTGGCATCCCTGTATCCGGCCTCGTTGAAGGCTGTGATAAGGTTGCGTTTGTCGTTGGCATACTCCTTGGCATTGAATTTCTTGCTTTTGAAGAAGTTGTAGAACTTACGGCTCTTGGTCTTCTTCATGGACTTGGCAAGCTTGTAATCCGAGAGATTCTCGTTGCCGATGAAGTTGATGTCGCGTATCTTGACCTTGGAGCCTTTATTTATGGCGAAGTTCACACGGATGGCATTCTTCACGACGGTATCCTTTGCCACGCGGACATCGACCTTGGCATTCATGAAGCCCTTTTCGTCGTAATATCTCTTTATTATGCCGATCGAAGTCTTCTCGATATATTCAGAGAACTCACCGCCTCTCCTAAGGTTCAGACGCTCCTGGAGATCCTTGCGCTCGCCGCTCTTTATGCCCGAGAAAGACCAGCGGGAGACACGTGGACGCTCCTTGAGTGCGATGCGGAGATAGACACTGTCCTTGGCTGCGGATAAAGAATCAGCATATACGGCAACGTCTTCGAAATATCTCTGGAGCCAGAGTCTCGATACTACGGAAGAAATATCATCGCCAGGAATGGTGATCTCCATTCCCTTCCGGAGACCGGAAACCTGGATGATCTGGTTCGAACTGTGCGTAACGTTACCTTCTACCGTAACTCCTCCGATAATATATTTATGAGGGTTTGCATAATCTATATCCACACCGCCCTGGTTCTGCGCATAAGAAGCGGCAGAAACGAAAAGCAATGCAGACAGCCCCAATATCTTTCTAAATCTCATATTCTACAAATAATCCGCAAATATAATTGTTTTATTTCACTTTTCCATAACGCCTGTCCCTGCCGGCAAAGTCTTCAAGGGCAGCCCTGTACTCCTCCTTCCCGAAGTCAGGCCAGAGCACATCGGTAAAATAAAATTCCGAGTAAGCTCCCTGCCACAGCAGATAGTTACTCAGACGCTGCTCCCCTGACGTACGTATAATAAGGTCAGGATCCGGGAGTCCGGCAGTGACGAGATAATCGTCAAATGCCGAAAGTTCCATATTCCGGACCTTTTCCAGACCTTCCGGCCCGGATGCCGCCTCTTCGGCAATCCGTTTTGCAGCCTGCAGGATATCCCACTTGCCGCTATAGCTGATGAATAAGATCAGGGTAAGATTCTTGTTGTCCTTCGTACTCTCCATGGCCTGGTCGATAGCCTCGTTCATGGCCTTGCCCAGACGCGCGCGATTACCGAGCACGACAAAGCGGACCCCGTTACGCATGAAGTTTTCGAATTCTCTGGAGATAGATTCCATCATAAGGTTCATCAGATAGCCGACCTCTTCGTCCGGACGGCCCCAGTTCTCTTCCGAAAAGGCATAAAGGGAGAGATACCTGACGCCCTGCGCAACCGACTCCTCGGTCACGGCGCGTATGCTGTCGACCCCATGAAGATGCCCGAAAACACGCTCCTTTCCTCTTTCTTTCGCCCACCGGCCATTGCCGTCCATTATCATGGAGACGTGCACAGGTATACGTTTAGCTGAAGATTCCATTCTATCCATTATTTCTCATATCCTCGCCCCAGAACAATCTGCTCGTAAGACCTTTTACGAAATCCGACGTGGCGAGCCGTATCCGCTTAAGCGAAAACTGTGCCATTGATATGTCGACATGCCAGGACGGATCGATATCGAAACTGCGGTTGTCCATGGTCATGCGGACCTTGTCGTCCCGGCTCTGGAGAGATATCCCGATCTTGGAGTGGTCAGGGATGACCAGCGGCCGGACATTGAGGTTGTGCGGGCAGATCGGAGCTATGATCAGGACCTTAGTGTCAGGAAGACAGATCGGGCCGCCGACGCTGAGGGAATAAGCGGTCGAGCCTGAGCTGGTCGCAAGCAGAAGGCCGTCGGCCCAATAGGTAGGCAGGGCCTCCCCGTTGAGGGTGACGTCAATTCCGAGGACGCTGGATCCGATACGGTGGAACGAGACTTCGTTGAGGGCATATGGAAGAAGACCGATTTCTTTGCGGGCATTGACGCCCTTGACCGTCGCATTCAGCATGGTCCTGTACTCGACGGAGAATTCGCCGGCGAGGAGAGCATCGACGACGTCTTCCGGCCGGTTCTCCGAAAGGAAGCCGAGACGACCGAAGTTGACGCCGAGGATAGGGATTCCGACGTCGGCGACAGTCTGGGCCGCGTTCAGGAAGGTGCCGTCTCCCCCGGCGCTCAGCACCAGATCGGTCTCCGGCCGGATGTCCGCCTTCGTACCGATTTCATAGACCTCATACGAGGCCTCTTCGAGCTGGGATATAAGCTTCCCGAACTTTGGATCCTTCCTCAGTTCCTCCTTTCTGATGTACAGTCCGATTCTCATGTCTTCATTATCCAATTAACTGCCAAAAATAACATTTTATTTGCAGATTCCCCATATTTATATTTATTTTTGTCTTGATTAAAAAGCATGACAATGACTAGACTGAGTGTTAACATCAACAAAATCGCGACCATCCGCAACGCGCGTGGCGGCAACATGCCGGACGTCGAGAAAGCGGCAGTGGATTGCGAGAGTTTCGGAGCGGAAGGAATAACCGTCCACCCACGTCCGGACGAGAGACATATCCGATACTCAGACGTACGTCTCATACGCCCACTCATCAAGACTGAATTCAACATCGAAGGCAACCCTATTCCTTCGTTCATAGACCTGGTATGCGAGGTCGTGCCGGATCAGGTGACCCTCGTGCCGGACGCCCACGACGCAATCACGTCCAACGCCGGGTGGAATACCATAGCCAACAGGGACTTCCTCACCGAAGTCTGCGGCATCTTCAAGAGCAAAGGAATACGCACGTCGATATTCATTGACCCAGACCCGAAGATGGCCGAAGGCGCCGTCCGCTGCGGGGCCGACAGGGTCGAACTGTACACCGCCGCCTATGCCGAGGACTATCCTCATGGTCCCGAAGCCGCGATCTCGAGATTTCTGGAGACGGCGAAGGTCGCCAGGGAATGCGGGCTGGGGCTGAATGCCGGCCATGATCTCAACCTCGAGAATCTGGAGTTCTTCGTGCGCACGATTCCGTGGACAGACGAAGTCTCGATCGGCCATGCAATAATCTGTGACGCGCTTTATATGGGTCTGGAGAAAACAATCAAGGCATATCTGTCGAAGATTAAGATTTTTTAGTAACTTTGCATCCTACGTCGCATAGACAAACACTGAAAATATAAATCAACAATCAATAAAATGAAAAATACTCCTTTAATTCTGAGCGTCATCGCTCTCGTGGCTGTTGCCGCCCTTGGTATCATCCAGCTTACTTCAAACAAGAGCAATAACGCTCCGGCAGCGGCTGGAGAAGCTTCAGTTGCAGCTCCGGGATCTATCGTATATTTCAACCTCGACAGGGTCCTCAAAGAGTACGATATGGCCAACGACCTCAGCTCCGTAGTGGAGACCAAGGTGCAGAGCATCCAGGAAGAGGTTAACCGCAGAGGCAACAAGCTCCAGAAAGATATCAATGCTTTCCAGGACAAGATCAACAAGGGAACTATCACCAGCGCTTCTGCAGCAGTGCAGCAGGACAAACTCCAGCAGCAGAATAACGAGTTCCAGAATTACGCAGCCCAGAAGCAGCAGGAAATCGCTGAGGAGCAGCAGGTTATGATGAACCAGATCGGCGACGCCATCAAGTCTTTCCTCGACAAATTCAACGAGGACAAGAAATATGGCATGATTATTTCAACACAGGGCGATATCCTTCCTGCTCCGGTTGTGACAGGAGACGCTTCCCTCGATATCACTGACGAGATTATCGCCGGCCTCAACGAGGAATATGTAAAGAATAAGAACAAAGCCGAATAAGGCATGCTGAAATTATTGAAAATAACAGTCCTGCTGGGCATGGCGGTCTCCCTTTCCGGAGGTCTCTATGCCCAGACTTATACTCAGACTCCGGTAACCATCTCTAAAGACAAGACAAGGGTCGGAGGAAAGATATATTATTCCCATGTCGTACAGGATAAGCAGACCCTCTACTCTATCTGCAAGGCCTATGGAGTGACCATAGACGAGGTGTGCGAGGCTAATCCTGAACTCGACCTGAAGAATAACGGGACCAAGAAAAATACAATAATTCTCATTCCGGTGAGACAGGACGCCGAGACTGTCAAAGTTGCTGTGCCGGCAGCCGCTCCTGCGCCTGAAGAAGACGTACAGGACGGATATATCATCCACACCGTAAAGTGGTATGAGGATATCAACGATATCAGCAAGAAATACGGCATTTCCGTTGAAAGGATAATGCAGGTGAACGGCCTCGAAAAGAAGAAACTCAAGAGACGCCAGAAAATCCGCATCCCTGTAAACGACATCGACGGGGCTCTTCTTTACCCGTCAGGTAATTCGACAAAGAAGGATTCCTCTCTTATCGATAACCACGCCGCAGGCGAAAAAGAAGAAAGCGAGGAAGATTATTCCTTTGCCAGAAAGCGTGATCTCAACGCAGTTATCATAATGCCTCTTACCGCAGGACGACCTGCGGGGAGCAATAACATGGACTTCTATTGCGGAGCTCTGCTCGCCATAGAAGACCTCGCCAACGCTGGAATAAGCACCGAGCTCAGCGTCTATGACGTTGTCCAGGGCAAGGTCCCAGTAACCAGGGAAAGACTCGAAGAGGCTGACGTGGTCATCGGTCCGATCACCGCAAAAGACCTTGCTACGACTCTCGAGATTGCCGGTAACAAGACTACCGTAGTCTCCCCTCTCGACCACAAGGCGGCCTCCCTTACCGAAGGCCACAAGAACTTTGTCCAGGCTCCGGCCACCTATAACCGCCAGTACGCGGATCTCATCGACTGGATCGACTACGACAAGCGCCGCGGAGACAAGGTGATCGTCATCTCGGAATCGGACGGGAAGGAATGCGAACTCTCCAGACTTATGGATGAGTCCAAGATAGAGCATACCGACTACTCCTATAACATCCTTTCCAGCCGCAGGGTCATAAGCGACCTTACCGGAATGATGACTTCCGATGGAGTCAACAGGATCCTCATCTCGTCAGAGAACGAGGCCTTCGTCAACGATGTCGTCCGTAACCTCAACCTGATGGTGCACAACAAGCACAACGTGGCTCTCTACAGCCCTGCCAGGATAAGGTCTTACGACAATATCGACGTGGAGAATCTCCATAATGTCAACCTTCATGCTTCTTCGTCATATCTTATCGACTATGACGATCCTAAGGTCAAGGCATTCCTTCTCAAATACAGGGCTCTCTTCAACGCCGAGCCTACGCAGTTCGCATTCCAGGGATATGACGTGACCAGATACTTCCTTGGAGCGGCCGCCGAATACGGCAGTCACTGGCGCAAGAAACTCCCTAAGATCCAGCTGCAGAGGATGCTCCAGGCTGATTTCAGATTCCGCGAATCCGGAGACGGATATATCAATCAGGGCGTCAGGAGAGTTGTCTACGGCCCAGATTTCTCAGTAAAGATAGTAAAGTAAATTCTACGCTTCAGAAAGAAGCGCCTTGGCATTCTCCCGTGCCTGGGTGGTAATCTGTGCGCCGCTCAGCATCCTGGCGATCTCCAGCACGCGGTCTTCGCCGCTGATCTTGGAGATTCCGGTGGCTGTACGCCCGCCTTCCGAAGATTTGCTCACAAGATAATGGGCCTCGCCCTTGGCAGCCACCTGCGGCAGATGAGTGATCGCGAAGACCTGCATGTCTTTTCCCATCCCGCAGATCATCGAGCCCATCTTGTCGGCGACGCTGCCGGAGACACCGGTATCGATTTCGTCGAATATCAGGGTCGGCATGTTGGCGTATCGCGCCATCATGGCCTTAAGACACAACATTATCCTTGACATCTCGCCGCCGGATGCGCATCTTGCCACATCTATCGGATTCTTTCCGGTAGAAGAGAACAGGAACTTGACGGCATCGGAGCCGGATGCTCCGACCGGAGCTTCGACGAGCTCGACTTCAAATACGGCATTGTCCAGCTCAAGGAACCTTATCGATTTCTCTATCGCCTCGGCGAAAGGTTTCCGCGCCTTCATGCGGCTGTCATGCAACTTTGCAGCTATCTCTCCGAGGGCCTTTTCGCCATCTTCGAGCGACTTCGACAGACGTTCCCGCTCCTCTTCGAGAGCCGTAGAATCATACAGGGCCTCGGAAAGGGTTTCGCGCTGGGCGATAAGCTCGGCCACGGTGCGGCAGCCATGCTTTTTCATGAGATCGTATAGCAGGGACATCCTGTCTTCGACCTGTTCCAGACGGTCCTGGGAGACCTCGGTCGAACCTTCGAGGGCAGTGACCTCCGAAAGTATGTCCTCTATCTCGAGTCTGGACGACTCCAGTCTTGCGGAAAGATCCTTCGCCGGCTCGACATAGCGTCCGGCCTTGTCCAGCTGCCTTACGGCTTCCTTCAGCATGCTGTCAAAGGAATCGCGGTCCTCGCTGCCTGAAAGTATGTTTTCGACAGAATAGAAATTCTCTTTAAGCTCCTCGGCATTGGCGAGACGCTTCTGCTCTTCCTCCAGTTCTTCAAGCTCCCCGTCCCGGAGATTCGCAGCCTCCAGCTTGTCATACAGAGACTGGTTGAAGTCCTTTTCCAGAGAAAGCCTTCGCAGTCTCTCCTCGACTTCGGAGAGGCGGCCGCGCAAAGACTGGACGTTCTTATAGGCCTGCGAGCATTCCGTCAGGAGGTCGCCGTTGCCGGCATAATGGTCCAGCATCGAGAGCTGGAAGGTCCTGTCCGTGAGAAGCAGGGGTTCGTGCTGGGAGTGGATGTCGATCAGCCGGCCGGCAAGCTCCGAGAGCACGCCGACGGTGACAGGTTCGTCATTCACGAAAGATCTGGACCGTCCGCTCTTCCCGAGCACACGGCGGATAATGAAATCGCCCCCGTTCCAGTCCATACCGTTGGAATCGAGGATTTCGCGGATCGCAGGATCGTCCTTGACATGGAATTCTCCTTCGACGATGCAGTTCTCCGCATTTTCCCCAACCATGGAAGCATCCGCCTTGGCTCCCAGGAGAAGGGAAAGGGCACCCAGGATTATGGACTTGCCTGCTCCTGTCTGCCCGGTAATAATGACGAGACCCGCCGGAAAATCAATATCCAGCGAGTCTATCAGAACATAGTTCCGGATCTGTAAAGACCGTAACATCAGATAATTATTCTGCCTGATTCTCCTCTTCGCCCTCGTGCTTTGCCGTACGGTAGTGAAGCTCACCTTCGAGGAACTCCTCTATAGCGACGAGGCTTGGCTTAGGCTGACGCTCGTAGTACTTCGAGATCTCGATCTGCTCGCGGTTCTCGAACATCTCCTCCATAGTGTCGCGGTCGTTCTTGAAGTCCTCGAGCTTCTTGTTGAGCTCTTTCTTCTCGGCGAGGGCGATCTGGTTGGCTCTCTTATAGAGAATTACTACTGATTCGTACACGTTGCCGGTAGGTTCGGCGATATACTTGATGTCTCTTGTGATCGTGTTTGTAGGTACTTTCTTCTTATCCATGATTCTAAATCTTGTTAAACAGGGCCCGGCCCTTCATTTATATATACCGGGACCGTTTCCGGAAAGTTTCAAAAATTTTATTTCGCTGCTGCGGACGCCTTACGCTCCTTTTCGAAGTCCTTGTCCTTCATATTTTCAGTCTCGTCGACTCCGGTAAATTTGCCGAGCGCCTTCTGCGCTCTCTTGTAAAGAGCGTTCAGCTGGCGGGTATATGGAGAGTCCTGGATTTCGCCGACGAAGTTGAAGTAATCGTCCTCGAATGCAAGATACCTTTCTCTCTGCTTTGAAGGCACGCTGAGATAAGCGTACTTGTAGGAAGACATCGCGATATAGTAGAGGATATCCTCCCTGTAGATATTGTCGGAATCATCCTTGAGGATATTCTTGAAGGCTACCCTGGCAGCCTTGTAATCTTCCATCTTGTAATAGAGCTTTGCGGCTTCGAAAGCCTTCTTGTCAAGACGGGCTCCGAGTTCGTCAAGCATTCCCATACACTCTGCAGCCTTGTCAGTCGAAGGATAGTTGCGGAGGTATTCGTTGATAGCGTTGATTGCCGCATAAGTAGGAGTCTGGTCGAGCTCGTACCTGAGAGTGGACCTGTAGAGACAATCAAGTCTCAGATAAGCAGCCTCAGCGGCGAACTTGCTCTGCGGGAACTTCCCGAGAAATTCGGAGAAGTTGGTCTCGGCAGTAAGGTAATCCTTATACTTATAGTTGCTCAGTCCCCAGTAATAGTTGACGGAGTCATCCTTTTCCGTACCATTGGCGAGAACGGCCATGGACTCGAAAAGAGCTGCGGCTTTCTGGTATTTGTGGCGATTGAAGTAATCCATCGCTGCCTTGAATTTGGCATCGACATCGTTACTCTGCAGCATAAGATCATACTGGCTTCTGCAGGAAGCTGACGCAAGAATGGCGACAACCGCCAGGACGCATAATTTCAAATATTTCATCTTTTTACTCTATTTTTCTACTGAAAGCAGGAATCTCTCCGCATCAAGGGCGGCGCGGCAGCCGGAAGCGGCAGCCGTGACAGCCTGTCTGTAATGAGGATCCTGGACGTCACCGGCTGCGAACACTCCCTCCACATTTGTGCGGGAAGAACGGCCGTCAGTGACTATATATCCGTTTTCATCAGTCTCGATCCATTCCTTGAAAAGCTCGGAATTCGGGTGATGTCCGATAGCAAGGAAGAACCCGTCGACCTTTATATCAAAAACCGAACCATCTTTGCGCAAAAGTCTCGCGCCTGTCACTCCGGCCTTGTCGCCGAGGACTTCCTGAGTGTTGCAGTTCCAGAGGATTTCGATGTTCGGAGTGTTCTTTACTTTCTCCTGCATGGCCTTCGAAGCGCGGAAGACATCCCTGCGTACGATCATATAGACCTTGTTGCAGAGATTGGCGAGATAGGTAGCTTCTTCGCATGCGGTATCTCCGCCGCCGACCACGGCTACATCCTTCTTCCTGTAGAAGAAGCCGTCGCAGGTGGCGCAGGCTGAGACTCCCATGCCGCGATATTTCTGCTCGGACGGAAGTCCAAGATATCTGGCGGTCGCGCCGGTAGCTATTATGACGCTCTCGGCCTCTATTTCGTTGCCGTCCCCGTCCTTGGCGCGGAACGGTCTGGAGGACAAGTCAATGGACTCTATGATCCCTCTGCGTATATCTGCGCCGAATCTTGCGGCCTGGGCTTTCATCTGGGCCATCAGGCTGTTGGCGTCGACCCCGTTCTCGAAGCCCGGGAAATTCTCGACCAGAGTAGTGGTGGTAAGCTGGCCTCCGGGTTCGAGCCCTTCGTAGAGCACCGGGCTCAGCGAAGCGCGTGAAGCGTAGATTGCAGCAGTATATCCGGCAGGGCCGGAACCTATGATAAGAACTTTGACTTTCTCCATTTTTCCAAAATTTAGACTACAAAGTTAATCATTTATTGAAATATTTATATCTTTGTACGCATTTGTATTAATTCAAAATTAACCATGAACACTACAACCCGCAAAGCACCTTCAATCGAGGAATTCAAGACTGTGCTTAAGAAGCATTCCTTAAAGGCCACCCCGCAGAGGCTGGCCGTCCACGAAGCAATGCTTTCTCTCGGGCATGCATGTGCCGATATGGTATCTGAGTTCATCCTTGAAAAAGGCAACGCGAAAGTGACGACCGCTTCGGTCTATAACATCCTTGCCCAGCTTGCCCTTCTCGGGATCTACCAGCATCGCATGAGCTCGAACAACAAGATGTACTTCGACGTCAACAACTTCAAGCACATGCATCTCTACGACAGCGTCAACCATACGTTCAAGGATGTGATAGACGAAGAACTGATAGCCGCCATCGATGCCAGACTTTCACATAAAAGATTCAAAGGATATAAAGTCGAAGGTTTCGACGTGCAGATTGTCTGCCGTCCGACCAGAAAAAAATTAGCCGCATTATGAAACTGAAATTTCTCATTCCTGTTTTATTGCTCGCCATCCCGGCATGTTCCGGGGACGATACCGTTTACTACAATGCAACTGCTATAGGTGATGTCGTTGCCGGAAGGTTCGTAAGCGATGACGGACTTGTCCTGAACATAAAGGAGAAGACCTGCGACGAAGATTTCTCAGGTCTCGACAGGGCTTTCATCTCGTTCGACGCGCTTCGCAAGACCGGTGACAAGGAATTCGACATCAGGCTCAACGACGTCGCCAAGGTGCTCCGGAAGGATATCGTCTTCCGCAGCGAACCGGGCGGCGAAGAAAGAGGTTCTGACCCGATCATGCTGAATCTGGGCTGGTTCTCGGGAGAATATCTCAATGCCGATGTCGTAGTATCCTTCCTGAAAGGATCGGAGACTCCGCACCTGATTAATCTCGAATTCGACGACGTCAACTCCGGTACCGATACTCTCCGTTTCACTATGAAGCATAATGGCTACGGAGAAGTCTTCGGCGGTTCCATAGACGACGGAGAAAAGAAATTTGTCCTCGGAAAAACTTATGCCTCGTTCCCTGTCAGGGATCTTATTCCTGAAGGCATGGACTCCATCCCCGTCAAGATCAGCTGGGACTGGTACGGAACCGATTCCGACGGCAGACTAACCGACGAGATAATATCCCACTCCGAAGTCGGAATACTCAGGAGATAAAACACAAAAAAGAGTCCTTTGAAGGACTCTTTTTTGTAAGATTCAGTGTCAAGTACTATATTTTTCTAAAGGTGAAGTCACCAATTTTTATCTGCCCGTTGCTCAGAAATGAAATGGGAGTCCCTTCGTCAAATACTCCAGACCCTTCATCGAGTATATCGGGAGAACAGTCGATGAATGCACCCATAGGCAATTCACGGTAGAGTTTCCCGCTTTTGACTCTGTACTTGAGTGGTTTTCCAATCTCGTTATGGGGAGAGTCCTTGAAGAAAGTAGTGAAAACATCTTCCCCATGATTCCGGAAAAAGCGGATTCCCGTAATTAGTATGGTACTCGGCTCATACTCTATATCAGGGTTTATTTTGCCCACCATCGTCGCTAGAATCTGTCCGTGCTCATCGACAGGTCCATCAAAAGAGTATGAGTAAACAGCATCTTCATCAACACCGGAGGCATATATGGGTTCCCACCTGCCTTGCAAACTGTCAGGGGATGCTTTTTCGCAACCGACCAGAAGAATCAGACCGGCGAATAACAGCATGATTTTGAGCGGTTTCATATCCAAATAACAAATTGAGTTCAAACAAATCTATACTATAAACGCAAAGATATGCAAAAGCTTGCTTCAAATATTCACTAATTTTCGAGAAGCTGCGATGATACTCCTACGTGCAAGAAGCCCCTAAACGCAAAGCAACTCCCGGATTCGTTGATTCGTTATAAGAGACTCTTGAGGAAATCAACCTTTTGTTGCTCGGTCCATTTGTCCGTTGCATTGATTGAGAAGTTGCTGACAAATCCGTTCTTTTCGCAAATCAAGAAATAAGTATCGAACTTATTACCGAAGACGCGATATAAGATGTGTTTATTCTCTTTGTCAGTTTCAAGAATCTTGCACTCAAGTCCATTTGAAACGAAGTATTTGGACTCCCATTCATAGTAAGCCTCCACAAACTCATATCCCTTTAACGAGCCATCCTTGTTAAACTCGTATTTATCGTAGGGAGTAAATGAAACGGCAATGTTGACGGACTCGTCATTGCGGAAGAATTGCTGTCTTGAAACACCATTATAAGAGGTTTTCTCCCATTTGCCAGGAATGGAGACTTTACCGTAGGGAGACACGAAATACTCGGTGGTGTTCTTTTTTGCATCATAGTCTCCACCAACAATGGTTGAAGTGGTTTGTTTAACAGAGCCGCAACCTATAAAAGATACAACAGCGGCAAATAGAATAATACCTTTAATTCTTTTCATGTCTTGATGTCTTGATGACGGTTAGGAGAGGACGGATACCGGGACCTGGTCGATTAAAGGGATTTTATCCACTCGACCATAATCTCAATCTCCTTCGGAGAGATTGTCTCTTCGATTTTCATATACTCTTCAGCGCTTCCTGTTTCACAGGTTTGCTGTAAGTGGTTCACGTTTTCCATTTTCTCCAGCCGCACCGACTTTGCATTCTTGAGGCCGTTGCGAAGAGCTTCGATATTGGCCTCGCATTCCACCTGCTGGTCTTTTGTTCCATTGAATGCAAGTACCGGGCACTCTATGTCCTCGAGTCTCGAGCGCATGTCCATGGCTATGAACGAACTGAAGTATGGGGTACGAACCTGGGAGACGAGTGAGTTATAACTCATCTGCAATTCCTCCGGGAGACCTTCTGCAGATGGCGCAGGCTGCCCGGCCAAGATTGCATCGAACGCATTTCCAAGCATGTCGTTGAGTCGGTCTGCTATTTCCTGTGGATAGTCTCGAGAAGCAAAACCTACCCTATTCTGATAAAGCATGGTCTCTTTTCCAGAAACGACCATACCGGCGAGGCTGATTATGAAGTCAGCCTTTTTTTCGGACGCGAGCATGATTGCGATCGAGCCACCCTCGCTATGGCCGATGACTCCGACATGATCGAATCTCCCTCTCAGCAAGGTGATTCCGGCAAGAGCGTCATTTTTCAGATCTTCTTCGGTCATGTTGACGATGTCTCCGGTGGATTCGCCGAATCCTCTGTCGTCGTACCTGAGTGTGGCGATTCCAGCCCTTGCGAATGCATCTGCAATGACGGCGAACGGCTTATGTTCGAACAGAGTCTCATCCCTGTCCTGAAGTCCGCTGCCGCTCACCATTACGAACACAGGGGTCTGCCGTCCGGCGCCTTCAGGCAATGTCAGAGTTCCTTTGAGAACGGCGGCTCCATTTGTGAATGAGACTTCTTCGGTCTTATATGGGAATGGTGGCTGAGGGGTTTGAGGCCGGTTGTGCTTGACCTCGCCAGGAGCAAGGACAAGCGGAAGTGTCATCCCCATCTGTGAGAATGAACCTTCTATCTTTTCTCCCAGCCACTGACCTTCATATCTGGCTCCGATCGCAGGGATGCTTACGATCACCTTGCCAGAAGAGTCTCTTTCGAACTGGACTAGAATTCCCTTGGCCCCCTGCATCGGGGAATCCATGGTGGGATTGACATCATCGAGATGGAATACAAGGGGCATCTTCATGCCCTGGACATCGAGTTCTCCAGACCAAGTGCCTGTCTGGGCATTTGCAGTGATGACTGTCCCCAAGATGAGGACAAGCACGGAAAGGATAGATTTCATTTTGTGTTTTTTAAGTTCGTCTGATTCTGAAAAGTTTGAATGCTACCAAGTTAGAAATAATTCTTCAAATAAAAAAGCCTCCGGAAAACCGAAGGCTTAAGATGGGGTGGATGATGGGGCTCGAACCCACGACACTCGGAACCACAATCCGATGCTCTACCAACTGAACTACATCCACCATGTAAAGGGACTGCAAAGGTACAAATTTTTTCATTACCCGCAAGGGTTATGTCGATTTTTTCTTATCTTTGTACGATTTTCGGCTTAAAAAGAAAATTTATCAAGATATGGCACGTGAAATAAAGTTTTCCCTCGTCTATAGAGACATGTGGCAGTCTTCAGGCAGGTATGTACCTAGAGTTGACCAGCTTGTGGAGGTTGCTCCGGCCATTATAGACATGGGCTGCTTCGACCGCGTCGAGACCAACGGCGGAGCATTCGAGCAGGTCAATCTGCTTTTTGGAGAGAATCCGAACGTTGCTGTCCGCAAATGGACCGCTCCTTTCCACAAGGCAGGTATCCAGACCCACATGCTCGAGAGAGGTCTCAATGCCCTCCGAATGAACCCGGTTCCTGCCGATGTCAGAGAGCTGATGTTCAAGGTAAAGAAAAAACAGGGCACAGATATCGCACGTTCCTTCTGCGGACTTAACGACCACAGGAACCTCAAAGGTTCCGTGGAATTCGCCAAGAAAGGCGGAATGATTTCCCAGGTGGCCCTTTCGATCACCAACTCCCCTGTGCACACTGTTGCATATTATATGGGAATCGTTGACAAGGTTGTCGAGTACGGTGCAGACGAGATCTGCCTCAAAGACATGGCCGGCATCGGCCGTCCGACCTTCCTCGCCGAACTTACAAAGGACATAAAGACGAAATATCCGCACATCAAGGTTCAGTACCACGGCCACACCGGTCCGGGCTTCTCCCCTGCTTCCATGCTGGAGGTCGCCAGAGCCGGCGCCGACTACCTCGACGTAGCAGTCGAGCCGCTTTCATGGGGTAAGATCCATCCGGACGTGATCACCATCCGCGAGATGATGAAGGCCGACGGCTTCCTCGTGAAGGATCTCAACATGGACGCCTACATGGAGGTCCGAAGACTTACCCAGAAATTCATAGACGACTTCCTCGGCTACTGGATCAACAACAGCAACCACCTCATGACTTCGCTCCTCGTGGGCTGCGGTCTTCCTGGCGGTATGATGGGGTCCATGATGGCCGACCTCAAGGGCTTCCAGGGCGCGATCAACGCCGCCCAGAGGGCTCATGGCCGTCCTGAGATGAGCCTCGACACCCTCATGGTCAAGCTCTTCGAAGAGGTAGAGTATGTATGGCCTCGTCTGGGTTATCCTCCGCTTGTCACTCCGTTCAGCCAGTATGTCAAGAATACGGCGCTGATGAACCTGTTCAACATGGTCAACGACAAGCCTCGCTGGACTACCATCGACAAGGATACCTGGGGCATGATCCTCGGAAACATGGGCAAGCTCCCTGGAGAGCTCGCTCCGGAGATTGTCGCTCTCGCCAAGGAGAAGGGCCTCGAATTCACCACCAACAATCCTCAGGACAACTATCCTGACGAGCTTCCTAAGTTCCGTCAGATGATGAAAGAGGAAGGCTGGGACGAAGGCGAGGACGAGGAAGAACTCTTCGAGTTCGCAATGCACGAGCGTCAGTACCGCGATTACAAGAGCGGTATCGCAAAGGAGCGTTTCAACCAGGAGCTGGAGGAAATGCGCAAGAAAGCCGGCGCTCCTATCGTCGTCAAGAGACCTGTGGTAGAGATGCCTGAGTTCGATATCGACAAATATGTCAGCGAGCATCCTGACGCTGTGCCTGTACAGGCTCCTGCAAAGGGTCAGCTTCTCTGGCAGGTAGATGTCGCTGACGATTCAGCCGCCCCTGTCGTCGGAACCAAGGTCGAGGCAGGAAAGGGCATCGGTTTCGTGCAGACTTTCTATGGAATGGAGGAACTCATCCCGGCAGTTGACGGATTCGTGGTTGCCGTGACCGGAAAGCAGGGCAAGAATGTCGTCAAAGGCGAGATCGTGGCTTTCATCGAGCGCAAGAAATAATTTGCTCGGGAAGGCGGAAATAAAAAATCATAAATAATTGATTAAAAATCATATTTAAATGCAGGGCCGCATACAGGTCCTGCATTTTTTTGTAATATATTTGGAGTCGCCCGCAGGCCTCTAATGTGCCGGGGTGACTATATGAAATTAAAAGAGATGAGCCCGGACGAACGTCCGAGGGAAAGACTGATCGAAAAGGGAGCGCCGGCCCTGAGCAATGCCGAGCTGCTCGCAATCATTATGAGGACCGGGACCGGGTCCAGGAATGTGCTGGAGATTGCAAACGAATTGTTGCAGTCGGTGGAGTATTCTCTTGTACGGCTTTCTGCCGAGAGTATTGAATTCATGATGGAGATCAAGGGTGTCGGTCTCGAGAAGGCGTCGACGATAGCGGCGGCTTTCGAGATAGGCAGGAGGTTTGCGCTGGAGAAGGCGCGCACGGACGGACAGGCGATAACCGGAGCCGAGATGATCTATAACATGATGATCCCGATCCTGAAGGGGCTGGACCATGAGGAGTGCTGGGTGATCTACCTGAACCGGGCGAATTACGTGATCGGGAAGGAGAAGATCGGTTCCGGCGGAATGGAAGCGATTACCTTCGACAATGACGCGATCCTGCTGCATGCCCTGCAGAAGAGGGCCCGCGGTATCATCATGGTGCATAATCATCCTTCCGGCAATCCGCGACCGGGGAAGGCTGACATCGAGGAGACGGAGACTTTGCGGACCGCGCTGCGGAAAGTCCGGAAGAACCTGGTGGACCATGTAATAATCTCCGACGACAAATACTTCAGTTTTGCCGACAGCGTCGTCACTCCCGTTCCGGACGTCAAAAAATTCTTAGGATAACAAAAAAAATGACTATATTTGTATTTCGAATAATCTCAATTCGAAAACAATGAAAGTCATCAATCTAGGCGAGACCAATTCGGTACTCAACAGTTTCATCGCGCAGATGCGCGACAAGCAGATCCAGAAAGACAGAATGCGTTTCCGCACTAACCTCCAGAGGGTTGGAAACATCTTCGCTTACGAAGTCAGCAAGACTATGAATTACAGTGTCAAGCACGTAACCACTCCTCTCGGAACAGCAGATGTCGCAACCTACGACAATCCTGTAGTAGTAGCCACTATACTACGCGCAGGTCTTCCTCTCCACCAGGGAATCCTCGAATACTTCGATAATGCCGAAAATGCTTTCGTCGCCGCCTACAGAAAATATGACAAGGGAGATGACTTCCATATCCAGATAGAATACGCCACTGCACCGAACCTTTCGGGAAAGACACTGATTCTCGCCGATACGATGCTCGCCACAGGCGCCTCCATCGAGGTCACCTTCAACAAGCTCAGCGAAGACGGAGCTCCGGCCCATACGCATCTTATCTGCCCGATCGCCAGCGTATTTGCAGTCGAGTATCTGCAGAAGCACATGCCGGCAGACAACGTAACCCTCTGGACAGCAGCGATGGACGAGGAACTTACCAGCCACAGCTACATTGTCCCGGGTCTCGGTGACGCCGGAGATCTCGCTTTCGGAGAGAAACTCTAGACCAGAGAACAGATCAAGGTCGCCGAAGTGCAGGAAAGCACTTTGACGTCGACATAATCCCCGACTTTATGATTCTTGTCAGGGAAGACGCACATTTTATTGTTCGAAGCCCTGCCGCATAGTTCGTCAGGGTTTCTTTTTGACGGGCCCTCGACAAGAACCTTGAAGACCTTGCCGACATCCCTCTTGTTGCTCTCGAGACTGAGAGTATTCTGGAGCTCGATTATTTCGTTGAGCCTGCGGGTCTTTTCTTCGACCGGGATATCGTCCGGATAATTCTTCGCGGCCAAGGTGCCGGGACGCTCCGAATATGCGAACATATAGGCATAATCGTAGCCGACAATCTTCATTATGCTGAGGGTATCCTGATGGTCCTGCTCGGTCTCGCCGCAGAATCCGGCGATGATGTCGGTAGTGATCGAGCAGTCAGGCATCACGCTCCTGATCTTGGCCACCCTCTCGAGGTACCATTCCCTGTTGTAGCGGCGTCTCATCTTCTCGAGCATCGCATCGCTGCCGGACTGGACCGGAAGATGGATGCATTTGCAGATATTGTCATACTTCGCCATGGTCTCGATGACCTCGTCGCTGATATCCTTCGGGTGAGAAGTCGAATAGCGGACTCTCAGCTCGGGGCTGATCTCTGCGACCATGGACAGCAGTTTCGCAAAATTCACGCTCTCCCCGTCCGGGCCCTTCCAGAGATATGAATCCACATTCTGGCCGAGAAGGGTGACCTCCTTGTAGCCGCGAGACCAAAGGTCGCAGGCTTCGCGGACGATCGTATGAGGGTCGCGGCTCCTCTCTGCGCCTCTGGTGTACGGAACGACGCAGTATGAACATACATTATTGCAGCCCCTCATGATCGAAATGAAGGCCGAGACTCCGTTCTTGTCGATACGGACCGGAGTGATGTCCCCGTAAGTCTCCTCGTGGGAGAGCATGACGTTGATCTGCGGGTTGTCGGGGGTAATGCGGGAAAGCAGTTCCGGGAGCGTCCTGTATGAGTCCGGACCGGCCACGAGATCGACCTTATGGCTGTCGAGAAGGGAGTCCTTCAGTCTTTCGGCCATGCAGCCTACGATGCCGACGATCGCGCCGCGTTTCTTGCGGTGGTGGGCGAACTGCTCTATGCGACCCCAGATACGCTGCTCGGCGTTATCCCTTATCGAACAGGTGTTTGCCATTATCACATCTGCTTCGTTTATGTCCTCCGTCCTCTGGTAGCCTTCCTTTCCAAGTATCGAGAATATGACTTCAGTGTCATTGACATTCATCTGACACCCGTAAGTTTCTATGTATAATTTTTTCATTTGGTACGCAATATGTATAGTGGTGCAAAGGTAGTAATTATTTTTTCACTATCTTTGCATAATACGCACGTGAAAGAAGCGAGATGAGATATAAACACAGAATACTGTTCCTTATTGCGGCCCTGACGATACTTACCTTGACGGGCTGCAACAAGATAAAGAATATTAAGATGACCGGTTGCTCGATCGAGTCGGTCTCCCCTATGGGCATGAGAGGGCTCAAGGCTGAGCTTGCCGTCGGGATAGAGAATCCGGCCATGCAGTTCGAAGTCAGCGATATCCACGGCACAGTATATTACAAAGACTCGGACATCCTTTATTATACAGCCGAGCCGATCAGCGTAAAGAAGCACTGCGCAGCCGTCTATCCGGTCGTCTGCACCGGCACAGCAGCCAAGCAGGTATCAATGTTATATGTTTTCGGACTGCTCAAGAATTCCTCTGTCGATGATTATACTGTCGACATCAATGTCAAACTGAAACTGAAAGGAGTCTCCAAGGACATAAGCATAAAAAAGAAGCCTTTGAAAGATTTTATGGAGGACTGAAAATGAAGAAGATTCTATTTACGATAATATCTGTTCTTATCTGCGCAGCCGTCTACGGCCAGAATCAGGAAGGTTATGTAGCCGTCGACTCGCTGGTGTTCAGGCAGGCTTCCGCCGTGGATTCTTCCCTCGTCGGAAAATCTATATTCAACGTACTCGACAAGGCCGGCGGCGAAGTCCGTATCCACCAGTCCCAGGCTATAGCCGAAGGGCTGCGGAACCATATTGCCCGCAACTCCCGCAAGAGCATGAGCGGCTACAGAGTCAGAATCTATTTCGACAATCAGCAGAATGCCAGAGGCGCTTCCGAAAGCGCGCAGAGGATATTCCTTTCGCGTTATCCGGGAATCGCCGCATACCGCAGCTACCAGAATCCTTTCTTCAAGGTTACCGTCGGCGATTTCAGGACCAAGTCCGAAGCGATGGAGCTTCTCCAGCGTATAAAAAGAGACTTCCCTACCGCCTTCGTAGTCAAGGAAAATATCAACTATCCTGTAGTCGACAAGGAGCACTCCTATGTCGTAGATACGGTTAAAGTATTCAGACCGAAAAGATAGAAAGGCATGCTCAAACAGGAACTCGGACTAAAACAACAGCAGAAACTTTCTCCCCTGCAGATCCAGACGATAAAACTTATCGAGCTGCCTGTGCAGGAGCTGGAGCAGCGTATCCGTAAGGAACTGGAAGAGAATCCGGTCCTCGACGACACGCCTGCACAGAGCGACGATTCCGACGATACGCCAAGAGACGTTTCCCTTTCCGAGATCAACGAAGACGACCAGATTCCGGCATACAAGCTTCGCGTCAACAACTACGGCAAAGACGAAAGGCCGCAGTACAATACATTCTCCGTCAAGCAGAGTTTCACCCAGAGCCTGATGGAGCAGCTCGGCTTCCGCCGTCTCGACGAGAGACAGCACTCGATCGCCGCCTTCATAATCGGCAGCCTCGACGAAGACGGCTACCTGCGCAGGGACATCGACAGTCTCGTCGACGACCTGGCGTTCAGGGCTAACATCGAGACCGACGAGAAAGAGGTCCTCGACATGCTCAAGATCATCCAGGAGTTCGATCCGGCCGGAGTCGGAGCCCGCGACCTGCGCGAATGTCTCCTCATCCAGCTCCGCGGCCTGAAGCAGAGCGAGGACGTCGTCAACGCGACGGACATCCTCAAGAATCACTTCCAGGATTTCTCCAACCGCCATTTCCAGAGGATCATGGCAAGGCTCGGCCTCGACGAGCAGCAGATGAAGAAGGCCATGGCCAGAATCGTCCGCCTCAACCCGTCCCCGGGCGGTCAGGTCGATGACTCATACAACGACCAGGCGCAGCAGATCGTCCCGGACTTCCTGCTTGACTACGACAACGGCGAACTGCATCTCTCGATGCCGAGATTCTCCATCCCGGAGATCAGGATCAACCGGAAATATGCCGACCTGCTCATGGAATCGGCAAATTCTTCCGAGCGCCAGAAGAAAGAGGCCGCCACATTCGTCAAGCAGAAGATGGATTCCGCAAAATGGTTCGTGGAGGCCCTGAAGCAGAGACATAACACCCTCCAGAGCACGATGCAGGCTATTCTCGACTACCAGCAGGAGTATTTCCGCACCGGCGACGAGGCCAATCTCAAGCCTATGGTGCTCAAGGACATCGCCGAGATTACCGGATTCGATATCTCGACCATCTCCCGCGTGGTCAACAGCAAATATATCGAGACCCATTTCGGAATCTTCCCTCTGAAGTATTTCTTCTCCGAAGGTCTCGAGAACCAGGAAGGCGAAGAGGTATCCACAAGGGAGCTGAAGAAAGTGCTCCAGGAGTGCGTGGACGGAGAGGACAAGCACAAGCCTCTCACCGACGACCAGCTTGTCGCCGAGATGAACAAGCGTGGTTACAAGGTCGCCCGAAGGACCATCGCCAAGTATCGCGACCAGCTCGGCATCGCCAAGGCAAGACTCCGCAAGGAGCTCTAGACAGTTAAAGACATCTGACTCAAGCCCTCCGCAAAAATACGCGGAGGGTCTCTTTTTTTGCCTGTTGATAGCTTTGTGGAAAAATTTGGAAAAATGTGGAACAAAGTGGAAAATATTTTCTAACTTTGTGACCAAGCGTGAAAGTATTTTATGAGTCGAGTGTCTTTTTTAGGAGATTATACCGCGAAGGTAGACGACAAGGGCAGGGTTGTATTCCCTGTCCAGCATAAATGTCGTATGCCTGAAGGAGCGGACATGACGTTCGTTCTCCACAAAAGCATCTACTCCCCTTGTCTGGAAATGTTCACCCTCGAAGAGTGGGAACGCCAGACCGAAGCCGTCAAGGCGAAACTCGATTTCTTTAATGAACAGCACGCTGAATTCTGGGATGCTTACCTTCAGGGCAGCGCGTTTGTAACCCCGGACCCGAAGCTCGGAAGAATACTCATCCCTAAGGATTTGCAGGAAGAAGCAAGTTTAACCAAAGAGGTGGTGTTCGCCGGCAGAGACTTCAAGATCGAGATCTGGGACAAGGACAAATTCGAGTCCACAAGAATGTCTAAAGACCGATACAAAGAAATTGCCAGAGGACTGTCTCAAACGAGATAGGAGAAAGGCCCATGTCAGAATATCATAATCCGGTACTGTTAGACGAAAGCGTTTCTGCGCTTATCCAGAACCCTTCAGGAACTTACATCGATGCCACATTCGGAGGCGGTGGTCACACCGCCGAGATTCTTTCACGCTTATCCGAGAGCGGCAAGGTCATCGCCTTCGATCGTGACATGGACGCAATAGGCAACAGACTCGACGACAAACGTCTTGTCCTTGTCCACAACAACTTCCGCTTCGTGGAAAACTATGTACGCTTCGAAGCATGGAAGAACGGCGGCGCGGCCGAGGCCGACGGAATACTCGCGGACCTCGGAGTCTCTTCGCACCAGTTCGACACGGCCGACAGAGGCTTCTCGTTCCGTTTCGACGGTCCTCTCGACATGAGGATGAACACCGAAGGCGGGATGACCGCTGCCGAACTTGTCAACACCATGGCCCAGGAAGACCTCGAAAGAATCTTCCGTCTCTATGGAGAAGTGGACAACGCCCGGAGGATAGCCCAGCTGATAACTACGGCCAGAGCGACTGCCCCGATCGCCACGACAGGCGATCTCGACAAGGCGATAGCCCCGGCCCTGCCGAAGTTCGCGGAGCACAAATACCTCGCAAAGGTATATCAGGCCCTGCGCATCGAAGTCAACCAGGAAATGCGTTCTCTCGAAAAGTTCCTCTACGGAGCTTCCGCAGCGCTTAAGAAAGGTGGAAGGCTGGTGGTCATAACCTACCACTCCCTCGAAGACCGCATGGTCAAGAACTTCATCCGCAGCGGGAACATCGACGGAGAAGAGCACAAAGACATCTACGGCAGGTCAGAAGCCCCTCTGAAAGCAGTGAACCGCAAGCCGATACTGCCTTCGGAGAGCGAGATCGCCGGAAACACAAGAGCAAGGAGCGCCAAGCTCAGGATCGCAGAAAAAGTATGAAAAAGGTATTGAAGGCAATAGCGAACGGCTTTTCCGCCATTCTCCACGGAGAGTTTCTCCTGAGGCTGAGGGTGGACAAGTATTTCGTGCATATCCTCTACACCTTCGCCATATTCTGGCTGATGATCATGATGAGCCTCATGGTTCAGAAGACTCTTGTGAAAGTTGAAAGAAACAAGACAGTCCTCAACGACCTGAGGATTTACCATGCCCAGAAGACGGTCGAGCTCGTCGAAATGGGAAGGCTCTCGACTATCGAAGACCTTCTCGAGAAAAGCGGATCGTCTCTGACAATGCCGGAGAAACCGGCCGAGACAATAGTCAAGTAATGGACGAGAACAGTAAAGACAAACATCCTGACAGGATCCGAAGGACCCTGTATCTGGTCTATCTGTGCTATCTGCTCGCCGCTATAGTAATAGTCGGGAGGATAGTGCAGATCCAGCTGTTCTATTCCCCTGACGAGAGCATCGCCGAATACTTCCACCCGAGGAACATAAAGGAGACTCTCAAGCCTACCCGCGGAGCCATACTGTCCTGCGACGGACGGCTCCTCGCCATGTCGACTCCGATGTATCAGGTCGGAATCGACGCGACCGTCCGCAAAGACGAATTCCAGAACAAGAAGGACCCGGCAAAACGCAGGGAACTCGAAGAGAACTGGAGAGCAAAAGCCAGACAGCTCGCGGCCGGCCTGTCCGAGATCTATGGCGACAAGTCAGCCGACGAGTATTACAAACTCATAATACGCAACCGCGAGAACAACCGCCGATACACCCCGATCGGAAAGCCTATCGACCATGATGTCCTCCAGAAGATAAAGGCCCTGCCGCTGTTCAGCGAAGGAGCCAACAAGGGCGGAATCGTCATCAACGAGATGGATACGCGCCAGTACCCATACGGCAGCCTTGCCAGAAGGGCTATAGGCTACGTCAAAGACAACACCCGCATCGGAGGCACCGGTACGACCAACAAGGGTATCGAGGGCAACTTCGACTATTATCTCCACGGAGAGGAAGGCCATAAATGGATGAAACGTACCGACAACAACAAGTACATCCAGAACTATGACAGCACCTTCGTCGCCGCCGTGGACGGATCCGACATCAGGACGACGATCGACATCGATATTCAGGACATCGCCGACAAGGCCCTTCGCCACCAGATCGAAGAGAACGTCGATATCGAAGGGGCATGTGCCGTGATCCTCGACGTAAAGACGGGAGCCATCAGGGCCATGGTCAATCTCATGAGAGACAGCACTACCAACCATCTCGGAGAGACATACAACTACGCCGTCCAGCGTCCGGGAGAACCTGGGTCCGTCTTCAAGGCATCCACGCTAATGAGCCTTCTCGAGGACAAGAAAGTGACTCTCGAAACGACAATCCCGACGAATCACGGACGCCTGCGCAACTTCCCGCAGGACGACTATATAACCCGATATGAAGCGAGAGAAAAGAGCGACAAGATAACTATCCTCCGCGGATTCGAGCTGTCCTCCAACTATGTATTCAGAAAAGTGGCCATCGACAATTACGGCAGCGAGCCTAAGACGATGATGGACAAGATATATCTCTACAAGCTCGGCGAAGCTTTCGACTTCGAGCTCGACGGACTTGCCGCCCCTACCCTTCCGTCTCCTGACTCGAAATGGTGGAGCGCAACCGACCTGGGCTCGGTGGCAATCGGATACTCGGTCACCGAGACGCCGCTGCATATCGTGACGTTCTACAACGCGATCGCCAACAAAGGCAAGATGATGAAGCCTTACTTTGTAGAGGACATAGAGCGCAACGGTTCCGTGGTGGAGAAAAGAGGTCCGAGCGTTCTTAACGGCTCTATCTGCTCCAAGGCGACAGCGGACACTCTCGCCAGGGCACTGCGCAGAGTAGTCGTCAACGGTACCGGAAAGAACGCCCTGGAGCACGCCAGGATCGAGGTTGCAGGAAAGACGGGAACGGCCAGAGTCGTACTCGACCCTAAATATACCCGAAAAAGCAGGAACCCTTACCAGGACGAATATGGCAGGAAACAGTACCAGGCTACTTTCGTGGGATTCTTCCCTTGGGATGCCCCGAAATACACCTGCATAGTCACCGCCTATACAAAGCTTGGCCACACCCTCTACGGAGGTTCGGCCCCGGCATTCGCTTTCAGAGAAATCGTCGACAAGATTTACTCCCTGAAGGCCGAAAACGGAGAAGTGATATCCAAGAAAGGAGTGATGCCCGACATGAAGAGTATCCCTGCTCCGGTAGCCGATGCAGGTCATGTGCCTGACGTACGCGGACTCGGAGTCATGGACGCGGTTTACGAACTCGAGAATGCAGGATATAAGGTCGTATGGCACGGAAACGGCCACGTGAGCAGGCAGGATCCTGCATCCGGAACGAAATATACAGAAGGAAACACAGTAACACTGGAATTGAAATAATGGCAAGATTAAAGGACATAATCAGCGATAGCGGGGTCCTCTCCGTAGAAGGAAACGAAAACCTCGAAATCAAGGCAATCTGCAGCGACTCACGTAAAGTCGGGGCAGGCTCGATGTTCATCGCCGTCAAAGGCTACGCCAGCGACGGCCATAGCTACATAGCCCAGGCGATAGCCTCCGGCGCGGCGGCTGTAGTCTATGAAGACGAAACGGCGCTCTCGGAGCAGCTTGCCAAAGCCGGCAACCCGGACGTCTGCCTCGTAAAAGTCCAGGCATCCAGAAAGGCCGTTGCCATAATGGCCGCGAATTTCTACGGCAATCCGTCCCGTAAGCTCACCCTGGTGGGCATTACCGGAACAAACGGAAAGACCACGACCGTAACCCTGCTCTACAACCTTTTCATGGGTCTGGGCTACAACTGCGGTCTCCTTTCCACCATAGCGAACTACGTCGGCAAGAAGAGACTGGAAACAGCCAACACTACAGCCGATCCTATCACTATCAACTCCCTGATGGCCGAAATGGTCAAGGAGGGCTGCGAATACTGCTTCATGGAGGTCAGCTCGATTGGAATGGAGCAGGACAGAGTCACCGGCCTCAAATTCAAGGTCGGAATCTTCTCCAACCTGACCCACGACCATCTTGACTACCACAAGACGTTCGCAGAGTATCTCCGCTGCAAGAAACTGTTCTTCGACAGCCTTCCCGAAGACGCCTACGCAGTCACCAACATCGACGACCGCAACGGCATGGTCATGGTCCAGAACACAAAGGCCAAGGTCGTCACATACTCATGCCGCAGCATCGCCGACCACACCTGCCGGGTAGTGGAAGAGAGCTTCGAGGGCATGCAGCTCAAAATCGACGGAGTCGAGACATGGACCAGGCTCATAGGCCAGCACAACGCATACAACATACTCGCGATATATACGACCGCAATACTGACCGGCGCGGACAAGGAAGAGGCCCTCGTGGCGATCAGCCGTCTGGAATCAGCCTGCGGACGTCTGGAGACTCTCCATGGCCCGAAGGGAATATCGGTCATCATCGATTATGCCCATACTCCTGACGCCCTCGAGAACGTCCTCAAGACTCTGAGCGACATTTCCTGCGGAAACCAGCTTATCTGCCTCTTCGGATGCGGCGGAGACCGCGACAAGACCAAACGTCCGGAAATGGCAGCCATCGCCGAGAAATATGCCGACAGAATCTTCGTCACCTCGGACAACAGCCGTACGGAGAAGACTGAGGACATCCTCAACGACATCAGAGCCGGTTTCACACACGAAGGTCTCTCCAAGGCTATCTTCATAGCCGACCGCAAGGAGGCCATACGTACAGCTATAATGCTTGCCCCGGAAAAGGCGGCGATACTGCTTGCAGGCAAGGGTCACGAGACCTACCAGATCATCGGCACAGAGCATCGCCACTTCGACGAGCGCGAAGTAGTAAAGGAAGTATTTGAAAATTTGAACTAAGCTATGATATACCATTTATTCGAAGCATTAAAGGATTATGACATTCCTGGGCAGGGATTGTTTACATACCTGTCCTTCAGGGCAATTCTTGCTACCGTGACCGCGATGGTCTTCACTACGACCATCGGCAAGAGGATGATCGCCTGGCTGAGGAAGAAGAACTTCGGGGAAGCACAGAGAGATCTCGGCACGGAGGGCGCCGAAGTCAAGGCCAAGACACCTTCAATGGGAGGCGTGATCATCATCCTGTCCATCCTGGTCCCTTCGCTGCTGTTCTGCGACCTTACCAATATCTATGTACAGTTGCTTATCCTCACCACCATCTGGTGCGGAGGTCTCGGATTCGCCGACGACTATATCAAGATATTCAAGCACGACAAGGGCGGAGTAAGCGAGAGGACAAAGCTGGTGCTTCAGATTCTTCTCGGCCTGATAATAGGCCTTACCGTATGGCACAGCAGTGACATAGTAGTCAGAGAGAAGGTAGCCATCACCGAAACCGACAGCATCGAAGAGGCGGAGAGCATTGCCGAGACGGCGGTAAGATGGAAAAACGAAGATGTAGTCAAGAGCACCAAGACGACTATCCCGTTCGTCAAGGACCATGAACTGGACTACAAGATTTTCTCTCCATTCAAGGGGACATGGGGCTGGTACGCAAAGTGGGGCATATATGTACTCATGATCATACTGGTCGTTACCGCATGCTCCAACGGAGCCAACCTTACAGACGGAATGGACGGACTTTCAGCCGGAACCTCCGCGATAGTCGGAGTCGTACTGGGTATCCTCGCCTGGCTTGGAGGTAACCTCGTCAATTCGGATTACCTCAACATAATGTACATCCCGGGCTCGGGAGAGATCGCGATCTTCATGTCCGCATTCGTAGGCGCGCTGATCGGCTTCCTCTGGTACAACGCCTACCCTGCACAGGTATTCATGGGCGATACCGGAAGCCTTACGATCGGAGGAATCATCGGCGTTAGCGCCATCCTTATAAGAAAAGAGCTGCTTCTCCCTATCCTCTGCGGAATTTTCGTGGCGGAGAGCGGGACCGTGCTTATCCAGAGGCTGTACTTCAAGTGCACCAAGAAGAAATACGGCCAGGGCAGAAGAATATGGAGTTCTTCTCCTCTGCACCATCATTTCCAGAAGAAGAAAGAACCGGACGGACTCGTAATTTTCCATACTCCTGTCCCGCCTCACCATGAGGCCAAGATAGTAGCCCGGTTCTGGATAATAGGAATCATACTGGCAGTGTCTACGCTGGCACTCCTCAAATTGAGATAATAACATAATAAACACTGATAAAAATGTCGAGAATAGTTGTTTTAGGCGGTGCGGAAAGCGGTGTGGGTGCCGCAGTACTCGCGAAAGTCAAAGGATTCGATGTCTTTCTTTCCGACAAGGGAAAGATAGACGGGAAGTATGTCGAGACTCTCAAGAAATGGGACATCCCGTTCGAGCAGGGTCAGCATACTGAGGAACTGATTCTGAATGCCGACGAGGTCATCAAGAGCCCGGGCATACCTTCGACCGTTCCGATGGTGAAGAAGATCGAAGAGAAAGGTATCGGAATTATCTCCGAAATCGAGTTCGCAGGCCGTTACGACACGGCCAAGAAGATCTGCATTACCGGATCCAACGGAAAGACCACGACTACTTCCCTGATCTACTACCTGCTCCAGCAGGCAGGCCTCAACGTGGGTCTGGGAGGCAATATCGGAATGAGCTACGCTTATCAGGTGGCCACCGAGAAGCACGACTATTACGTACTGGAAATCAGCAGTTTCCAGCTGGACAACTGCTATGACTTCCGTCCCGACATCGCGATAATTACAAACATCACCCCGGACCACCTCGACAGGTACGACTACAAGATGGAGAATTACGTGAAGTCGAAATTCAGGATTATACGCAATCTCCGTCCGGAAGACTGCTTTATCTTCGACTCTGACGACGAGATAACTATCAACCATCTCAGCCAGATCGTGACCCAGGCCAAGCTTCTGCCTTTCACCCAGAAGGACGAAGTCAAGCAGGGAGCCTTCCTCAAGGACGACAAGATCGTGATCCGATACGAGAAGGATGAGACAGATATCTATCTCGAAGAACTCGCACTCGGCGGAAAGCACAATATCTACAACTCCATGGCAGCAGCCCTTGCCGCTAAAGCCAGCGGAATAGACAACAAGACAATCCGCGAAGGACTCTCTACCTTCCAGGCTATCGAACATCGTCTGGAGCCGGTACTGAGCGTAGGCGGAGTACTCTACATAAACGACTCCAAGGCTACCAACGTCGACGCGGCATGGTATGCCCTTGAGTGCCAGAAGAGACCTGTAGTATGGATTGTCGGCGGTACCGACAAGGGCAATGACTACAGCGTACTGACCGACCTCGTAAGGGACAAGGTCAAGGCCATAGTATGCCTCGGCGTCGACAACCATAAGTTCTACGAGGCTTTCGAGTCCATCGTAGGAAAGGACAAGATGGTGGAGACAAGATCGGCCGAAGAGGCCGTCAAGGCCGCCAGCAAGTTTGCCGTCGACGGTGACGTCGTCCTGCTCAGTCCATGCTGCGCAAGCTTCGACCTGTTCACCTGCTACGAAGACCGTGGTGAGAAATTCAAAGAAGCAGTAAGGAACCTTTAATATGTCAAGGCAGAAGAAAGAAAGCGGATTCTGGGGATTCGTCCAGGATTTCCAGGGTGACAAGGTCATCTGGATGATCGTGCTCGTACTGATCATGGTCTCCATCCTTGCCATCTCGTCATCGACTCCGCTGCTGGCGATCCAGAGCAAGAGCACCAGAACCGCAATCATCAACGAGCAGTTCCTGATCTCCGGTCTGGGTCTGGGCATAATTGTCTTCTGCTATTCGGTAATACGCAAGATAGGATTCCTGAGGGTGATATCGCAGCTGGGATACGGAGTATCCATGTTCCTGCTGCTGTGCCTGGCCATAAGAGTCAAGACTCCGTTCTTCAGAGCCTCCGAAATCAACGGGGCCGTCCGTGCCCTGACGATATTCGGATTCCAGCTCCATGTCTTCGAGTTCGTCAAGATTTTCATGGTCATGTACCTCTCCTGGGCAATCCATGTATATCATGAACGCTGGAACGACGACGGAAGTTCCCGGAACAGGGAAAAAGGCTTCACCCTGGCGGAGCTGCTTTCCGAGACGAAGTCTTTCGCATGGATGGGAGAAAGGAAATGGCAGCTGTTCCTGTATATCTTCTTCCCGATACTCAGCGTCAGCGTACTGATATTGCTGGGCAGCGTTTCAAGTACCCTCTTCATCGGAGCGATCATGCTTGTGACCATATTGATCGGAGGTATACGTATAAGGGACATGCTGATCTATGGCGTCGTCGGAATCGGACTGGTGGCCGGATGTATCGGACTGTATTTCGTTTCCGGAGGCAAGATCTTCCAGCGTTTCGGAACTGCGGTCGGACGTATCACCCTGGCGTCCGAGGATCCGGAGGAGGAGCTGAAGAAGCTCCCGAAGGGAACAGCAGAATTCCAGGAGAAGCTGGACCAGATCCGACAGCCGATCAGCGCGAAGGTCGCTGTCAGCGAAGGTGGAATATTCGGAAAAGGCCCGGGACGAAGCACCCAGAGATATGTCGTCCCAGTCATGTTCGAAGACTATATGTTCAGTTTCATCGTGGAGGAATACGGAATCCTCGGGGCGATCCTGGTGCTGATCCTTTATGGAGGACTGCTCGCGAGAGGATGGATCCTCGTCCGGAACAGCGAAAACATGTTCGCCAAGACGGCGATCTCAGGTCTGGTGCTGCTGATTTCCGGGCAGGCGGTCATGCATATGCTGATCAATGTCGACCTCTTCCCTCTTACGGGACAGACGCTGCCGATGATCAGCCACGGAAACTCCTCGTTCCTGGCGTTCAGCCTGGCGTTCGGAATTATTCTGAGCATCAGCCGTATGGTCAAGGCCAAGATGGACAAGATTGCGGCAGAAGTGAAACCTATTGTTGAAAAAACTGACGAGATCAGGGAGAGTCTGAACGATCTCGATCAGATAGATTAGATAAACTATGGAATATAAAGCATTGAGAATCATTATCAGCGGAGGCGGTACCGGGGGACATATCTTCCCGGCCATATCCATCGCCAACAAGCTGCGCGAACTGAATCCGGAGAGCGAGATACTGTTCGTGGGCGCGGAAGGGAAAATGGAAATGGACAAGGTACCTGCAGCAGGCTACAAGATTGTAGGTCTGCCTATAGTGGGCCTTCAGAGACAGCTTAACCTCAAGAACATCATCAATGATCTTAAGGTACCGTTCAAAGTTCTTTCGAGCCTGCGCAAGGCCCGGAGGATCATAAAGGAGTTCAGACCGGACATCGCGATCGGAGTCGGCGGCTATGCCAGCGCCCCGATGCTCCGTGCAGCCGAAAAAGCCGGAGTTCCTTGTCTCATCCAGGAGCAGAACGGTTTCGCCGGGCTGACGAACAGGATTCTCGGGAAGAAAGCCTCTAAGATCTGCGTCGCATACGAAGGCATGGAGAAGTTCTTCCCCGCCGACAGGATAGTGATGAGCGGAAATCCGATCCGCGCCGACATAGTCCCGGCCGACAAGGACATGATCCTGGAAGGTCTGCGGTTCTATGGTCTCAATCCGGGAATGGAGCATCTTTTCGTGGTCGGAGGAAGTCTCGGAAGCGGGACCCTCAACAGGGCCATGAGAAAGTGGATCTCCGAGGGTTGCCCGGGAGGAGAAAACGTCCAGGTCATCTGGCAGTGCGGACGCTACTACAAGGAGGGAATCGACAGGTTCATGGAGGATATGAAGATAAAGGGCGTCAATATCGACAATATCTGGTACTCGGATTTCATCAGCCGCATGGATCTTGCCTATGCCGTCGCCGATGTCGTGGTGTCCAGATCCGGAGCGAGCACGGTTTCAGAACTCTGCGCCGCCCACAAGGCCGCTATCTTCGTGCCGTCGCCGAATGTCGCTGAAGACCACCAGACTCACAACGCCATGGCCCTTGTAAACAAAGGCGCCGCGGTGATGGTCAAGGATGCGGATGCATCAGAGAAACTTATGGAGACTGCCATGGAGCTTATCCACGACGGAGAAAGGATCCAGTGTCTCGAACAGAATATAGCTAAGCTTGCGCTTACAGACGCAGCGCAGGTAATAGCTGACGAAGCATATAAACTTGTTAAATAACATGTACAGAAACATATATTTCATCGGAATCGGAGGTATCGGGATGAGCGCAATCGCCCGTTACTGGAAATTCAAAGGACTTAACGTGAGCGGATACGACAAGACCCCGTCGGATCTGACAGCACAGCTGCAGGCCGAGGGAATCGACGTCCACTATGAAGACAATACCGACTATGTCCCGAAGGACGTGGAAAACACCCTTGTGGTCTATACTCCCGCCATCCCTGCGGACATGAGCGAGCTCAAATATGTGCAGAAGCACGGCTACTCGGTGCTCAAGAGATCGAGGGTCCTGGGCGAGATCGCCAAGGGCCAGGCCTGCCTTGCCGTTGCGGGAACCCATGGGAAGACTACGACCAGCACTCTCACCGCCCATATCTTCAAGGATAGCGGCGAGGGCTGTTCCGCCTTCCTCGGAGGCATATCCAAGAACTACGGCACAAACTTGCTTACCAGCCACAATCCGGTCGTGGTTGCCGAGGCTGACGAGTTCGACAGGTCATTCCTCCAGCTTTTCCCGAAGATTGCGGTGATCACCGCGATGGACGCTGACCATCTCGACATCTACGGCGACCTCGACACATACCAGCAGGCTTTCAGGGACTTCGCCGCGCAGGTAAGCGACACCCTGATCATAAAGAAGGGGCTTCCTGTTTCCGAGGCCGATACCAAAGCGAAGATACTTACTTACTCATACAACGATCCCGAGGCTGATTTCCATGCCGAAAACGCCCATCCGGACAACCTCGGATATTTCATCTACGACCTCAGGTATCCGGGCGGAGTGATCCATGACGTCAAGGTCGGAGTCCCGGGCTGGGTCAATGCCGAGAACAGCATCGCCGCAGCGGCAATCTGCCTCAGCTATGGTCTCGCTCCGGAGAAGGTGAAACACGGAATCGGTAATTTCCAGGGAGTACTGCGTCGTCTGGACATCCATCTCAACACTGAGAAACTGTCCTATATCGACGACTATGCCCACCACCCGAAGGAGCTTTCATCGGCTATCAGCTCGATGAGGGACATTTTCCCGGGAAGAAAGCTTACGGCTATTTTCCAGCCGCATCTCTACACCCGAACGAGGGACTTCGCGGCGGATTTCGCCGAGGCTCTCAGCAAAGTGGACAAACTTATCCTTCTGGACATCTATCCAGCCAGGGAGGAGCCTATTCCGGGAGTGACTTCGGAGATCATCTTCGACAAGGTCACGGCTCCGGAAAAGGTGCTTATCCGCAAGGAAGAGCTTATGGATTATCTCGAGAAGGAACCTCTTGACGTTCTGGTAACCTTCGGAGCCGGCAATGTAGACAGGTTCATCGAGCCTATTACTGAGATGCTTAAGAAGAGAATTTAGATGAAAGCTGTCTATAGATATTCGATCGCTTTTGTGGCCACGGTTCTCGCGGTCTGCCTCCTGGTCGTGCTCAGCACCCTGAGCCGCGAGCAGAAGACGCTGCTGACATGTACCGGGCTGGAGGTCGAAATCATGGACAGCACCAGCCTTAGTTTCGTAAGCAAAGCTGACGTAAAAAGATATATCGAAAGAGACTATGGCGTCTATATGGGCCAGAGACTGGACAGCGTCGACCTGAAGAAGATCGAGACAGTCCTGGACGGCCGGAGCGCCATACTCAAGAGCGAGGCCTATACGACGACCGATGGCATGCTCCATGTAGAGATAACCCAGAGAGAACCGGTAGTGCGGTTCCAGAAGGGCGAGACAGGGTACTATGCCGACGAGACCGGGTTCATATTCCCGCTCCAGTCCAACTATACTTCGAGAGTGCCGATCATCGACGGAAACATTCCCCTGTCTGCCGGCAGCGGATTCAAGGGCTATCCTTCGGATCCTAAGGAGAAGGCCTGGCTGGACGGAATAATAGGCATGGTCCGTTTCATCGGAGGAAGCAAGACATGGTCGGAGTCGATCGTCCAGATAACGGTCGACGAGCGGGGGGACGTTGTCATGATCCCGAGAAAAGGCGTCGAGAAGTTCATCTTCGGCCGTCCGGAGGATTACAAGGCAAAGTTCTCGAGGATGGAGGATTATTACAGATATATCTACCCTGCAAAGCAGGAGATGAATTACAAGACTGTCAATGTCAAATATGACGGACAGATAATCTGCAGAAAATAAAAAAACAAGATATATGGACGAGAGATACATTGCAGCCGTAGACATGGGTACGGCGAAAATTGCGCTGACAGTCGCCAGGATTTCCGGCGAGGATGTGCAGATTCTCTATTATAAAGAGCGCCCGTCAGCCGGAATCAGGAACAGCGCCGTCTTCAACCCGAAGAAGGCAGCCGATCCTGTAAAGGAGGCCATCGCCGAGGCAGAAAGCGAATTGAACATAAAGATCATGCAGGTCGTGGTCGGACTTCCACGCTGCGACATCCGTCAGGAAGTCGCCAAAGCGAGGGTGGACAGGACCAACCCGGACGAGAGCATCACCAAGGAAGAGGTGGAGAGCCTCAAGATGATGGCCCAGAACGACTACCCTATCGAAGATCCGGAAAAGGAGGAACTCTATGGCGCAGTCGCCCAGTCTTTCTCTGACGACGAGGAATTCCAGCTCATCGAGAACGACATCATCGGAGTGATCAGCCAGGTCTTCGAAGGCAACTTCAAGCTTTTCATCGGAAAGAAGAGCTCCATCAAGACTATCGACAAGATCTTCAACGATCTCGACATAGCCATCGCCAGCCGCTACTTCACCCCTAACTCACAGGCCAAGGCAGTGCTGACCGAGGACGAGATGTCCAGCGGCGTCGCCCTCATCGATTTCGGCGCCGGAGCTACGTCAGTGACCATATATCAGGGCAAGATACTCCGCTTCTACGCTTCGATTCCGTTCGGCGGCAATTCGATTACCCACGATATCAGCAACGAGTGCCATATCTCCGAGAGACTTGCGGAGAACATAAAACTGGCCTTCGGAGCCTGCATGCCTGAGAAGCTCCAGACTCTCGGCGAGAAGATAATCCAGATCGAGGGAGACGACATGGACGGTCTGAAGCAGATCCCTGTCCATTATCTCTCGGACCTTATCACATGCCGCGTCCGCGAAATCGTAGAAGCCATGCTCTATGAGATCCAGGTCAGCGGGCTTGCCGACAATCTCCGCAGCGGAGTGGTTATCACCGGCGGAGGCGCGAAGCTTACCAATATCGCCAACTATATCAAGGAGATTTCCGGATATAACGTGCGTACCGGCGTGCCTCGCAACAAATTTTCGGCTTCCGGCTGTCCGGGAGTCAAGGATCCGTCCGCTTCTACTTCAATCGGAATGATCCTTTCCGCCAAGGAGGACAATCTCATCAATTGCATAACAGCACCGGAGACTCCTGTAAGAAACGCTGCGGTCGAGATTGAGAAGCCGGTGGAGAGATTCATCGAGGAAGAGACGCAGGAGCCGCCTGTCGACCTGTTCGGCGGCACTGTCCCGGAGGAGAAGAAAGAGAAGCCTGCCAAGCAGTCGAAGCCGTCATCACTCATAGTGACATGGCAGAAACTCATGGGCAAGATTGACAATTTATCAAAGGATATTGACGAAGAAGAAATATAGAAGCCATGAACGAGAATTTTGAAATCATAGATAGTGTAACCCCGAGCGACTGGGTTCCGGACGTTTCCATGATCAAGGTCATCGGAATCGGAGGAGGCGGCTGCAACGCTGTCACCTACATGTACAACCAGAAGGTCAAAGGCTGCAACTTCATCGTCTGCAATACTGACGCCCAGGCCCTCCAGAAGAGCAATGTCCCTATAAAGATTCAGCTCGGAGAAGGTCTCGGCGCAGGAACGAATCCTACAGAAGGCCGCAACGCCGCGCTGGAGTCCCAGGACGCCATCGCGGAGAAACTGCTCACGCCGGAGACCAAGATGATCTTCATCACGGCCGGAATGGGCGGAGGTACCGGTACCGGAGCATCCCCTGTCATCGCCAAGATGGCCAAGGATAAAGGTATACTTACCGTCGCTGTTGTCACGCTGCCTTTCAAGAATGAAGGAGACGACACAATTTCAAAGGCTATCGACGGCATCCACGAACTGGAGCACAATGTCGATTCCCTTCTTATAATAAACAATGAAAAACTTTACGAATTCTACGGCAACCAGCTAGTGCACGAGGCTTTCCCGCATGCGGACGAAGTCCTTGCCACGGCAGTCCGCGGAATTACCGAGATCATCAGCCGCACAGGCTATGTCAACGTCGATTTCAAGGATGTCCGCAATATGATGAAAAATAGCGGAATGGCCCTTATGGGCTGCGGAATCGGCACAGGTCCGGACCGTCTCAACATGGCGGTGCGCGGTGCTCTCGAGTCCCCGCTTCTTAACGATTTCGACCTCAAGACTTCTCAGAACCTGCTTGTAAATATCACCTGCGGAGCAAACGACCAGGGCCTCAAGATGGATGACCTCAAGGCCATCAGTGACCTTATTGCGGAGCATACCGGAGGTACGCGCAAGTTCAAGCAGGGTCTTGTATATGACGAGAATCCTGAGGTCGGAGACAAGATTCAGATTACCGTGATTGCGACAGGATTCAAGATGAACCTTATCGGAATCACCGGTACGGATCTCGGAAAACTTATCCTTATCGACAAGGACTTCGAATACAAGCCCGAAGAGACTCCTCGAGGAGAGGAGATTTCTCTTCCGGACGAAGATATCGAGACAATCAAGGTCGGCTACAGTACTACGGATAATGTCCGCAAGTTCAATTTCGCCCCGGACAAGAAGCCGGTGCTTATTCTGCCTCCAGGCCAGAGCAAGAGCGAACTCGAGGAAATAGCCGCTATCAGACGTGCTCCGAGGCGCCGGACAGAGGATGAATAAAAAAAACGAATTTTTTTGTTGCATTTCTGTGGTTTTTACGTCTAATAAGTAAAAACGCATTGATATGATAAGAAAAATAGCACTACTGATCGCTGTCATCATGGCGATCTTCGCAGTCGAGGCTCTCGCAGGAAAGGAGTCTGACAAAGTCATCGTCAACGAATACGATCTTGAAGAGTTCAGAGGTATAACTGCCGACGATATCTATGAAGTCCACGTTACTCATGGACTTGTCCAGAGCGTAAGAGTTGAAGTTTCAGAATGGCTCGCGGATTTCGTCGAAATCGGTGTTTCCGGCAAGACTCTCAATCTTTCCGTGAAACCGGGTATCTACAAAAGCGGCATCTCTATTTCCAGAGAGGGAATAAGAATCCGTTCAAGAAGAAACAGCGGCAAGATCAAGGTTTTCGTGACCGCTCCGGAACTATACCGTGTCAAGCTGTCCGGCGCCGCTTCGCTTATAGCCGAGGGTAAATTCATCTGCGACAACGGAGATTTCAGGATCGAGCTTAGCGGAGCTTCCAACGCAAAAGGTCTGCTCGTGGAAGGAAGCAAAGCCGATATCCATATGAGCGGAGCTTCAACTCTCGATTTAGACGGAGCATTCGACAGCGTCAAGGCTGCCCTGAGCGGAGCCTCCAATTTTGACATGAATGTCGACTGCGGCGATTTCTATGGCCATATAAGCGGAGCATCGAGCATAAAGCTCTCCGGAAAAGGCGACTTCATCAGATTTGAAGGAAGCGGAGCGTCGAACCTTATTGCTCCGGACTTCCATGCCAATGAAGGTAACGTCCGTCTCAGTGGAGCTTCCCATGCTTCCGTCAATGTCAGCGGCAGTCTCGACATCAAGACTTCTGGCGCTTCCAGCTGTACCAACAAAGCCAGATAGCACTCTGTCAAAACTTTTTTCTTCGTTTCTGATTACTTTTGGTTATCTTTGCGGATTATAAGGGTCTGCGCGTCTTGCGCAGACTTCTAATACGTAAGACAATGGAAAGAAGAACGAGAGTAAGATTTGCGCCGTCTCCTACCGGCCCTCTGCATATGGGCGGAGTCAGGACAGCCCTTTACAATTATCTCTATGCGAAGCAGCATGGAGGCGATTTCATCATAAGAATCGAGGATACCGACTCGCACAGGTTCGTGCCCGGAGCCGAAAAATATATCATCGAAGCCCTCAACTGGTGCGGAATCATTCCGGACGAGGGTGTCGATAAGGACGGAAATGTCGTAGAGACGCCATCGGAGCGCCATCCTCATGCTCCTTACCGTCAGAGCCAGCGCAAACCTATATATCGCAAATATGCCGAGCAGCTCGTTGCTTCAGGCAACGCCTACTACGCTTTCGACAGCGCGGAGGAGCTTGACGCAAAGCGTTCTACCGCAGAGGCCGCCGGCCAGACCTTCATCTACAACCAGCAGACCCGCAAGGAGCTCCGCAATTCCCTCACCCTCAGCGAGGCGGAGACAAAGAGACTGCTGGAGGAGACATCTGACTGGACCATCCGCTTCAAGATGCCCGAGAATACCGTCGTCAAGATGGACGACCTTATCCGCGGACATATCGAGATGAATACCGACACTCTCGACGACAAGGTGCTCTGGAAGAGAGCCGACGAACTGCCGACTTACCACCTCGCCAATATCGTGGACGACCACCTCATGGAGATTACAGAGGTTATCCGCGGAGAGGAGTGGCTTCCTTCCCTGCCTCTGCATTATATGCTTTACAAGGCTTTCGGATGGGAGGAGACCCAGCCTCGTTTCGCGCATCTTTCCCTTCTTCTCAAACCTGACGGAAAGGGCAAGCTCAGCAAGCGCGACGGCGACAAGCTCGGCTTCCCTGTATTCCCTCTCAGATGGGTCAACCCTGCCGGAGAAGTATCCAGAGGATATCGCGAGGACGGTTACTTCCCTGAGGCTTTCGTCAACCTTCTCGCCTTCCTCGGATGGAATCCGGGCGACGACCGCGAGATGTTCACCATCGACGAGCTCATCCCTGCGTTCTCCCTCGACCGCATCGTCAAATCCGGCGCGCGTTTCAATCCTGAGAAAGCCCGCTGGTACAACAAGGAATACCTGCGCCTCAAGTCTGACGAGGAACTCGCAGCCCTGTTCATCCCTGTCCTCGAGTCCCACGGACTCAAGGTAGTGGATGCAGCTGCAGCCGAGGCTGACTTCAAGGCACATGTCTATACAAAGGATTATGTCCTCAAGGTAGTGCATCTTGTCAAGGAGCGCGCAACCTTCGTGGCTGATTTCTGGACAATCGCTTCTTATCTGTTCATCGCCCCTTCGGAGTTCGAGGCTTTCGGAGTGAAGGCCGGAGCTGCTGTGGAGCAGAAGCCGGAGGATCCTAGAAGGGCTGCCGATCCGCGCGCCAAGGTCTATGACGACGCCGCTACTGCGCCGTTCCTTGCCAAGGACGTGGACAAGTTCTGGAAACCGGAGAACTATGAGCTCGCAGTGAAAGCTGCCGAGTTCGTGACCGGCTCCGACTTCAGCCTTGAGAAAGAAGTGCTGGAAGGCAAGCTCGAGGAGTATATCAAGGGTAACGAGTGGCCTATGGGCAAGGTGATGAACTGCCTCCGTCTTGCGCTCGCGGGAGCTTCAAGCGGACTTGGTATCGCCGACATCGTGTCCCTGATCGGTCGCGAGGAACTCGCCTCCCGAATCAGCTATATCTGTAACAGGCTTTAGTCTATTGCAGTTGATTCCGGGATAGACTGTTATCCAGAGTATTCTGGTGGCAGGTGGATCGGGTCCTGAGACTACGGGCCTCCGGCCCTATCCCTCCCAGCCTAGCGGCTGGGCCCCTCCCGCTCACGATGGCCGCGGGCGGCCACGGTCTCCGGACCCGACCCACCTGCCACCCGGACAAAATACCGGAAAAGATTCTAAACCATATAAGAAATGAAAATAGGAATTTGCAGCGACCACGCAGGCTTCCAGTACAAGACCAAGCTTGTCGCATGGCTCAGGAAAAAAGGAATTGAAGTGACAGACTTCGGCACTGACTCCGAAGCCAGCATGGACTACAGCGACGTGGCCCATCCGCTTGCAAACGCAGTCGAGAAAGGCAGCGTCGAGCTCGGAATCGCCCTCTGCGGCACCGGCAACGGCATGGCCATGACCCTGAACAAGCATCAGGGCATCCGCGCCGGCCTTGCATGGTCATCCGAAATCGGCCGTCTTGTCAAGGCCCATAACAACGCCAACATCCTCGTGATGCCGGCAAGGTTCATTTCCTACAGGATGGCCCAGCGCATCATCGACACCTGGCTCGAAACCAAGTTCGAAGGCGGAAGGCATCTCAGACGCATCGAAAAGATGCCTTGCCGTTAATGGACCCGCTGATTGCAAATAAAGAATTGAAATGCCTCTCGAATAGCATAGAAGACTATCCGGGAGGCATTATCATACCTGTGGACAAGCCATACCGATGGACTTCAGCCGACGTGATCCGCAAAGTCAAGTATGCGGCAAAACGCCATTTCGGCAAGAAGAACCTGAAAGTCGGCCACGCGGGGACTCTCGATCCCCTCGCCACCGGCGTACTGCTGGTGTGCATCGGCAACGCCACCAAACTCGCTGAGACGCTCCAGAAACATGACAAGGAGTACATAGCCGGTATCACCTTCGGCGCGACGACTCCCTCATACGACCTGGAAAAAGAGATAGACAGGCTCTACCCTCACGACGGAGTCAGCGAAGAGTCAGTCAGGGCTGTCCTGCCCGGCTTTCTCGGAGAGCAGGAGCAGATCGCTCCCCTCTTCTCCGCCAAATCCGTCGACGGCGTCCGCGCCTATGAACTCGCAAGGAAGAAATACCGCGAGGCGATGGCCTCCGGAGAGAGTTTTGACCATGCAGACGCGGAGACTCTGGCCCGGCAGCGAATCACCATCAGCTCGATAGAGCTGCTCCGATACTGCCCGGACGGCATCCCTGCCTCCGAAATCGAAGCCGCCGAAGGCGCCAGCAGCAGGATCAATGTCACCGACAACAGCTCGCTGCATCTGCCTCATGCTGAGATAAGGGTGGCTTGCAGCAAAGGCACATACATCCGCGCTCTTGCCCGCGATCTGGGCGAAGCTCTCGGGACCGGAGCGCATCTCGACAGTCTCTGCCGCACCCGCAACGGCGGTTTCAGCGTAGAGGACGCCCTCTCCGTCGATGAGGCAACCGCTCTTCTCTCGGCCAATTAAAACGCGAAATGGTTTGATTTCTCGGAATTTATCCCTAAATTTGCAACGCTTTTTTCGCCAATTTTCGTGCTACACGTCCGGAAATTTGCGGTCAAGCAGCTGATTAACAATTTATTAATTTAAAATTTTTTGCAATGATGGCTGAATATTTAATGCCTGAAAAGAAGCAAGTGATTTTCGCGAAGTACGGAAAGTCCAATACAGACACCGGCTCTCCAGAGAGTCAAGTTGCTTTATTCTCCTACCGTATCGCTCACCTTACCGAGCACGTTAAGAAGAACAAGAAAGACGTGGTTACCCGTCGTTCCCTTCTCCGTCTCGTAGGTAAAAGACGTCAGCTTTTGGATTACCTCCAGAAAGTAGACATCGAGAGATACAGAGCAATCATCAAGGAGCTTGGTCTCCGTCGATAATCTACGGATAGGAAACAGGGCTTGTCCCAGAAGAGGACAAGCCCATTTTTTTTGAGATTAGAATTCGCTGACGGTCAGCGATTGAAATAGCGGTAAAAGCAGTAATAATGAACATCATCAACAAAAAGATCGAACTCTCCGACGGTAGAGTCATCGAGATCGAGACCGGAAAACTTGCCAAGCAGGCAGACGGCTCGGCAGTCGTAAAAATGGGAGGCACAATGCTTCTCGCCACCGTCACATGTGCTAAAGAAGTAACCGAAGGAACCGACTTCCTTCCTCTCCAGGTTGACTACAAGGAGAAATTCTACGCTGCAGGAAGATTCCCTGGCGGCTTCATGAAACGTGAAGGAAAAGCTTCCGACTATGAAATCCTTATCGCAAGACTTGTGGACAGAGCTCTCAGACCGCTCTTCCCGGATGATTTCCACCTTGCAGTATTCGTAAACATCTGGCTGATCTCAGCCGAAAAGGATATACAGCCTGATGCTCTCGCAGGACTCGCAGCTTCTGCAGCCCTCGCATCCAGCGACCTTCCGTTCCTCGGACCTATCTCAGAGGTTCGCGTATGCCGCATCGACGGCCAGTTCGTGATCAACCCGACTTTCTCTGAAATGGAGAAGGCTGATCTCGAGCTCATGGTTGCAGCAACAGAAGAGAACATCATGATGGTAGAAGGTGAGATGAACGAGGTTACCGAGGATGTAATGCTCGGCGCCATCAAGTTCGCTCACGAAGAAATCAAGCGTCACTGCCGTGTCCAGAAGGAACTCAATGAAGAGTGCGGCAAGACTGTCAAGAGAGACTATCCTCACGACGAGGAGGACGAGGATCTCCGTAAAGCAGTCCACGACTTCTGCTACGACAAGTGCTATGCCCTTGCCAAGTCTGCAAAACCTAAACAGGAGCGCAGCGAAGGCTTCGAGCAGATCAAGGCAGACTTCCTCGCTACTCTCTCCGAGGAGGATCAGGAGGCCAAGGCAGCCATGGTCGCAAGATATTATGCCCATGAGGAGAAAGAGGCCATGAGGAACATGATTCTCGACGAAGGTCTCCGTCTCGACGGCCGTCAGTGCGCCGAGGTCCGTCCTATCTGGTGCGAAGTAGACTGCCTCCCATGCGCACATGGTAGCGCAATCTTCACCCGTGGCGAGACTCAGTCCCTCGCTACCGTTACCCTCGGTACAAAGCTTGACATGAAAGAGATGGACGAGGTTCTCGTACAGGAGACCCAGCAGTTCGTCCTCCACTATAACTTCCCTCCATTCGCAACTGGTGAGGCCAAGGCCCAGAGAGGCGTAGGCCGCCGCGAGGTGGGACACGGAAACCTCGCATGGAGAGCCCTCAAGGCTGTCATGCCAAAGGCTCCGGAATTCCCTTATGCAGTACGTGTCGTATCTGATATCCTCGAGTCTAACGGCTCTTCATCACAGGCTTCAATCTGCGGTGGCTGCCTTGCACTCATGGATGCAGGTGTCAAGATCCGCAAGCCGGTCGCCGGTGTCGCAATGGGTCTTATCACAGACGCAGAGCGTCCTAACGACCGTTACGCCATCCTTACCGATATCCTCGGTGACGAGGACCACCTCGGTGACATGGACTTCAAGGTAGCAGGTACCAAGGACGGTATCACCGCTACCCAGATGGATATCAAGGTTGACGGTCTTTCTTACGAAGTACTCGAGAAGGCTCTCGAGCAGGCTCGTCAGGGCCGTCTGCACATCATGGGCGAGATGATGAAGACCATCAGCGAGCCTCGTGAGGACTACAAGCCATTCGTTCCTCGCATCGTCCAGATCCGCATCGCTTCCGACTTCATCGGAGCTGTCATCGGAAAGGGCGGCGAGACCATCCAGAAGATCCAGAAAGAAACCGGTACCACAATTACCATCACCGAGGAGAACAACGAAGGCGTTGTCGATATCTTCGGAACAGACAAGGATTCAATGGACAAGGCTCTCGAGTGGATCAACAATATCTGCGCTGTGCCTGAGGTCGGCCAGACCTACCACGGCAAGGTTGTCTCAATCCTCGACTTCGGTGCGTTCGTAGAGATCCTCCCTGGAAAGGAAGGCCTTCTCCATGTATCCGAGATCGCATGGAACAAGACCGAGAATGTCGCCGATGTCCTCGAAGTAGGACAGGAGGTTGATGTCAAGCTCCTCGAGATCGACGACAAGACCGGCAAGATGAGACTCTCCATGAGGGCTCTTACCGACAAGCCGGAAGGCTATGTAGAGCCTGAGCGTCGTCCTCGCGGAAACGGCGGAGACCGTGGCGAGCGCAAGGATCGCGGCGAACGCAGAGGCGGAGACCGCGGTGAGCGCAGGGAGCGTGGTGACCGCAAAGGCGGAGACCGCCACGAAGGTCACAGGAACAGCGACCGTCCAAGGAAGCCGTTCGGTCACAAGAATGACGAGAACAACGGCGGAAACGAAGGCGGTAACGAGCAGGAAATTTTCTAAGTCATATATTAGATAAATGTGCAGGGCAGGCTGGCAGAAATGTCGGCCTGCTTTGTTTTTTATACGGATTATATCTAATTTTGTCAGATAAAGCCTTTTCACCTATGATGCAGATTTATTGCAAGAATTCCCGCACCTCGAAGAAGTTCCCCGAGGGCACATCTCTGGAGCAGATGATAGACGAATTCGACTTCGAGAAGCCGTATCCTATCGTCTCTGCCAAAGTCAACAACGTATCCCAGGGACTCCGCTACAGAGCATACCACAACAAGGAAGTGGAATTTCTTGACGTCACCAACGCCAGTGGACTGAGAGTCTACAGACGTTCCCTTTACTTCCTGCTTTACAAGGCTTCGATGGAAGTCTTCCCGGGAAGCAAAGTCTTCATGGAGCATCCAATCTCCAACGGATATTTCTGCCATCTTCACAAAGTCGACGAAAGCCCTCTCACCGAAGAAGACATAAAGCTCATAGAAGCGCGGATGCGTCAGATCGTGGACGAGAATGTTCCGTTCCACCGCTACGAAGTCGAGACTGAAAAGGCAATCGAAATCTTCCGCAAGAACGGCATGGACGACAAGGTCAAGCTGCTCGAAACCGGAGACGAAGTCTATACCGACTACTACACCCTCGGCGATACCGTGGACTACTATTATGGCCGCCTCGTCCCTACCGCAGGCTTCCTCAAAGTCTGGGGCATCCAGCTCTTCCACAACGGAATCCTTCTCCGCGTCCCTGACAGGAAAGACCCTACGAAACTGGCAAAGTTCGTGGACATGCCGAAGACGTTCGAGATGTTCAACGAGAACCTGAAGTGGAACATCATCATGAGGATGGCCAATGTAGGAGACGTCAACCACGCCTGCCGCGAAGGCCATGCCAGCGAGCTGATCCAGGTCGCAGAGGCCCTTCAGGAGAAGAAGATCGTACAGATAGCCGAAGAGATCTTCCGCCGCTATGAGTCCGAGACGCCTGTCAAGGTCGTGCTTATAACCGGCCCGAGCAGCAGCGGTAAGACCACCTTCTGCAAGAGGTTGAGCATCCAGCTCAAGGCCTGCGGTCTTCAGCCTATGTCCATGTCCACCGACGACTATTTCGTCAACAGGGTTGACACCCCTAAATTCCCGGACGGCAGCTACGACTTCGACAACTTCGAGACAGTCGACCACGAGATGATGGAGAATGCCATCATCCGTATGCTGGACGGCGAAGATGTCCAGGTTCCGGAGTTCAACTTCGTGACCGGTATCAGAGAGTTCAATGGAAAGCATATCCAGCTCGGCCCGGGCAAGATCCTGCTTATCGAGGGCATCCACGCCCTCAACCCTGCCCTTACCGACAGGATCGACGAGAGCGCAAAGTTCCGCATATTCATAAACACCATGACCAGCGCCTCGCTGGACAACCATAACTGCATCCCTACGAGCGACAACCGTCTGCTCAGAAGGATCATCAGAGACTACAACAAAGGCGCATTCACAGCCCGCGAATCGATCAGCCAGTGGCCGATGGTCCGCAGGGCCGAGCACCAGTGGATATACCCTTATCAGGAGCTCGCAGACATGATGTTCAACTCGGCTTATCTTATCGAATTCGCGGTGCTGAAAGCCCATGCGATTCCGATTCTCCAGAGCGTGCCTAAGAACTGTCCGGAGTACAGCGAGGCTCACCGTCTGCTGAAGTTCCTTAGCTACTTCACCCCGGTTCCTGACAAGGAAATCCCTCCTACCTCACTCCTCAGAGAGTTCCTCGGAGGCAGCTCATTCACATATTAAACGGATCATATGAAACGGACTTCTATAATCAGAACCTGCATCTCGCTTATCCCCGTAGCGGTGCTTGTTGTAATGCTGGCCTTCGACATCAGCATCTTCGGCAGCGACTCCATTCTCGGAGCCAGCCAGGTCTCCCTGCTGACGGCGGCCGGCATCTGCATCTGGCTATCCATGTGGCTCTTCAAGGCCCCATGGTCCAGGTTCGAAGAGGCCATTAAGAGCAACATCGGAGACATCACGACTGCGATCGTAATCCTGTTCCTGATCGGAGCGATCTCGGGTACATGGACCATGAGCGGAGTCATCCCTACGCTGATCTGCTACGGAGTCAAGATAATCTCCCCGAAGTTCTTCCTGCTGACCGCCTGCGTGATATGCGCCGCCGTCTCGATAATGATCGGAAGTTCATGGACGACCATCGCGACAATCGGAGTCGCCCTGCTCGGAATCGGAAAAGCCGAAGGCTTCAGCGACGGACTGATCGCCGGTGCGATAATCTCTGGCGCATATTTCGGAGACAAGATCTCCCCTCTTTCGGACACCACGGTCATGGCTTCGTCGATCAACGGAGTGCCGCTGTTCGACCATATACGATACATGTTCTTCACGACAGTACCGTCGATAGTGATTACGCTGATTCTCTTTACCGTGCTCGGATTCACCCATAACGGGACCGACGCCGGGGATATAGCAGTCTACACTGAGACTCTCGAGTCGAAGTTCCATATCTCCGCATGGCTTCTGCTGGTGCCGCTTGCGACCGGTTTCATGATCGCAAAGAAGCTGCCGGCCCTGATTGTCCTGGGACTGAGCGTTGCCGTTGCGGCCATCTTCGCCGTGCTGTTCCAGCCTGACCTGATTCGGGAGATCGGCAGTTCTGCGGCTATCGCACACGGCATCACAGGCACGGTTTCGGACGCCAAGCTGATGCTGGCGGGCATCATTGATACCATCTATGATACCGTCGCAGTCGATACGGGAGTCGAGGCCGTCAATGAACTGGTGACTTCGAGGGGCATGCTGGGCATGCTGAATACTGTCTACCTGATAATCTGCGCGATGTGCTTCGGAGGATGTCTCAAGGCCAGCGGAATGCTGCACCATATCGCCTCGCTGATCATTCCTCTGGCGCGCAGGCGTACGGGGATGGTCGCTTCGACCGTATGCACAGGAACCATCCTCAACGGTCTGGTTTCCGACCAGTATCTATCGATAATCCTTACTTCCAATATCTATAAGGACATCTATGCCCGCCAGGGCTACGAAAGCCGGCTTCTCAGCCGAAGCGTCGAAGATTCCGCCACAGTCACCTCTCCACTATTCCCATGGAGCAGCTGCGGAATGACCCAGGCCACAATCCTCGGCATCCCAACTCTGGTCTATCTTCCATACTGTTTCTTCAACATAATTTCCCCGTTGATGAGCATGGCAATAGCCGCCATCGGCTACAAAATCTTCCGCACCGAGAAATAAATCCACCTAAAGAGCTATCAGACAACGCTTTATAAAAACACTAACGGCACAAGTCGGATGCTTGCGCCATAACTCCATTATAATCAATATGATAGCCTAGATATATTATTTACAGCGATAACTCCACCCTAACGCCCCATTTTGCTATCGCATTAGAGCTCAGATAGTTATCAAGCTACGACATCTTAATCAATCCACAAAGGGATAGTAATTGACAAAAAGATTCACGATCTTTAGCTTTGCAGGCAGAATCTTAGCCTGCATACTAATCATATAAACTCAAAAAACTAAAAAAATGAAAAGCGAAAAAAGAGTCAATCTGCTTCAGCTCTCATCAGAGCTTATGGCAGAAAATGAGATGCACGAGGTTTGGGGCCAGGGTGCAGCTACTCAAGATGTTCAATTAGCAGCCGGAGGCGTCACCTGTAGCGGAACAAACTGTAAAGGTGATGCAGCTACAAGTGTTAATCACTGCATGGAGAACTTGAGGAAAAACAATCCTCCTGTAAAAGAGCAGAAGAAGTATTACGCTTAGAAACTTAACTTCAGATGACAGTGCAGATTTCTGCCAATAAAGAAATCTGCACTGTTTATATGGCTTGATTATATAATTTCCTGGGGACAATGACAATAAAAGGATCCGACCTTCTATTCATCAAGAAGGATGCTGATTTCATAGTTTACGACAAAAGATCGGACTACATTTATCCTATAGACAGTCTGCATTATCATATCGGGACAAAACTAAAGGACGAATATAATAAGAACAGAGTTATCTTGAGCTCTGATTATTTCATCCGCGAGATTGAAGATTATACGGATGAAGATATTTCAGAGCATTACGACTTCGTTCTACAGCTTCTTTCAAAGGAACAAGCCTACAATATTAATCCGATAGAAAATATCTCAGAACAAGACATAATACAGAGTATTTCAACAGTTCCTCAGATTGTCATTGAAGTTACGGAGAAATGCAATTTCCAGTGCAGGTATTGCTACTATGGAGAAATGTACAACACTGTCAGCACTCATTCCGAACGTAATCACGATATGCCCGAAGAAGACTGTATTGATTGTTTAAAATTTCTGCTATCAAAGAAAAACTTGTTGCACAGCAATAAATTAGAGCTATCTTTTTACGGAGGAGAGCCCCTCATGAATTTCAGTCTGATCCGGAAAATAATATCCTTCTGCAAGAGAGAGTTTCCGGAGATTGTATTTCAGTTTTCCATGACGACAAACGGTTCTTTGCTTAACAGACACATCGATTATCTTAAAGAGAATGATTTCCGGATACTGGTCAGTCTGGATGGCGATGAAGAAGCTGACAGACACAGGGTATACAAAAACAACCGATGCTCTTTTTCTCGTGTTAACGAGAACCTGAAGCTTATATCAAAGAAATACCCGGAGTATTTCGCCAACAAAATCGGGATTATTTCTGTCTTGCACAAAGATTCGGATATTGTATCAATCTGCGATTTTTTTTCGCAGTATAAGAAAACCCCGGTCCTTACCGAAGTATCGCAGGAAGGAATCATTCCTGGAAGAGAAAAAGTCCTCCCTTATAACGGAGTGAGCGATCATGAAATGACTGAGCTATATGAAAAGCATAAAGATGTCTACGATCTTGTTGAAGAGGCCAGTAAATTGAACTCCTCCCTCGAAATCACGGACAAGATTTCGCTATTATCTCAGAATCCGTATCTGAGGGGTTGTTTTCTCTTTGCAAAAAAGATATTCCTGACAGTAGACGGGATGTTTTATCCATGCGAGAAAGTCAACCGAAGATTCCCGTTCGGGACGTTCCTTAATGGCAAGATTCAGTTCGACCTGAAAAAGATCAATGAATACTATGATCAATTCAACAGAATTATCAGCAGAGAATGTTCAGGCTGCTCTTTACATTACATATGTAAAAAATGCTTTTTTGAAGAACCTTCGGCGATGTGTCACCCGATGAAGTGCAAAATGACAGATAAAGCCATGGAGATAAGACTTATAAACTCTTTATGATATGAGTAAGACGATAGGACTGTATCCTGATATCATACTCGGGATAGATACCAGACGATTGTGCCTGTCCAAGTTGGGAAGTAATCTGCACCACGTGATAAATGTTTCACCCGAGCAGTATATCATTGAAGGGAACACAATTACGTTTTTTCCCGGAGAAGAACCTGACCATGATGTAATCTCGACTCTGGTCGAACGTGGTTTCGCATATAGACTGCTGGAAAAGCCAAGTAGTTTTTCCGATAACGGTTTGCATATGATCCAAAGAGACGATTCTGTCGAAAACGAATTGTATCAATATTTTACGATAACATTTATTCTCGACCGCATATCGGCTCTTCCTGCATTCCACTTCCCTCATATACGGGGAACAGAGCACAAATTCTCAGACGGAGATCTGGATATCGGGCATGTAAGGAAAAGATTGTCAGAGATAAAATACTTCAGGAAGATCCGTCTGATCAGCAATAATATCCTAAGACACACGGATATCCTGCTTATGGAAGAATTAAAGGATAAAGAGATTGAAGTATTTGTCGGACAAGATTATTACTTGAGACACATTAAGGAGCTGAACACATTTTCAAGACAACTTCATATTATTGTCTATATCGACGATATCCGCAAATTCAATGAGTGCGGGGATATCCCCCATACCAATAATGTATCCGTCTCATACTTTTGTCAAATCGGTTCCGATGAGGATCTGGACCTATTTCTTGAGAGTAATATCAAGGCTATACCGTTTCCGTCGCCAGACGCTTCCGAGACAGTCCTTCACTCCTTGCTAGATTACTCGGAAGAAGATATCCTTCAGACTCCGACGACAAAAAGGGATCAATTCCTAAAGAAAGCTATCAACAAACTATTCTTCGGAAACACAATCATCGATAATAACGGGAACATCAATTCGTATCCTTTTTGCGATTATGAAGCAAACTCGGAAGAGAGTTTCGGGACAGTCGTCAAGAAGTTGGCAGATAATGTATTCTGGCGTCTCAGGCGGTCGGATTATTTCGAAAAATGCAAGGAATGTGCTTTTGTGGATCTATGTTCGCCGATTTCAAACTATGAAATCAATGCTAAACAGACATTCTGTACAGACTGATTTTGGCAAAGTGTTTGCAGACCCCTGCATGCATATTAACCATTGAATTATTATGAAAAAATCAGTCATTATCCAGATTGTAGTTCTGGCTCTCCTTACTTTGTCCACTTCCTCTTTTGCCCAGACCCGTTCCAAGCATTTCAGTTATAAAGATTTTGTCGACAAGACAGAGAATCTTGAACCGGGAGCCAGCATAAAGGAGGTCAAGAAGATTTTTGGAGACCCCTATAAAATTGCATTCATCAAAGTAGACAATGTCGTTTATAAGCAGTATTCATACAAGACAAACTCCACTTCTCAGCAGTCTACCTATATCACATATAATTTCATTTTCGAGCAAGGAAAACTGATTGCCCTTCTTGAAGATGAAAATTATTATGAAGGTCTTCAGATATACAAGAATCATCTTACACTGGATCTTCTGAAGAAAGAGATTTTAGAATAGGGTGTATATGGAAAGAATAATCGAGTGCGTGCCGAATTTCAGCGAAGGGCGTGACAAGAAAATAATCGCCAGCATAGCCGAGGCCATCGCTTCGGCAGGACCGAAAGTCTTGAACATCGATCCGGGCGAGGCCGCCAACAGGACAGTCATCACCTTCGCCGGAACTCCCGAAGACGTCTGCGAAGGAGCCTTCCGCGGCGTCATGAAAGCCGCAGAACTTATTGACATGAGAAAGCATCACGGGACGCATCCTCGTTCCGGAGCGACCGACGTCCTGCCGCTTGTACCGGTTTCAGGAGTCACACTCGAAGAATGCGCTGAAATGGCGCGGACCCTGGCGAAACGGATATACGACGAACTGGGGATTGCATGCTACTGCTATGAAGCCGCCGCATTCAGACCGGAGTTCCGCAATCTCGCAGTCTGCCGGGCGGGAGAGTATGAAGCCCTGCCGGAGAAGCTGGCAGACCCGCAGAGGCGGCCGGACTTCGGGCCCGAGACCATGACCCCTGCGATAGAAAAATCTGGCGCCATCAATGTAGGCGCCCGCAATTACCTGATAGCGGTCAATTTCAACCTGGACACAGAGTCGACGAAGCTGGCTAACGCGATTGCTTTCGACGTCCGGGAGAAAGGCCGCATCGCTCCAGACGGGACCCGGGTTCCCGGCACGCTGAAGGGCTGCAAAGCCCTCGGATGGTTCATCGAAGAATATGGCATCGCCCAGGTTTCCATGAACATAACAGACATCGACGCTACTCCGCTGCACCGGGCGTTCGAAGAAGTCAGCCGCGCCGCCGAAGCCCGCGGAGTCCATGTCACCGGCACGGAGATCATCGGGCTGGTGCCGGAGAGGGTCCTGCTCGAGGCCGGAAGATACTTCCTGGGCGGAGATGCCTCCGACGAAGATCTCATCGACGCCGCCGTCGAAGCCATGGGCCTCTCCGACCTCCGTCCGTTCGTTCCGTCGGAGAAGGTTCTGGAACAACTTTTATAAAGCACTGATTATCATTATTTTATAAATCCGCTAACTAAAATATTCTCCTACAGATAAGCTAACTATCTGATACGCAACAAGTTATCACTACGCCATTAGAGGAGTAATCTAACTATAGTATTTTACATATTGATTATCATGCGTTTACGTTTCGAGAGACGTTAGCTTTTACCATCTCCAACATAAGTAAATAATGAATAATAACTATTACCTTGCGACCGTACACAACTGACGCGCTGTTATTATTTCTTAATTTACTTATTATGAAACAATTAAAGTATTTCGCAGCCATCCTTGGCCTGTTAGCTTTCGTTTCTTGTCACGAAAAAGACGAGTTATCGTTAGACAATGCTCCCGAGAAAGCTAAGAATTCTAACACATTGACTATCAAAAAAGCCAATGCTTATGTTTCACTCTTCTCCGACTATCTGGGAGAAAAACCAGGCACCAAGTCAGAGGTACAACGCGAGGTAGATTATATAGATGTCCTTGTCGAAAGAGGGGATACTCTTATGTATGCATTCAACTATAAGAATGATGCGGGTTATATCCTCTTAGGCGCAGCAGATACCTACTTCCCTATTCTGAGCCACAACTCTTCAGGACATCTGAAATTCAACGAAATCAGTATTGAAAGTCCATTATATAGCGTTATCCAATCATTCAAAGGTATAATCAGGGATGCAAAAGCCACCCCGGACTATGATTCGGAATACTACGAAAGATGGAAAGATCTGGGGGATAGCGATTATACCTATGAGGTTATACCTTGTGAAACTCCCGAGTTTATCACTGATACTAAAGGAAGAAGGACATATTCCTCCGGAAAAAAGAATATATACCCTCAGACCGGCATGGAACTGAAGTATTGGACTCAGGAAGGAGGATACAACTATTATGCAGAGAATAAGGCTTGCATCGGCTGTCCTGCAATTGCAATCGGAATGTTATTATATGATTTGAACTCTAGAATGATGGGGGATCCGACAACCACTTACCCTTCTTTCAGTTACTACTATGATGCATACAATATCAAAGACAGGACCGATGGAACTGAAACTGCACGTAAATTAAGGATGATAGCCGACATTATCCCCAACTATGACTGGGGTAATACAAAGGATGCGACAAGTACTGCCACCTTGGAAGATATTGTTGAAGGACTTCACAGACTGGGATTCACACAGGCACAAGCTGTAAACTATAATTTTGAAACATTATATAGAAACTTCACGTTCAAGGGGATCAATTATTTCGGCAACGAGCAGAATTTTGAAAGAGGGGTATTACTGTTAGCACATGACTATCTCAACGGCAACGGGCATATATGGTTCTGTGATGGCTATTATGAGCAGGCGTACGAAGTCGTAAAGAAAGGCATCTTCGGTATAGTACTGAAAAGATGGAATGAGTATGAAGATAAAATCTATATGAACTGGGGATGGGCTGAAAAATTAGGTAATGGCTGGTATACACCATCAGATATTTACTGGGAGTCTAACGAGTATGGAAGTATTACATGCAAGCTTAATACTAAGATGATTGTCAATCTCAGTCATTACGAATATCCATACGATTTGATTGATATGTAAAAAAGAGACCTTGTCAATTTGACAAGGTCTTATTTTTAATGCAAGTCAAGGACGGCGTGCATGAAGTCGGTGCCGAAGCAATTGACCTGTTTGTCTTCCCGGAAGCCCAGGGAGGCGTAGAGGCGGCGGAGCTTGTGGTGTGTCACGTCGACGATCAGGGAGGCTGTGGCAAAGCCGAGGGCCTCGGCTGCCTCCAGCGCCTGGCCGATCATTAGACGGCCGAGACCATGGCCCCTGAAAGAAGGCAGGACGGCCATCGAATCCAGGTAGTATTCGCCTTCGCATGTCTCGTCATCCATCTTGCCCGGACGGTAGCCCGAGCATCTGGCTATCAATCCGAAGGTCTTGCGCTTGAGCTTTCTGTAGCGGGCCCCGTCGTATGAGGAGATGCTGCCGGCGGGGACGCCGTCAACTTCTGCGATAAGGGTGTTCTTCCAGCTGTAGAGAGTATCTTCTCTGGCGCATACTTCTGCAAGCCCGGCGAGGGTTGCAAGGTTTTCTCCGGAAATCGAACCGTTGAAGGTGTCGATATCGACTGAGGCGAGGACGTTTCTCGCAATAAAGGCGGCGTCTGATGGCGTCGCCTTTCTGAAGGTGATATCTGCCATAAGATTAAATGTTAAGTCGTTACGGCAAATATATAAAATTATTTCGGAATTCCGCTTACTTGAGAGTTGCCACCCAGGCTGCGATCCTGTCATCGGTCTTGTCAGACTCGTTTGTCTCATCAAGGGCAAGGCCTACGAATTTTCCGTCGACGACAGAATCGGATGAACCATAGTTGTACTCTGATGCGTCGACGCCAGGAAGGACATCGGCCCCTGCAGCCTTGGCAGCATCATAGATAGCCTTCATTCCACCGCAGAAGGTGTCAGGATAGCTTTCACAGTCGCCTACACCGAATATTGCGACCTTCTTTCCAGCAAGGTTCAGACCCTTGAGGGTATCGAGGGCGCCGTACCAGTCGTCCTGGACTTCACCGTCGCCCCAGGTAGATGTTCCGAGTACGATAAGATCATAACCGGCAGCCTCGGCCCCGAGTTCAGCTGCATTTTTTACATCGGCTCCGCCGAGAGCGGCAGAAATCCTGTTTGCGAGATCTTCGCATGTTCCAGTCGTGGAACCATAATATACTACTGTCTTCATATCTGATTAAATAAAAATTCTGTCCGTAACTATGTACAAAGTTACGGACAGAACTATTCCGGGGCAATCCCAAATTATTGGTAATACGGATTGCTGTTATCCCATTATATTATGAATCCTAAAGATTCTCTGCTTCCTCGACAGCCTTGAAGTAGCGGTAGCTGTTGACCTTGAGCTCGCCGACTGAGAGTTCATCGCAGACGATTGTTCCGGCAGGATGTCCCTGAAGTCCGGAAAGAGTGCAGTAGTGGCTCATAGGGCCCTCGACAGCATCCTTGATAGCGCGAGCTTTCTTATGGCCGAAGGCAAGGATTACGACCTCCTTGGCGCTGAGGACGGTAGCGACACCGACTGTCATGGCCTGAGCCGGAACCTTGTTGAAGTCATTGTCGAAGAAACGGGCATTGACAACTCTTGTATCGTAGGTAAGGGTGACGACGCGGGTACGGGACTGAAGAGAAGAGAAAGGCTCGTTGAAAGCGATATGGCCGTCTTCGCCTACTCCTCCGAGGAAGAGGTCGAAGCCGCCGGCCTCGACGATTGCTTTCTCATATGCCTCGCATTCTGCGACAGGATCTGCGGCATTACCGTTAAGAATATGGATATTCTCCGGTTTCTCGTCGATCTGGTCGAAAAGGTACTTGTGCATGAAAGAGTGGTAGCTCTCCGGATGGCTTTCCGGAAGACCAACATACTCATCCATGTTGAATGAGATGACATTCTTGAAAGAAACCTCTCCTGCCTTTACCATTCTGATAAGCTCTGCGTATGTCTCGATCGGAGTAGATCCGGTGCAGAGACCGATGACGAAAGGCTTGTCGGTCACCTTAGCTTTTGCGTTGATTTTTTCTGCGATATAATGCGCTGCCCAGAGGGAACCTTCCGCAGAATTGTTTCTGATTACGACTTTCATAATTGTAATTGTAGTTTAGGTCACAAAATTAATTTTTTTAGAAAAAAAATCCTATAAAAAAATACAATCAGTGACTTTCAAATTGCGAAAAAGGGCTATAGTACAGCGACGCGCTGGATAGCGTTGTAAAGCTTGTCAAGGACAGACGAGAACGCATCCCCGTTGAAAGAGATGCTGACCGGACCCTTATCCGTCTCGACTGTTATGCGGGAAACACCCTTTGTCATAGCCTTAAGCTCATCAATCGAAGGATAGCAGAATACTCTGCCGGCCTGCACATCCTTCTCCTGCTGCATCTGGATAGTCTTACCGCCTGTCGTGACGACAGTCACGGCAGCTCCCAGCGGAATGTTCTTTCCAGGGAGATACAGATTCAAGTCATAGCTCTCCTTGTTGGTCGAACCATAGTAAAGATATACAAGGCCGACGGAAAGCTGGCTGTTGATGCTTACAGTCTTTGACTCAACAAGAGTGTTGGAGCCCTGGGCATTTATAGCCTGGAGCTGGTCTCCGAGCTCGGTCTTAGGAGCCGTGGCTTTCGAGAGAGTCTCGAACTGGCGGGCGATAGCCTTGCCGAACTCATTTGCCTTATATGTGACTTTTATATGGCCATCCTCGGACCAGCGGCGGGTAGCGTCGATCGAAGTTACGCCTTTCTCCGCAATCTTACGGATATCGGCCTCGTCGTAATAATACTTGCCATAGTTCCAGAAGACGGTAGCGCCGGCATCATTCCTGAAGCCCTTAGGGGCTATCTGGTTGGCATCATCGAAAGAGTTCTTGACTACGACAGGGATACCGTCGGAGGTCATTATCGAAAGAGGTGCATTCTTAGGCATCTTCCATGCGGAAGAAGACTCGTAATACACATGCAGGATATATGTAGCTGCGCCACCCGGGATGGCAACCTTGTCGAGCTTTATCTCGACTGTGCTCGAGCCGGGTATACGGATCCTTTCGGTTCCGGTATAGACATAGCCGTTCTTTTTGTAATTATATCTGAGAAGATCCTGCGCTGAAGCGACTGAAGAAAAAGCCACGAGGGCTGCGATAAATGTATAGATAAACTTTTTCATAATTCTTTAAATAAGCCGGTCAATTATTTCACCGGATTCTTCTGTTCCAAATTTCCTGCCATAAGCGTTCAGGAAGTACAGAATTATGGCAATAGATATGGCAAGTCCGGAAATATTGAGCAGCGAAGGGCCCGGAATGAACATTTTTCCGACACAGTAGACCGCGGTAAGAATCAACAGCATTATAAGCACATCTCCGATATGGCCGAAGCGTTTTCCGCATCGGAATCTGAGATTGAACCCGCCATCAGCTTCGCTTACATTGACTACAAGATGTTTCGTAAAAAAGGTATCGGAATAATCCACCCAGAACTCGCCGTTACCGCCGTCTCCGACATGCCGTCCATCGGCGGAGAGGACGCGATGCAATCTGCCGCAGAACTCCTCAAAAGACTCACGGCTGGCGACAAACACCTCAGTGACAGGCTTCAAAGCAATTGTAGTCTCAAATTCCATATCGACAATTTTTACTTTCCGAGGTACAAATATACTTTAAAATTCCTATATTTACTCCTGACGAATAGAATAGAACACATTTTTAATAGCATTAAACTACTATGACATTCTCCATGATCATCCAGCTGCTGATCGTTCTGGCAGCTCTTTACGTAGGTTCCCGCTACGGCAGTCTCGCCCTGGGAGCAATCTCCGGAATAGGTCTTGCGATCCTTGTTTTCGGCTTCGGTCTGAAACCGGGCACGCCTCCGACAGACGTAATCTATATAATAATTGCAGCCGTAACCTGCGCCGGTACCCTGCAGGCCTCCGGTGGCATGGACTGGATGATCCAGATAGCTGAGAAGATGCTGAGGAAGCATCCCGACCACATCACCTTCCTCGCTCCGCTAGTCACTTTCTTCCTTACCGTCCTGGTCGGGACAGGTCATGTCGTATATACGATAATGCCGATAATCTGCGACATCGCCCTCAAGAAGAACATACGTCCGGAACGCCCGTGCGGAGTCGCTTCAATAGCATCCCAGGTCGGAATCACCTGCTCCCCTATCGCCGCAGCGGTAGTGTCGTTCGTCACGATCTCCAACGCAAACGGCTATGGAGTGACGATTCCGCAGGTACTCATGGTCACGATACCGGCCTGCCTCATGGGCATCCTCTGCGCTGCCGCGGCTTCGTACAGAAGAGGAAAGGATCTCGACAAAGATCCCGAATTCCAGAAAAGAAAAGCCGACCCGGAGCAGTATAAGTTCATGTACGGAGAATCCGCAACGACTCTCGACAAGGTCATCACTCCTAAGGCCAAGGCTTCGGTCTTCATCTTCCTGTTCTCGCTTTTCTGCATAGTGTGCTTCGCCTTCCTGCAGATGTTCCATACGGAAATGAACGGTGAGACGGTTACCCTTGCGAAAGCGCTCAACCTGCCTAAGATGAACATAATAATCCAGATTGTGATGCTGACCGCCGCAGCCTGCAACATAATGTTCTGCGCCGCAGCGCCGAAGAAGGCAGTCGCAGGAGCAGTATGGCAGTCTGGAATGGTCGCTGTAGTTGCTATCTACGGCATCGCATGGCTGGCTGACACATATTTCGCCAACTATCTGGCCGAGATGAAAGACATGCTGGGAAACGTCGTGGCTAGTTACCCATGGGCTATCGCCTTCGTGTTCTTTCTGGTCTCTGTGCTTATCAACTCTCAGGGAGCCGTCGTCGTGGCCATGCTGCCTCTGGCCTACTCTCTCGGAATAGCAGGGCCCGTGCTTCTGGGCGTACTACCGAGCGTATACGGATATTTCTTTATCCCGAACTACCCTTCGGATATCGCCACGGTCAACTTCGACCGTTCAGGCACGACCGTAATCGGAAAATATCTGCTGAACCACAGCTTCATGATGCCGGGACTTATCTGTGTGACCGTATCCACCATCATCGGCTACCTTATCACCAACGTGATCTTCCCGGGCTATTTCGCCAGTTTCATAATGTAGCCTAACGGCCCATGAATTTGCTTTCGAGATAAGAATTGAAAGCGTCCTTATAGAGGTCTCCAATCGGAATCGAAACGTCAGGACTGACGAAAACCTTTCCTTTGGAGACTTCTCTTATCTTGGAGAGATTCAGTATATAAGACTTATGGATACGCATGAACCTGTCCGCAGGCAGACGATCCTCCAGTTTCTTCAGGCTAAGCAGCACGACTACCGGCTCTTCCTCGCCTTCGACAAAAATCTTAAGATATTCGCTCATTCCCTCGACATATACGATCTTGTCTATATTGACCCTTACTATCTTGTAATCAGTCTTGAAGAAAAGCGAATTGTCCGCATCCGGCGAAGATACAGCCGCAGCATTTATTTCGTAATTGGCCTTGACTCTTTCTGCTGCCCTGCGGAAATCATCAAAGCTGAAAGGCTTCAGGAGATAATCCACGGCATCGACCTTATAGCCTTCAACGGCATACTCAGAATATGCGGTGGTGAAGACAACCATAGGCGCCGGAGTAAGCGACTTGACGAAATCCATACCCGACCGGTCAGGCATGTTTATATCGACAAACATGGCATCGACGCTTTCCTTGTCGAGGATAGCGGCGGCCTCGGCCGCACTCCTGCATGAGCCGACAAGGTCCAGATAAGGGATCTTCGAAATATAGGAAACAACCTGTTTGAGAGCCAGCGGCTCATCATCTATTGCCAGACAACGTATCATAGTCATTGGAAGGGATTATAACAAGGACCTCATAAATATCGGGAGTCTCGTCGACATGGAGAGTATATTTCTCACCGTAGATAAGCTCCAGACGCTGCCGTACATTTGCAAGCCCTATGCCTTTGATGCCGTCAGGGTTGTCATTGTTACGGCTGTTAATGCACTTGAATATGATTTTTCCGTTTTCGACGGACATTCTTACATTGATGAAAGACTCCTTGGCATAGCTGACCCCATGCTTGAAAGCATTCTCGACAAAGGTCGCGAACATCAGAGGCGGCACTTCGGCCCCGGTATCCCCATCCGGGAGGGACAACTCCACGGCAATCGACTCCGAATAACGGATCTTCATAAGGGAAACATAATGCCGAAGAAACTCGACTTCCTTCGTCAGAGGGATGGTCGGCTTGTTCCCCTCGTAAAGAACATATCGCATGAGCCTTGAAAGCTCCACCAGGCTGAGCTTGGCCTGTTCCGGATCTATGTCGACCAGAGCATGGATATTGTTCAGCGTATTCATGAAGAAATGCGGGCTGATCTGGTAGCGCAGATATGCGATCTGATGCTCCAGGTTCTCCTTTTCGAGCATCCTCAGTCTCGTGGCATCCGAGGCTGCCTGGAAATAGACTTTCGAGCCCAGATTGGCGGCCAGAAGCAACACCGCGATCACGATTTTCATGACGAACGGATCCGGGGCGTTAGGACTTTGAGGTATCGGAGGCAGAGGCGCACGGAGACGGGCCGCATAATGGACAAGAGCGAAGCCGCAGACCAGAATGAGACTGAGAAGAAGGTAGAGTGTCTTGTGCCCTTTCATGAAAAAGAGTCTCGATATGAAGAGATCATGGACCAGAAACAGTACCAGGTAGGATATGATCGACAGCAGGACCGGCCAGAAATCTGAAAGAAGCAATGGCGGGAGTACCAGTGCCAACATCCAGAGTATGATATAGATGACATACTCGGTTCTGTTTTCCTTATGAATCATTGGCATTCCCTGCTCCAAATATCATTCCGTCTTTTATTTTTTTTAAAATTATCTTAACTTTGGGGTGAACATAATTAAAGATAACTATGGAATACAGGTGTTTAAGCGCTGCCGAGACCGCAGCGCTGGAAAAAAACGGGTGCCGCTGCGAAGACTGGACCAAGGTCAGAGCGGCATGGGGGAAAGACTCCTATACCGACTATATCTCAGAAACGGAATTCTCCGGAGATATCAATCTCGGACGCTTTGACAAGACAATCACCCTCCCCGGAGGGCTGGAAAGGCACAGCCGGATCAGCAAAGCCTGCCTGCACAATGTCACCATCGGAGACAACTGCATCGTCAACAACATCGGCGAATATCTCGCCAACTACAGCATCGGAGACAACTGCATCATCGAAAACGTCGACCTCTTGACAGTGGACGGCAGATGCACCTTCGGCAACGGAGTCGAAGTATCGGTCCTCAACGAGACCGGCGGCCGGGAAGTCGCCATCTCCGACAAGCTCAGCGCCCACACGGCCTATGTTATGGCCATGTACAGGCACCGCTCGACCCTTCACGACCGGCTCGAAGAAATCACCCGCAACTACGCCGAGAAACATGCCTCGGAGATCGGTACTATCGGCAACGACGTGACGATCCGCAACTGCGGCAGCATCATCGGAGTCCGCATCGGCGACTGCGCCCGCCTGGAGGGAGTCCGCAAGCTCAGCAACGGCAGCATCAACAGCAACGCAAGCGATCCTGTCCATGTCGGCAGCGGAGTCATCGCTTCCGATTTCATAATCTCGAGCGGGGCTCATGTAGAAGACAACGCAATGCTTGACCGCTGTTTCGTCGGCCAGGCCTGTCGTCTGGGCCATGGCTACTCCGCCTCCGATTCGCTGTTCTTCAGCAACTGTCAGGGCGAGAACGGAGAGGCCTGCGCAATCTTCGCCGGTCCTTTCACCGTCACTCACCACAAATCGACCCTGCTCATCGCCGGAATGTTCTCGTTCATGAACGCAGGCTCCGGCTCGAACCAGAGCAACCATATGTACAAACTCGGTCCGATCCATCAGGGAACCCTCGAAAGAGGAGCCAAGACTACTTCGGACTCATATATACTCTGGCCGTCCAGAGTCGGGGCTTTCTCCCTCGTCATGGGCCGCCACGTCACCAACTCCGACACCAGTAACCTTCCGTTCTCTTATCTCATAGAGAAGAACAACACAACCTTCCTTGTCCCGGGAGTCAACCTCAGGAGCGTGGGTACGATCCGCGACGCCCAGAAGTGGCCTAAGCGTGACGCCCGCAAGGACCCGTGCAAGCTGGATTTCATCAACTACAACCTGCTCAGCCCTTATACCATCCAGAAGATGTTCAAGGGCCTCAAGACTTTGAGGAACCTGGTCTATGCATCCGGAGAGCTTACCGACGTCTATTCCTTCCACAGCACCAAGATCGCCAACAAGGCTCTTCGCAAGGGTATAGGTTTCTACGAGACCGGAATAAAGAAATTCCTCGGCAACTCCCTCATCAAGAGACTCGAGAACCTTCCGGCAGGGGCTTCGGATGCGGAAATCCAGGCAATGCTCAAGCCTGACACCGAGATTGGCCACGGCTACTGGGTGGACATCAGCGGCCTCATCGCCCCGAAATCCGAGATCGACAATCTTCTCGACAGGATAGAGAACAATGAAATCAACACTCTCAAGGACATAAACGCCGAGTTCGGGAAAATCCATTCGAACTACTACACATACGAATGGACATGGGCCTACGACAAGATCCAGGAGTTCTTCGGCATAGACCCTGCCAAGATGACTGCAGAGCAGGCCACCATGATCGTGGAGCAGTGGAAAGAGTCAGTGATCGGCCTCGACCGCATGGTATATGAAGACGCAAAGAAGGAGTTCTCACTCGCTTCCATGACCGGCTTCGGAGTCGACGGACACAAGGAGGAGAAGGAACAGGACTTCGAGCAGGTGCGCGGAGACTTCGAGAGCAACACCTTCGTCACCGCGGTCCTCGACCATATACAGAAAAAGACCGCCCTTGGGGACGATCTTATCTCTAGACTAAACAGATAATTCTTAGAATCTGTACCTTACCGAGAAGCACGGAGACAGCATAAACGGTTCCGAGCAGAAGTTAAGGTATGGACGTACATCGACGGAAAGCTGGAGAGGGAACTTGAATGTATATTCCAGTCCTGCCTGACCTACTATTCCGAAACGTACTTTGGAGTTGTTATCATCGTTCAGGAAGGTACCGACAGTTCCGCCGGCTCCAAGATAGAAACCCCATTCGCCTTCTTCAGTCCATTCCGGCTGGACAATCATCCAGTTGTGAAGGGCTGAGAGGTCGAATAATGCATTCGATTCAGAATAAAAAGCACCCAAATCGAGTTCAACGAAGTTTTCCGCTTTAGCGTAGTGCTGATAGCTGATCTGGCAAAGTCCTCCATCGAGGATACCTCCGCGGAGACCGATAGCGCGAGGCTGAGCTGCTGCTACGGCAGTAAATCCGAGAAGGATAGCCAATACAATAATTGTCTTTTTCATTATCATTTAGTTTTAATACGAGGTATTGCTCCGCAAAAACTATGCTATTCCGGAGAAGCCCATGAATGCCATCGCAAGGATGCCGACTGTCACCAGAGCGATAGGCACGCCCTTGAATGCCTTAGGCACGCTGTTAAGCGCAAGATGCTCTCTCAGACCAGAGAACAGGACCATTGCAAGGCCATATCCGAGGGATGTGGCGAAAGCATAGAGGACTGCCTCTCCGAGACCGAGCATATGCGACGGCTGGCCGAAGGTGAACTCCTTGGTCACCACGTTGATGGCTACGCCGAGCACGGCGCAGTTGGTGGTGATAAGCGGGAGGAAGATACCGAGGGCCTGATAGAGGGACGGGCTCATCTTCTTGAGCACGATCTCCACCATCTGCACGAGAGCCGCGATCACGAGGATAAAGGCGATGGTCTGGAGGAATTCCAGGCCGAAGGATACCAGCAGATACTTATTGATCAGGTAGGTAACCAGAGTTGCCAGGGTAATCACGAAACATACGGCGGCTGACATGCCGGTAGCTGTCGAGAGCTTGTTGGAAACTCCGAGGAACGGGCAGATTCCGAGGAACTGCGACAGTACTATATTGTTGACGAATATCGCCGAAACTATGATCAGTAAAATTTCCATAACTCTTATTTCTTGGCTACATACTTATTGAACAGAACCATCAGATAGCCGAGGCAAAGGAAAGCGCCCGGAGCCATCACGAAAGCGAGCATTCCGTCGCCGGTGCCCGGAATCTTCCAGCCGAAGACCGAGAGGCCTCCGAGGATTTCGCGGACAGCGCCGAGTACGGTAAGAGAGCAGGTGAAACCCAGGCCGACGCCAAGGCCGTCAAGCGCGGAGTCAAACACTCCATTCTTGTTGGCGAATGCCTCTGCACGACCAAGGACGATACAGTTCACGACGATAAGCGGGATGAACAGACCGAGAGTCGCATAGATGCCCGGCACGAAAGCCTGCATCAGGAACTGGAGCACTGTAACGAATGTAGCGATGACCACGATGTAGACCGGGATATGTACCTTGTCAGGCACTACCGGAGCGATAGCGGAGATCGCCATATTTGAAAGGACAAGCACGAAAAGGGTGGCAAGTCCCATGCTGAGGCCATTTATGGCTGAAGTGGTAGTAGCCAGCGTAGGGCACATACCGAGCAGAAGGACGAAAGTAGGGTTGTCCTTTACAAGGCCTTTAGTTATAAGCTGTAACTTTGTCATTATCTTTCCTCCTCCATTAATGATTTGACTGCATTCAGCGCATTCTCCACTGCAAGAGTGTAAGCCTTGGAGGTGATTGTGGAAGCGGTTATGGCGTCCACGTCACCCTGCTGGGACTTCACCTTGAGTATCTTCTCGGAAGGATTGAAGCCCTTCCACTGAGCCATGAAATGCTCGTCGGAAGTACACTTGGCACCGAGGCCCGGGGTCTCGGTATGGGCAAGCACTGAAGTATTGTAGATAACTCCGTCAGCGGTAATTCCCACCATGAGGGTGAGAGGGCCGCCGAAGCCTACGGTAGTCGATTTTACTGCGTATGCGATGGTTTCGCCGTCGGCACTGAGAGTATAATACTCTGAAGGCTGTCCGCCGACCTCTATCGATTTAGCCTCGGAAAGTTCGCCTCCCTCAGGGAGTACGGCTCCGACAGCCTCTTTGAGAAGCTTGGCGTTGGTCTCGTCGATAGGGGCCTTGGTGATGGCATAGACACCGGCGAGGATAGCTGCACAGACGAGACATACGCCCGTGAGGCAGAGAACCATGTTCTTGAGATTAGATTGTACTGCCATAGCTATGCCCTCCCGTATTTTTTCTGGTGGAACCACATGTTGAGAAGCGGCACGGTCGCATTCATGATAAGAATGGCGAATGACATTCCCTCAGGATATGAACCGAAGTATCTTATCATCATCGTGATGAAGCCGATACCGATACCGAAGACGATACCGCCCTTGATGCTCATAGGAGAGGTCACATAGTCAGTTGCCATATAGCATGAACCCAGAATCATACCACCGGTGAGGAGGTTGAAGACAGGGTCTGTGAAACGCTCGGGAGCAGCAAGCCAGAAGATCAGGGAAACCAGGGCGACTGTAGCCCAGATGCTGAGGGTGATGTGCGGTCTGATCACCTTGCGGACGAGCAGATAGACAAAACCGATCAGAAGAGCTATAGCCGAGATCTCTCCGGCTGAGCCGCCGATGCTTGAGAACAGCATCTGGCCATAGTTGAATCCATGTTCAGACATTATGGTGCTGAGCGAATCTCCATTGAGAAGACCTTCCTTGACTACGCCGAGAGGAGTTGCGCCAGATACGGCGTCAGCTCCGAAGAGTCCCTTCGGGGCCTCCCAGTGGGTCATATAGGTAGGGAAAGAGACCAGCAGGAACACACGGCCGGTGAGAGCCGGGTTGAACACATTCTGGCCGAGACCTCCGAAGGTCATCTTGGCTACGCCGATGGAAACGACGGCTCCGATGAATACTACCCACCAAGGTGTGGTGGAAGGGAGGTTGAGCGCGAGAAGCACGCCGGTAACGGCGGCCGACCAGTCCCCTACCGTGGACCTGGTCTTCATCATATATCTGGTGATAAGAAACTCCAGCAGCAGGCATGAAGCGACGCTGACTCCGAGTACCAGCAGCTCTTTCCAGCCGTAGAATACTACGGAGACGATCACTGCAGGAAGAAGAGCGATCACTACATCACGCATGAGAGAGGTCGTAGAGACCGCTGCGTGGATGTGTGGAGACGGTGAAACAAGTAATTTACTCATCTTCTTATACTATTTTGCGGCTTCGGCAGCTGCCTTGGCGGCAGCGGCGCGAGCGCGGATTATACCCATTACCTGGCCTTTGGCGATTCTGATGTTGTCCAGAAGCGGAATGTAAGCAGGGCAGCTGTAGAGACAGCAGCCGCACTCGATACAATCCTGGACAGCATTCTGCTCAAGTTCATCCATCATGCCGGCCTTGGCGAGACGGTTGAGCAGGAACGGCTCGAGACCCATAGGGCAGGCCTCTGCACATTTTCCGCAGCGGATACAGTTGCTTTCAGGCTTACGTTTTGTCTGGTCTTCGGTAAGGAAGAGCAGTGCGCCGGTACCCTTGAGGGTAGCGGCATCCATGTTGGCGATGGCCTTACCCATCATAGGACCTCCGCTGATTATCTTTGCTGCCTCTGCAGGGATACCGCCGAGATAGTCAACGATATACTGGAGAGGAGTTCCGACCCTGACAAGGAGGTTGGCCTGCTTAGGGAAGCACTCGCCTGTGACGGTAACTGAATTGTCGACGATAGGCTTGTTCTTCTGGACGGCATCATAGACAGCGAGAGATGTAGCCACGTTCTGGACTACGGCGCCGACGCTGATAGGAAGGCCGCCGGAAGCAACCTGACGATGCATTACAGCGTCGATGAGCTGCTTTTCGCCGCCCTGCGGATAACGCATCTTCATGGTCATTACAGAAATACCGTCGAACTTCGGAGACTGGGCCTTGAGCTTGGCGATTACCTCATTGATATGGGCGATGGCCTCAGGCTTGTTCTCTTCGATTGCGATAGTACATGGCACGTTGCCGAGCACCTGCTTGATGATGGCTGCGCCGATGACTACCTGTTCGCCCTTCTCGAGGAGGGTGCGGAAGTCGGATGTGAGGTATGGCTCACACTCGCAGCCGTTGATTATGAGCATCTCGCACTTGCTGCCCGGAGGCGGAGCAAGCTTGACATGCGTAGGGAAGGTAGCGCCGCCGAGACCTACGACACCGCCGAGACGGATCTTGTCGAGGATGGCCTTGTTATCTTCAGGGATTTCAGTGATAAGGGTATCCGTAGTATCGATGCCCTCTGCCCATTCGTCACCCTCGACTGCGATCTCGATGCAGGTCTGCATGTTGCCTGCGAGATCCTTCCTTGGTCCGATGCTCTTGACAGTACCGGAAACTGAAGAATGGATGAAAGCCGATACGAATCCGCCCGGCTCTGCGATCGGCTGGCCCACCTTGACCTTGTCACCAACGGCGACGATTGGCTTTGCAGGGGCTCCGATATGCTGGGCTACGGAAATATATACGGTAGAAGGCGTAGGAAGCACCTCTATCTTGCACTCACGAGAGATTTTGCCGTCATGCGGATGAACTCCGCCGATTGAAAATGTATTCTTCATCGTTACGCCTCCTTGTTTTCTTCTGGTTTAACTTCTGCGGCTTTTGCAGCTTCAGCGGCAGCCTTTGCAGCCTCTGCCGCCTTCTTCTTGCGCTCCGTGACGCGGGCCTTTACGGCATCCTTGTCGAGAGGCTTAGGGAAGTTCACTCCGTGGATCGCACCCGTAGGGCAGAATGCCTCGCACTCACGGCAAAGCTTGCACTTCTCGAAGTCGATATAAGCGACATTGTTGACCACATGGATCGCATCGTGGGTACATGTCTTCTCGCAGATTCCGCAACCGATACATGCGGCAGCGCAGGCCTTCTTGGCAGCAGGGCCCTTGTCCTGGTTCATGCAGGATACGAACATCCTCATTCCGCGAGGTCCCTTAGGACGAAGCTCGATTATGTTCTTAGGGCAGGCCTTGGTACAAGCGCCGCAGGCTGTACATTTTTCCTGGTCGACGACCGGAAGACCGGTTACAGGGTCCATGGAGAGAGCGCCGAACTGACAGGCAGCTACGCAGTCTCCGCAGCCGAGGCAACCGAATGCGCAGGCCGTATCGCCGGCATAGAGACCAGCCTTTACGCGGCAGGATGAGACGCCGTCATACTCATTGACCTTAGGACGGTTCTCGCATGAGCCGTTGCAGCGGACTACAGCCACCATAGGGGCTTTCTCCTTGATCTCGTAACCGAGGATCGCAGCAACTTTCTTCATGACTTCATTACCGCCCACAGGACAATAGTTGTTGTCAAGATTAGGAGCCTTGACAGCAGCATCGGCGAAAGCACGGCAGCCGGCGAATCCGCAGCCACCGCAGTTTGCACCCGGCATCACCTTCTCGACTTCATCGATGCGCGGATCCTCCTCGACCTTGAACTTCTCAGCCACAAAGTAGAGAATGACCGCAAGCAACAGACCCAGTACGGCAATGATTCCGATAGTCCAGATAATTGTTGTTGTCATAATTTTATGTTAATTGTTTTTATTTCTTTCAATGTAAAAAACATACTCCGAAGCCAGACGTCCGCGAAGCATGTATATCACAAGGTACCATAACCCGATCCCGACAAGCGCGATTGTGCCGACAACGAGTTCGTGTATATTTGTAAAGGACAAAGATACAACTAAAATCAGTAATATGAAAAGAGGAACGACATAAGCGAGCACGACAGCTTTCGTTCCCATGGATTTTCTGAGATTTACGGAGACAGTCTCTCCCGGGGTGAATCCGGCACGCAGGTCTGTCGGCACCGTCACGTCTTTCTTGACGGCTTCGGCAGCAGTACAGAGGCCTGCGGCATGGCAGGCGGAACAAGCTGATTCAGAAATGATCTCGACTGTCGTGAATTCAGGCCCTACAGTCTTTATCCGGCCTATATGCGAAATGTCACCATTCATACTTGAGTCCCTCCCACGAACGGAGACGTCCGGTAACCTTCCCCACCTTCAGCGGAGCATCGAACTTGAGCGGTACCATGTTGTCGTCATCCGAAAACCATATGGTCGCCGAGATATCGTCGCTGTTGCCGAACATATCTCCCTGGACCAGTTTTACATAAGTCTTTATTCCATTGAAAACTCCCGCACCCTTCACGCTGACCTGTTCCCGGCTCTGGAAGATGAAGTAGATCGTATAGATATCGTCATCGATTGCGAACGTAACGGGCACCCTCGTTCCGAGTTCGATCTTGGAACGGTCGAAGTTCCTGACATTATACGCCATCGAGATAACGTCGAAAACACATGGAGCCAGGTCCATGTCGAGCTGCCTCTTGCCGAGAGAACTGTTGTCCATGTCGGCATGGATCTTCATGTTCCGCCAGTCGAACGTAAGATTGTTGAGAGCAGTGTAGTTACCCTCATGGGTGTCCCTGGTGAAGCGAACGGGACGAAGCGTCCTTTGCGAGAACCATGAACGGAAATCCTCCTTCATCCTGAAGAAAGCGTCGAATTTCTTGGCGCTGCGTCCGTAAAGGCGGGCGCTGAACACGGGAGCTCCATTGAAGACGGTCTCTTCGAGGGAAAGGGTAGCACTTGCCACATCGGCATTGATTATTCCCCATCTGTAGTGGATGGAGAAAGTCAGTCTTTCACCGCCTTTGAAGGCAAGACTATCCTTGTCCAGAGAATGCTGAGACAGACACTGGGCACCGAGTGGAATTGATGCGAGGAATAATAAAACTGCTGTCAGACTTTTGCGCATACTAGAACCCCGTATTTGAGAACTCTCCTCCGGCGTCGGGATATGGCTGATAGCCGGATCCGCTGTCAGAGAAAGGATCATAGGCCTGGGACTGCGACGACGGGGAATTCATCGCGGACTCATAGACTCCGGAATCGGCTTCAGCCGCAAGAGTCTGGTCAATCTCCACAAACCTAACCTGTTCGCTCTTGAAGAGCATGTCGATTTCTGCGGTAGAGCCGTTTCGATGCTTGGCTATGATAATCTGTGTCGTCTCCTTGCCGTTTTCGGTCTCGGCGAGACCGAGATAGTCAGGACGGTGCACGAAGAGTACCATATCGGCATCCTGCTCGATAGAGCCGGACTCCCTAAGGTCGCTCAGCTGAGGTTTACCGTTACCGCCGGTTCGTTTGACAGCGTCACGGGAAAGCTGGGACAGGGCGATTATAGGAACATTCAGTTCCTTGGCAGTAGCTTTGAGCGTCCTGGAGATTGCAGCGACTTCCTGCTCGCGCATACCGCGGAGCTCGGCAGGTCCCTGCATAAGCTGGAGATAATCCACTATGATAAGACGGACGCCTTTAGTCTTTACGAGTCTCTTTGCCTTGGTACGGAACTCCATTATAGGAAGGCCAGGGGTATCATCGACATAAAGCGGAGCCTTGGAAAGAGCCTTGAGACGATATTCAAGCTGCTCCCACTCGCGAGGCTGAAGCTTCGTTCCACCCTTGATCTTGTCTGCAGGAAGTCCCGACTCGGAAGTCATGAGTCGTTTGGCAAGCTGGATTGCAGGCATCTCGAGAGAGAATACCGCAACCGGCATATTGTGGTCCACGGAGGCGTTCCTGGCGATATTGAGCGCAAAGGCTGTCTTACCGACGGAAGGTCTGGCGGCAAGGATGATAAGGTCGGAAGGCTGCCAGCCCATCGTGATCCTGTCTATAGACTGGTATCCCGAAGGGACACCGCTAAGACCTGACTGGGTCTGCATCTTCTCGACATCGTCCATCGCCATACGGATGACCGAGCCGATCTCCTGGACATCTTTCTTGACATTGTTCTCCACAGCGGAAAGAATCCTCGACTGGGACATGTCGACAAGGTCGTCGACATTGATAGACTCGTCGTAGGAATCCTTGAGGATCTCCACCGAAGCGGTAATGAGGTCTCTCTGGATAGTCTTCTGCTTGAGAATCTTGATATAATACTCTATATGGGCAGCAGCTCCGATCTTCTGCGAGAGCGCAGCCAGAGTAACGGCGCCGCCGACAGCCTCCAGATTACCCATCGACAGAAGCTTCTGGGAAACGGAAAGCAGGTCCAGCGCCACATGCTCATTGACCAGACTGATCATAGCCTCGTAGATCATACGATGCTTAGGATCATAGAAGCACGAAGGCGACAGTTCCTCCATCGCTTCGTCAACGCAGCTCGGCTCTACGAGCAGGGCTCCCAGGACAGCTTCCTCGAAATCAAGAGCCTGAGGCGGGCGGTTCCCCATCTCAAGCCCTATTGTATCAAGGTTCACTTCCTGACCTTTTTTTCTGGTTCTCTTCTGGTCAGGCATTGACTTTAAAGGATTGATTACTCCATAATGTCAGGACTTACGATAATACGACCGCAGTGCTCGCAGATGACGAGCTTCTTGCGTGAAGCGATATCGATAAGTCTCTGAGGAATGATTGTATTGAAGCAACCGCCGCAGGAATCCTCGTCAAATACGGAAACTACTGCGAGATGGTTGGCTACACTGGCGCGGATACGCTCGTAAGCGCTCATTACTCTTGCATCGATCTTCTCGGCGCATGCCTCCCTCTTGGCACGGAGAGCAGCCTCTTCCTTGGAAGTAGACTCTACAATGGTAGAGAGTTCCTGCTTCTTGGCCTCGAGATCCTCCTGGCGCACTTCGATAGCAGCCTTGATATCCTCGATCTCAGCCTTGGACTCGGCAATCTTCACCTTTGCCTCACCGATGTTCTTCTCGGCGATCTGACGCTCGAGTTCCTGGTTCTCGATCTCCTTGTTGATGGAGTCGAACTCGCGGCTGTTCGCGATATTCTCGAGCTGCTTCTTGTACTGGGCGATCTGGGTATCGCAATCGACGATCTTTTCCTTGGCCATAGCGATGGTCTTGTTGTAGCCGTCGATCATGCCAGTCTCGGCAGTAATCTTTGCGTTAAGCTGGTTGATGTCACGCTCGAGAGCCTCTACCTCTACCGGCAGTTCTCCACGAAGGAAAAGAATCTTGTCGATCTCGGTATCGGCAAGCTGAAGCTGATACAGAGTTTTAAGCTTTTCTTCTACAGAGACGTCTGAATCAGCGAAACTTTTGCGGATAGACACGAAAGTTTCCCTTTCATCGATAGGAGTCTCTACTTTCTTTACTTTCTTTGTTGCCATTATCGTATACGAATTTAATATGCAGATTATGCGAACTGCAAAGGTAGTTAAATTTTTGCAATTTCTTTACAAAGTCTTGCGGATTTCCTCAAGCTGAGCCCTTATATCCTTAAGAGCGTCAAGAGCTATGACTCTGCTTTCCACCTTCTTGCGGTCCTCAGACAGCTTCATGGAGGCTCCGTCAAGGGTCATCCTCTGGTCCTTGACAAGATAGTGGATCTGCTTGAGAGTCTCTATATCCTCGGCAGTATACTGACGGTTTCCCTTGGCGTTGCGCCTTGGCCTGAGGAACTTGCCGAAAGAATTGGTCCAGTAGCGTACAAGAGACGCATTCTCTCCAAGAATCTCGGAAACTTCTCCGATCGTGTAATAAAGCTTCTCCATATATCTTCTTTTTTAATCGAGTGTCTGGCCGGTGCTGGAACTCATGAAAGCCACATTGGCATAGTCCTGAGGTGACAGCGACGCAAAGAAATAATTGACAGGATCCTGCGTCACTCCGTCACGCAGGACTTCGTAATGCAGATGCGGAGCGAAAGACTTGCCCGAAATACCGACAGCGGCGATCCTGGCTCCCCTTCTGACTCTCTGGCCCTTGCTGACATATATGTCCCCGAGATGCCCGTAGCGGGTCACGTATCCGTTGCCATGATCGATCTCCACGACGTTGCCGAGTCCCTTTCCGGAACGGGTGACGTCCGATACCGTACCGTCGGCGGCGCAGCGGACGAGATCGCCCTGCGCTGCAATGATATCAAGTCCGTCATGCCGGGTCTCGACCTTATAGAACGGATTGACCTTCTGGCCGACGGAAGCTCCTATCTGGGCGTAGGTAAGATTGTCTACGGGTATAGTCATAGGAGGCAACGCCGCAGAGCCTGCGAGAGCATGGAACACCGCGGTAAAATTGTCCTCCACCCTTGAAGCCGCCCCCTTCAGTTCGGCGATCCTGCCCTGCGTGCGGAAGTCCGATTCGCCGACAGGATCCACGGCCGGAGCAGAAGTATGGAAAATCTGTTCATAGATCGCATTATCTCGCTGCTGGAGGTCGGAGGTCACTTCCGAGATGAGCTGCTGCTTGCGCTCCATCTCTTCATAAGTCCTCTCGTAAACTCTGTTCTCCCGGATAAGTCTCTTCTCCGTATCGGTACTTATGAAGAAAGCCAGCACGAAATAGTAGCAGACAGCCAGCGAGAACGTGCCTATGAACCATAGCAGCACGGTCCGCACAACTTTCTGTACAGACGTCCGCACCTTGCGGAAACTTATGTTCCTGCTGTCAAACTCGTAACTGCTCATTTCGTTCCTTTAAAACGTCCGTTTCCAAGCATCGCCTCAGACTGGCCGCTTACGCGGCTGACCATCTCGCCATACTCTTCAGGACTCATGTCCAAATCGAAATAATTCACCGGATTGACCTGATTATTCCTGTAGATGACCTCATAATGCAGGTGAGGCCCGGTCGATTTTCCGGTATTGCCGGACTCTCCTATGCACTCTCCCCTCTTCAACTTCATGCCCTCGACGACATAGATCATCTTCATATGCGCATATCGGGTCTTATATCCGAATCCATGGTCAATTACGATCGAATTGCCATAGCCGCCAAGCTCGTACTTGACCGTCTCGACCACTCCGTCGCCGGTCGCATATACCGGATAGCCCGGCTTCATCGCGAAATCGAATCCGGAGTGGAAACGGGTCTGGCCCGAGATAGGGTCGGACCTGTATCCGAACGGACTGGAGAGCCGGAATCTGTTCCTGTCAGGATTGATCGGAGGGATCGCCGGGATGCACGAAGCCATGTCTCCGGCCTTGCGGGCCATCGACTCTATATCGTCGAACGATTTGCTCTGCACATATGCCTTCTTTGTCAGGACATCCAGACGGATGGCTGTACGTTTGAGCGGAGACTTGTCCCCGACGGCGTCCAGATAAGCATAACGGTTGACTCCGCCGAAACCCGCGTTGCGGATTTCCGGAGCTATCTCATTCATACCGAATATGTTGCGATAGATTTCGTCATCTCTCATCCTGAGACCTTCGAGAGTCGCCTCGCTGCGGTCCAGCTGGCGGTTCATAAGCTCTATCTTGGCAGTCCAGTCGGCATTCTTCTTTTTCAGAAGAGCCGTCTTAGGCGGCTCCAGCCCGAGGACTGAAGAGTAAATCCAGAAATAGACCAGAGACAGAAGAAGGCTTGAAAGGATGAATCCGACCACCCAGGCCACACGCGAGCCCCAGGAGACTTTTTCCACTTCATAAAGCAGAGTCACCGGATTGAGTTTATATATTCCACCTTTTTTAGCCATACAGAACAGACCCTCCAGCACAAATTGTGCCTGATGCTCAATCTACAAATATACAGATTTTTCCAAAAAAAGTTGTAATTTTGCAGTTTGTGAAAATTGACGATATTATATATGACAGCTAATGAAATCAGGCAGAAGTACATAGACTTCTTCGCAAGCAAAGGGCACACCCCCGTTCCCTCAGCTCCTATGGTCATAAAGAACGACCCGACATTGATGTTCACCAATGCCGGCATGAACCAGTTCAAAGACATATTCCTCGGTAACAGCACCCCGAAATTCCGCAGAGCTACCGACAGCCAGAAATGCCTCCGCGTGAGCGGCAAGCATAACGACCTCGAGGCGGTGGGCCACGACGGACGCCACCACACCATGTTCGAAATGCTCGGCAACTGGAGTTTCGGCGACTACTTCAAGACCGAGGCGATCGACTGGGCATGGGAACTGCTTACAGAAGTCTACAAGATAGACAAATCCAAGCTCTACGCCACTGTATTCGAGGGTTCGGCCGAAGACGGCACCGAACTCGATACCGAAGCGCGCGAGGCCTGGAAAAAGCACATGCCTGAGGACCATATCCTTCTCGGCAACAAGCACGACAACTTCTGGGAGATGGGCGACACCGGCCCATGCGGCCCATGCAGCGAGATCCATATAGACCTCCGCACTGACGAAGAAATCGCCAAGAAACCGGGAGCAGAGCTTGTCAATACCGACAACGACCAGGTAATCGAGATCTGGAACCTCGTGTTCATGCAGTACAACCGCATGGCCGACGGCCACCTCGAATCCCTGCCAGCCAAGAATATCGATACCGGAATGGGCTTCGAGCGCCTCTGCATGGTGCTCCAGGGCAAGACCAGCAACTACGACACCGACGTCTTCAGCGGCCTGATCAGCGAACTTGAGAAACTCTCGGGCCACAAATACCACTCAGGCGAGGACGTCGACGTAGCGATGAGAGTATGCGCCGACCACATCAGGGCAATCGCATTCTCCATCGCCGACGGCCAGCTCCCTTCCAACGTCAAGGCCGGCTACGTAATCCGCCGAATCCTGCGCCGCGCAGTACGCTACGGCTATACCTTCCTCGGATTCAACGAGCCGTTCCTCTGCCGCCTCATCGACAGGCTCGCAGAAGACATGGGCGGAGCATATCCTGAGCTCGTGGCACAGAAGAAACTCATCGAGAGCGTCATCCGCGAAGAGGAGATGGCCTTCCTCCGCACCCTCGACAGAGGCATCAGGATGCTCGACGACAACATGGCCAAAAACGCCGACACCAAGATCATCCCGGGAGTCGACGCCTTCGTGCTCTACGACACCTATGGCTTCCCAATCGACCTTACCGAGCTCATCGCTACGGAAAAGGGCTATACCGTAGATCTCGAAGGATTCAACGCTGAGCTCCAGAAGCAGAAGGAGCGCGCCCGCAACGCCACCTCCAACGAGTTCGGAGACTGGACAGAGTACCACAGCGGAGAAGACGTGGAATTCGTCGGCTACGACTGCACCACTGTCGAGGAGGCAAGCCTCATCAAACAGCGCACGGTAAAACAGAAGAACAAAGTCTACTATCAGCTCGTCTTCGACCGCACTCCTTTCTATGCTGAAATGGGCGGCCAGGTCGGAGATACCGGCTACATACTATCCGCCAGCGGCGAGAAGATCGCTATCCTCAACACCGTCAAGGAGAACAACCTTACAATCCACCTGGCAGAACGCATCCCGCAGGACTGCGAAGGCGCGTTCTCTCTCCACGTGGATACGGAAAGAAGGGCAAGGATAACCTGCAACCATACGGCCACCCACCTTCTCGACCAGGCCCTCCGCGAGATTCTCGGAACCCACGTCGAGCAGAAAGGTTCGTTCGTAGGTCCGGACTACTTCCGTTTCGACTTCTCGCACTTCTCCAAGATGACGGACGAAGAGATCGTGGCTGCCGAAAGGAGAGTCAACCAGCTTATCCGTTCCGACTACGCCCTTGACGAGAAACGTGACGCTACAATGGACGTGGCCAAGGCAATGGGAGCAATCGCTCTCTTCGGCGAAAAATACGGAGACAGAGTCCGCGTCGTCAAGTTCGGAGATTCAGTCGAGCTCTGCGGCGGTACCCATGCAGCCTCCACAGGCCGCATCGGCATGTTCAAGATAGTTTCCGAAGGCGCTGTAGCCGCCGGCGTACGCCGTATCGAAGCTGTCACCGGAGCTGCTGCGGAAGACCTCGTATATTCTATGCAGGACAGCCTCAAGGCTGCCAGGGCCTTCTTCAACAATGCTCCTGACCTTACAGGCGCTATCCAGAAGATGGTCGCAGAGAACGCCGGCTATAAGAAAGAAATCGAAGGCTTCATGAAAGAGAAAGTGGCCGGCCTCGCCGCCAGTCTCTCCCAGAATGCGGAGACCGTAGGAGACATCAGGCTCGTGCGCTTTACCACCAGTCTTGACCCTGCCACGGTAAGGGAAGTCGCCGCTCTTCTCCAGAAAGAAGCCAAAGGCTTTGTTTTTGCAGGAGCGTTCGAGTATGAGGGCAAGCCTCAGCTCGTCCTCATGTACTCTGCCGATCTGGTTGCTTCAGGCAAGAATGCCGGCAAGGATATCCGCGATGCCGCCAAGTTCATCATGGGTGGCGGCGGTGGACAGCCGGGACTCGCAACAGCAGGCGGCAAGAACCCTGAGGGCCTCAAGGAAGCCCTCGAAAAGATGGTTGAAACCGCACTTGCAAAGTAAATGAAGAAACTCGACCAGTTCATACTCAAATCATTCTCGGGACCGTTCTTCGGCATCCTGATAATCGTCGAGTTCATACTGATGATGCAGTTCCTATGGCTGTACATCGATGAACTCGTCGGTAAAGGACTGAGCCTGAAGATCATTCTCGAATTCATGGGCTGGGGCGCCGCGACTCTTTTGCCGCTGTCCCTGCCTCTGTCTACCCTGCTGGGATCGGTAATGACCTATGGCCAGATGTCCGAGAACAATGAACTGATCGCCGTGAAGGCTGCGGGAATCTCCCTCAAGAGAATGCTGCTGCCTATAATGATAGTTTCGGCGCTGATAAGCATCGGAGCCTTTTTTGCCGCCAACAACCTTGTTCCTATCGCCTACAACAAGATATATACTCTGAGGGACGATATCGGAAAGACCAAGGAAGAGATCAATATCCCTACCGGGACCTTCTACGACGGTCTCGAAGGGTATGTCCTCAGGGTTGACAGCAGGGACAAGGGCACCGGAATGATGCACGGGGTGATGGTCTATGACCATACGGCCGACAAAGGCAATGTCAGCGTGACCATAGCCGATTCCGCGATGATGAAGATGTCCAAGGCGAAGGATTACATCACCTTCCAGCTCTTCAGCGGAATCAACTATCAGGAAACGAACACGATGAGGTACAGGGATACCACCCTGCAGCTTCAGAAGATCGAATTCAGCCGCCAGGAGATGATTATTCCTCTGGAGAATTACGCCTTCCAGAAGTCCTCCGGCGCCCGCTACGGGGACCAGGTCAAATCGATGGACCTTTCCCGTCAGATTATCGTCAAGGACTCCCTTTCGAGGCAGCTGGACTCGGTAGTCAACAGAGTCGCGACCGATTTCTGGAACCTGCGTTCCCTGAGATATTACAACCAGCTCGATACCGCAAGGCACTTCAGCCATACAAGCAAATACGAATATCCTGAAAAACTCGACTGGAAGGATACCAAGACAAAGAGGCATGCCTATGAATCGGCATCTTCCGCCCTTGCAGACTATTCGTCAATGCTGAAGAACAGCGTCGACGGAGTCCGCTACGAGACCAAGATACTTAACAAGGCAAGCGTGGACATACTGCATAAGTTTGCCCAGGCCCTCGCCTGCCTTATATTCTTCTTTATCGGAGCGCCTCTCGGAGCCTTCGCGACCAAACGGCGCGGTCTGGGAGCCTCGGCCATAATCGCCGTGCTCTTCTTCGTGCTCTACTGGGTTGTCGACATCAGCGGCGTCAAACTCGGAAATGACGGAAAGGCCAGCGCGGCGGTTGCAGTATTCTTCTCCTCCGCGGTACTTCTGCCGACAGGACTCTTCCTCTCATGGAAAGCCGTCAACGACGCGAAACTGTTCAGCGGATCGGAGAACTTCGCCTCATGGTGGAGAAAATTAAAGAGTAAGGTCATGGGATTATTCAAGAAGACAAGAATCGTATATATGGGTACTCCGGAGTTTGCAGTCGCACCTCTGGACGCCCTCGTCAAGGCCGGCTATAACGTAGTCGGAGTAGTCACAGTAGCCGACAAGCCAAGCGGCCGCGGCCTCAAGCTGAACGAAAGCGCAGTCAAGAAATACGCTGTCGAGCACAACATACCTGTACTCCAGCCTGTCAAGCTCAAGGATCCGGAGTTCCTTTCAGCCCTCGAAGCCTTCAAGGCAGACCTCTTCGTGGTCGTCGCCTTCAGGATGCTGCCTGAGGTAGTCTGGAAGATGCCGCCTCTCGGCACGTTCAACCTCCACGCAGCCCTTCTTCCGCAGTACCGTGGCGCCGCCCCTATCAACTGGGCTGTCATCAACGGCGAAAGGATGACCGGAGCGACCACATTCATGATCGACGAGAACATCGACACCGGCGGCATCATGCTCCGCCAGGAGCTCCGCATCTCCGAAACTGACACAGCCGGAGACGTGCACGACAACCTGATGCCTATCGGCGCCGAACTGGTACTCCAGAGCGTCGAGGGAATAATCGAAAAGAACATAGAGACGCGAGTACAGAGAAGCTTCATCCAGGGCTCCGAGGTTCTCAAGCCAGCGCCGAAGCTGACCCGCGAGCTCTGCCACATAGACTGGAACGACTCTACAGTCGCCATCTACAACCTTATCCGCGGTCTCAGCCCGTATCCGGCAGCATTCACGGAACTCGTGAAGGACGGCGAGGCCACCCAGCTCAAGATCTACTCTGCCGAGAAGGCCGGCAATCCTTCCGGAGCAGCCCCTGGCACTGTAATTTCCGACGGCAAAACCTTCATGCAGATCGCTACCGCCGACGGAGCGATCTCGCTCAAGGACATCCAGCTTGCCGGAAAGAAGAGAATGGACATAAAGTCCTTCCTTGCCGGCTTCCGCGAACCTCAGTCTTACAAGACTTCCGAAGGAACATCCAAAGCCGAGATAGCAAAGACTCGCAACAATGTCTAAGATCGTCATAATCGGAGCCGGGGACTTTCCCAAGAAGGAATTCCCCCGTTATCTGGTACGCTGCGCAGACAGGATAATCTGCTGCGACAGCGCTCTCAGAACATGGCTCCGGGTCATGGTCCCGATCTTCGGGCAGGAGAGGCTTCCCGACGCTGTCGTCGGGGACATGGACTCGCTGCCGAAAACCCTCCAGAGGTGCTTTGCCGACCGGATCGTCCATATCTCCGAACAGGACGACAACGACCAGACCAAGGCCATGCGCTACGCAATGGAGCATTATCCCGATGCGACCGAAATCCATTTCATCGGAGCCACGGGAAAGCGGGAGGACCACACTGTCGGTAACATGTCCCTGCTCATGGAATATGCGCGTCTCTGGGGCGTCAGCGGACTGCCGTCGGAGGGAAAGCCGACGGTCGACATGGTAACGGACTACGGGACGATTTTCGCGGTCACGGACTCATGTTCCCTGCCGGTCGGCGAAGGCCGCAGGATATCGGTCTTCAGCCCGGACAATTCGCTGAAGATCCGGTCGAAGGGACTAGTCTGGCCGACGGACGACGTAGTCTTCGACAACTGGTGGAAGGCTACCCTCAACAGGGCGTCGGAGGACATAGTCTCCCTGGAGCTTTCACACAAGTCCCTCGTTCTCATCTCCCTCGATTGATTATCTGAAGTTTTTTTCTATATTTGTCCTGCAACATAAGGATAACATTATATGAAAAATCTCCGCATCGCGCTTGCCGTCATATTCGTGACGGGAATCACCCTGCTTCTTGCGGGACTCGCAGGAGTTCTGCACCCTTGGCTCGGGTGGATGGCAAAGCTGCAGTTTCTGCCTGCAGTACTGGCGCTCAATATCGGCGTAATAGTATTTCTGATAATTCTCACTCTGCTTTTCGGCAGGGTCTATTGTTCTGTAATATGCCCACTGGGCGTACTGCAGGACGGTATTTCCTGGCTGGCAGGGCTTCGCAAGAAAAGAAGGTTCAGCTGGTCTCCGGAGATCAAGTGGCTCCGTTATGGGGTCTGGGTTATCTTCGTCGCTGCCCTGATCGCAGGAATACAGGTCTTTGTAGCTCTGCTTGCCCCATACAGCGCATATGGCCGTATGGTCAGAAGCATCATCGATCCCAAGATGCCGGTCGTGTTGGTAGCCGCCGTGACCTTCGTCGTCGTCGCCGTGCTTGCATGGCTGGGAGGCAGGACGTGGTGCAATACAATCTGCCCGGTCGGTACGACTCTAAGCTTTTTCAGCCGGTTCGCCATTTTCCGTCCGGTCATCGACGCTTCCAAGTGCAAGAACTGCAAGCTCTGCGAGAAGAATTGCAAGGCCTCATGCATAAATATCCAGGATCATAAGATAGACTACAGCCGATGTGTGGACTGCTTCAATTGTATTGACAACTGCAAGTTCGGGGCTCTCCATTACCGTTTCGCCTACGGAAAGAAGGCTTCCGCGCCAGCCGGAGATTCGGCAGACAAGGGTCGCAGGGCATTCCTGGCGACTGCCGTCGTTCTCGCTCCTGCCGCCGCACTCCAGGCCCAGACCAAGAAGCTGGACGGAGGTTTTGCAGAGATAATCGACAAGAAGAATCCCGAAAGGACCGTGCCGCTTACGCCATTCGGATCCAAGAGCGTAAAGGATTTCTATAAGCATTGTACGGCTTGTCAGTTATGTATTTCGGCCTGCCCGAACAACGTGCTGCGGCCTTCCATGGATATCGACCGGCTAATGCAGCCGGAGATGGGATACGAGAACGGCTATTGCCGTCCTGAATGTACCAAATGCTCCCAGGTCTGCCCTGCCGGAGCGATACTTCCGCTTACCCCGGAGGAGAAGACGGCCGTCCATATCGGTACCACTGCCGTGGACCGCAGTCTCTGCGTTGTAGAAAGGGATGGGGTCAGCTGCGGCAACTGTGCGCGCCACTGCCCTGTCGGGGCTATCCGAATGGTCCGTCTCGACCCGGAGAATCCTGACTCGCTGCGTATTCCGGCCGTTGACGAAAGCCGTTGCATCGGCTGCGGAGCGTGCGAGAATCTCTGTCCGTCGAGACCTTATAGTGCTATTCATGTTAACGGACTCCAGGTCCATATAAACTCATAGATTATGGATAGAAGAGAATTCCTTAAAAGAGCTGGCGCTGGCGCGGTTGCGCTAGGAGCTGCTGCTTGTACCGGCGGTATTTCCGGTCGGAAGACTGCCGTGCAGGGGACGTCGGGCGAGATGGTCTACAGGACGAATCCGGCCAACGGGGACAGGGTTTCGCTGCTGGGGTACGGTTGCATGAGGTGGCCGATGGTCAAGGACGAGAACGGTCGCGACATAATCGACCAGGAGAAGGTCGATGAGCTTATCGACGTCGCAATGAAAAATGGCGTCAATTATTATGATACTTCGCCGGCTTATCTGCAGGGACAGTCGGAAAGGGCGACCGGCAAGGCGCTGGCACGTTATCCGCGCAAGTCTTTCTATATCGCTACCAAGCTCTCGAATTTCGGAGATGCCAGCCATGAGGCTTCCCTGAAGATGTACAGGGACTCCTTCGAGGAGATGCAGACGGATTATTTCGATTATTATCTGATGCATGCCATCGGGCGCGGAGGATATGAGGCCTTCAAGCAGAGATATGAGGACAACGGCATGATGGATTTCCTTCTCAAGGAAAGGGAAAGCGGCAGGATCAGGCAGCTGGGATTCTCTTTCCATGGGCGCAAGTCGGAGTTTGACGAGCTGCTTGCCCTGCACAACAAATACCATTGGGACTTCGTGCAGATCGAGATGAATTATATGGACTGGAAGCATGCCGACGGCGTGCGCAATGTCAATGCCGATTATCTGTACGAGCAGCTGGACAAGCGGGAGATTCCGATTACCATTATGGAGCCTCTCCTGGGAGGCCGCCTTTCGAGCCTTCCGGAGAATATCGCCACCAAGCTTAAGGAAAGGGACCCTGACGCTTCGCTGGCGTCATGGGCTTTCCGTTTCGTGGGCTCTTACCCGAGGATACTGACAGTGCTCAGCGGAATGACCTACATGGAGCATCTGCAAGACAATCTCAAGACCTTCATGGATTTCAAGCCTATGGACGAAGAGGAGCTGGCGTTCATGGAGGAGATGGCTACGCTTATGGCTGAGTATCCTACGGTGAATTGTACTCATTGCAATTACTGTATGCCTTGTCCTTACGGTATAGATATTCCGGGCATTTTCGCGCATTACAACAAGTGCGTGAATGAGGGTACGGTTGCCCAGAGCGAGGAGCAGAAGAATTTCCGCAAGCTCCGCAAGGCATACCTTACTTCCTACAACAAGGCCATCCCGACCCTGCGCCAGGCTGACCACTGTATAGGCTGCGGCCAGTGCATGGAGCATTGCCCTCAGAGCATCAAGATTCCGGACCAGCTGCACCGCATCGATGCCTACATCGAAACTCTGAAGCGAAGCATGTAAAAAATCAGCCGCCCCGGAAGGGACGGCTGAAATCATATAGAGAGGAAAAATCCTTTACTTTTTGGAAGGGATGGCGAATCTGTTGAGTTTTCCGGAATCGAATCCCATACTGCTCATTACACGTGCAGGCGATTCCGAAGCGCTACTATCTGGAATAGATACTTCCTTATAGGCATACTGTCCTGTGAATAAGTAGGTTTCAGGAGTGAAACCTAAGGCAATTATTACATAATCGCCTTTCGGGACGTTATTATATTTATCCGACTTTGTACCGTAATACGTCATATCGTAATTATAGTGATCATATATATACTCAAAATCACTTTCCAAGCCCGCTTCTACACTATTAATATACTCTTCAATGCCTCCAGCATCATCCACCTTACTCTTCTTGACGAAATCAAGATAGTATGGATAAGCATACGAGGACTCGGCAACAGTATTGGTAACAGTCACAGAATAAACATCAGCAGCACTTCCCGGCTCACATAAAACTGAAAGATTCCAATCAGGATTTACTTTAGTTGCTTTCGGTTCTACCACTTCGAAATCAATCCAATTGATATCCCCTGCATACTCTGCTTCTTCATCGAAAGTGATGACAACTGCAACATATTTACCATTTCTGAGCCCGACCGGAATTGTCTGAGATCCTTCAAAAAGGATATCATTCACAGAGACACCATATCTTGAAGCCAAACTAAGCAGGTTACCAGAAGCCGAAGATATAGCCCCATCGAGGAAAGAATATATATCCGTTACAGATTCCGCAGAATCAATGTACAAGAAATACTTAGACGAAGCATTATCGGATACAGATACCTTAAGTCCGTTAATATACACATAATCCGGATCCTCATAGAAGCCGGCGTACTCGAGCTTATAGTTCTTGCTCTGAGCGTACTTGGCTGTCTGGAGTGTAATTTCAGCCGGCTCGCCGAAGGTCCCAAGTTCAGTGACACCTGTGACGATAACCCTGTAGGTTGAAAGAGGCTCAAGACCTTCAAAGAGAAGATCCTTATCCTTGCCTGTCATGAACTCAGAGGCATTGGACGGGATATTGGACTCGACAAGCTTCTCGGCAGGAGTCTCAAGATCGTCAGTGATGAATCCGTACCAAGTATTGGAATCAGAGCCGTTGTGCTTTACATTTACAGTAACAGTCTCTCCGGTAAGCTCTCCAGGTGTAAGCGCGAACGAAAGAGAAGAAATGACATGGGCGGCAACCGGTTCTCCATAGACTTTACCATCAAGGTTTACACCGAAAACAATGAATCTGTAGTCGACACCGGCGAGCGTCTTGCATTTGAACTCATGGCCATTGCCTGCATACAGGTCCTTATCGCTGAGAGAAGCAGCTTTCTTTGATACAAGTTCCCCGAGATCAGAAGTAAGGTCCTCTGAGAGGAAGCCATACCATGTCAACGAAGCGTCTCCGTTATGAGTGACAACGACAGATTTAACGTCACTGTCTGAAGGATCGACAAACACGGAGAACTTTACGCTTTCCGGATCGGCCGCCTTAGGGGAAACGTTACTTTTTTCACAACCGGTAAAGGCCAACGCAACGATACCGGCCGTCAAAAATGCTATTATTCTTGTGATTTTCATGATCTACTTTATTTTGCTCGTCTGTAATACTGTGTCCCGACAGCATATTTCCCTGGGAACGAGAATGACTTCTCATATCCGCGGACTGATGCGGCATGAACCTTTGAAGGATTCTTTGCGTATACTCCGGATCCGACCTTTCTGAACACGCCGGATGAGGCTTTGCTGAGACTTCCCGGCAGCTTTGCGTGAGGATATGACGTAAGGCTATAGAGCTTACCTTCTTCTGTCATTCCGACGACTCCGAAGGAAACAATTTCCTCATGGTATGTCTGGCCGCTATATACGGCATCATATTCATCACCCTCGAAAGTAGCGGACTTCCCGTCTGAAGAAAGCTTTCCGATCACAAGGCGGTAATTCTTGTCAGGATTACCGTACTCGTAATATTTTCCGCTGTCGACAGCTAACACATACAGGTCCACAACTTCC
>FUZM01000006.1 GCA_900167925.1 Bacteroidales bacterium WCE2008
CCGTCAAGACCGGTATGGCTGTACGACAGCATGTTGCCGTGCTTGTCGTAGCTGTAGGTCTCACGGTAGTTCACGATCGAACCGGCCTTCGAGATCGCGGACTTGAGTCTCGACAGCGGGTCGTAGACGTAGTTGTCGGTGTTGGTGACCGATCCGTCCTGGCCCTTCCAGGTGACCGTGGAGATATTTCCGCCCCACTGAGGCGTATTTCCGGAGCGGCTCGTCTCGTAGTACAGCGTCTCGGTGAAGCCCGGACCGGTCAGTTTCTTCACCCATGACCGCGGATTGTAGGTATATGTCTGCTTAAGAGCCGCAGTTCCATTTCTTTTGTCGGAAGACAGGCGGCCGATTTTATCATAGGTCTTGTCCGATATATTAACCCACGTCCCGCCGTCAAGACGATGCTTGACGGTCTTTTCTCGTCCCCATGCGTCATATGTGTACTGGTATTCCTCGACAATCGCACCTCCGGTTCCCCGGTTGTGGTTCACATGGATTTTTGACGGGCTGCCAGTAAACGTATATACGGTATTGGTGATGTCGACTCCGCCGTCCTGGCGGGTGCTGCGGCTCTGGATTGCATTGCCCTTCCCGTTGTAGTATACTGACGACCAGATATAATCATTGGTCGGGTCTTCACCGAGTATCCTGCTGGCGCTTCCGGTAAGGCTGCCGGCCGCGTTGTTCCACTTGGTTCCGCTGTAGCTGGACGGCCCGGTTGCGTACTGCAGTTTTGTCCGGACAGCAGAAGGAACCGATGAAGATGTTATGAAGTCATAGTCGTCATAGTAGTTGGCCGACAGGACCGTAGGATTGGTGAGGGAAACTCCCGTTACCGTATAGCCCATCAGGCTTCCGTTCAATTCTGATGGCTTCAGGGCGACGATATTCTGGTTGTCATACGGACTGTCGAACACGTCGATGACATTGTAGCAGATTCCGCTGGCGCAATTGCGCCCGAGAATGTCGGCGAGGGTGAAGCTCCAGCGGCCGTCCTTGCGCTGTTCCGCATCCTGGCTGAACACCAGCCGGTCGGCGGCGTCATATACCATGTACGTCCAGCCCGCGCCCGGGAGTTTCTTGGCGATGCAGCGGTTCCGTCCGTCGTAGCGGTACAGATATCCGTAGTTCCGGACGGACTGGCTGGAGAGGGCAGTAGTCGTGGCCCCTTCCACTGTCGAGGACAGCATCGGCGGGAGCACTGCGACAAGGCGTCCCTTGCCGTCATAGATCATGTACGTATCGAGGTAGCCGTTCTCGTCGACCTTGCGGTTCAGCACCGTGTTGCCGGCAAGGTCCTTGAACTCGTAGGCCTCGCGGCCGTCCTCGTCCTTGACCTTGACGACCGTCAGGCTGCCCGCGCTCCACAGGCCCAAGTTGCGAATCTGGCCGTCGAGCGGAGACGATCCCGAATAGGTCAGCTCGAACCGGTAGCAGGACAGACCTGCGCCCGAGCCGTTGGTAGTATAGGTATAACCGGTATACTTGTCGGCAGTACGCCATGCGGCACCGGCACCGTAACTGCGTGAGACGCGACCGAGCGGGGATGCCTCGTAGACGGCCTCCTCATATGGACGTGTCTCGCCATAGACGGTGGTCACTCCCTCGCCGCGCTGGTCGTCCGGGACGGGGAGATAGCGCTTCCACTCCCTGCCGAGAGCGTCGTACTCTATGTCCGTGGATACTATCCCAGCTGTAGAGTAAGAAAGTAGGCTGCTGCCGACATCTCGTCCAAGCCCATCGTACCATTTGACAGATCTGTTTGGATTCTCGGATGATTTTGATGTATAGTTGTATGTCACCCGGCAGTTTAAACCTCTCCATGATGGAAAGTTGCCGCCATAATCCATTGCGGCCAGATCCATACTGTTAAGGAAATACTTATATTCGGAAATTTTATTGTCGTAAAGATCAGAGACGGCAAGCAGTCTTTCCATATTGTCATATCTATATGACTCGGTCCTTCCGCTCTTGTCGGTCATCGAGAGGAGATTGTCGCGGTCATCCCACGTGTAGGACTTCATATCGGCATCCTCGGGATAGACGCGTACGTTGTCGATGATTGTCGAGGAAGAACCGATAGTCGCGCTTCCCGTGAACGACTGACGGTAGTATGACCACTTGTCGGCGCCCTTCTTCATGTAGTCCAGAACGTACTTCCTGTCCGAAGGAACAGCCTGGCTTACCGTATAGCTTCCCATATGGCCATAATCACTATGGAACCCTTCAGCGTTACCGCCAGTGGATTCGAAGTCTATATATTTTACTATGTCTTCAACACCGGAAGTGACGGCTGTGGTATTGTTATGCCGGACAGTCAGGTTGCCTACCGGATAATCCGGAACGTTGCCTTCCTTGCGACCATCGAATTTTAAGATCCTGACCTTGTGATGTCCGCCAGGAATGGTTACTCTTGCCGACTGTGTGTATTGAGAGCCGAACTGAATCCACGATTGCGGCATGGGGTCTTCCTCAAAACCGAATGATACGACACCTGTCTGAATGCCGTCGACCATGATCCCATAATAAAGGTTGTAGTGCTGACGGTTCCCGAGATAGAACTCGACGGTACTGCTCTCGATTGTATCAAACTCGAATTCATCTATAAGCTGGTCGGTGAACCGAAGCGTATATGTCTTCGTGTTCGGAAGATCCTTGTTCCTAGCCATTTGAGTTCGGACATTTGTTGCAATATAGCTATTATTTCCAGATTCGTTCCATCCATATGCGATACTGACCCCGTCCGCAGTCCGCATACCAAGCAGGTCGCCGTGCCCATTATATTTCAGATACTCGATGTCAGGTTTTGGATCAATATATGAAAATGGAGAATTTCCATAGGTAGATTCTGTAATGGAGGCATCGGTCTTCAATGAGTAGAGCTTCGATGGCAGATAAGAAGTATTATCATAACTTCCATTTCTGTCAGTATACGTCTTTCTATATGTCAATTCCTGCGAACTTATCACCTTGCCGTTATGTGTCTTGGCAATGCCTACTGGAACGCCACTCATTCCCAGTGATATCATACCCTCGTAAGTCTTTCCGTTACGGTCGGAAGGATAGTAAAGATGCTGACCGTAGCTTTCCGCCCCCGAATTCTTCTCGACTGAGGTGACTTTTCTATTGCTGTTGTATGTATATGTCGTCGTGACGACATGAGGGCTGCTGTTTGGCTCCGTTGGATACTCGGTGATTGATGTCTCCAAAAGACACGGATAGCCATAATATATTTTTGAATATGCTGCTACATGATATACCATCATCCCTAAAGTAGTTGTATTAATAAACCTACTTTTGTCGATATTATATTTGTTGATTTCTCTTTGGACGACCCTTCCTCTCTGATCAAGCATTTCTTTCTCTAAAAGAAGACCTCGGAAGAGTTCTCCACTATTGAAAGGCGAAAAAAAGGCCAGACGTGATTCATCCCAACAACCATAATCATCCGCCGTACGATAATTTGGCCCCGAATCACATGCTTCTGCATAATCATGATTCGTATAATAGTAGCGTATCGCTGAGCCGTCAGGCATACATTCCTTTACACAACTGTATGTAACATGGTTGCCATTTGTATCTGATACACGTTTCAGAGATTCTTCGTTAAATTGCCACACATATACTGTTACTCCGTCATGTGAATCAACCCAATCTTCTCTGAATGACAATTTGCCGGAGAGGATTCCGGAAGAAAGCTCCCCAGAACATGATGGATCTTCATATATGAATACGCGCTTTTCGTTATGTCTACCATCCCAGTCGGTAATAGATTTAATTCTTACACCTCCAGCAATCTCGTTTTTAAACAAGGTGTTAACTCCAAACGGAAATTGTGTAGCAATCTTTCCATAGCTATGTGGCTCATATTCGAAGGTCGTACTGCCTCCTGTTGGGTAGACAATCTTTGTCAGTAACTCCGCTTGCATATAGTATGCATCCGGGATACGGTCTTCATATAAGTAGTCTTTTGTATCAGATGTGAATTGCACACTATACTTGCGGCCGTTGTAATAGCCCCAGCGATCAGATTGTCTTGCATTATATCCAGGCAATTTCGTCGGATTATATTCAAATCGATATGATTGGTCGAAGTCTTCTGTTTCTCCGCTGAATTTAATAGAGAGTAACTTTAAACGTTCATCCAATTTTGACGTATAGTCAAAATCGATTCTCAAGTTGTGGCCTTCTATAGAAGATAGCTGGAGATAATAGTTCTCGCTCATGAAATCTTCAAAAGAAAATCTCAACTCTGTCGGTCGTCCCCCAAAAAGAGAACATTTCCCGACCCTTGTTTCGAAATCTTCCTTTTTGATATCATATTGGCGTTCTGTTGTCCGTTCGGTATTAAACGAAAGCCCATCTCCTGAAATTTTACAATATATTTCTTCTAAATACACCGGCATAAGGAATCTGAATCTCAGATTCTTTTTTTTATATTTATCAAACGAATTATCGCAAGGGGCTATTGGTATTTCATAAGAGCCACTATCTTCATCGCCCATAAGGCGAAAAATAATTTTGCTAAGGAGGTCTCTAAACCCAACGGTTTTCCTAGCACTCGAATAACAATAATGGCTATCGCGAAGAACAATCGGCACACCATCCCGTTTGTAGTTTAAATAAATTTCTTCTCCATTGGTGCGCTCTATTTTTGTAAGCATCCATGATGTTGCCGTTGCTACACCTTGCCATAATCCCCCCGTAGAATTTTCATCGAGGAACTGTTCGACAGAATATTCTATCGAATTATCATCACCACCGAAATAATAGGAATTCCCTTCACGATCCCTTATGATAAAGGACTTGATATATCGGTCTCTCTCAGCAATAAAGGCATGTCCCGGCTGATTATCGTCTTCATAAAGTTTTAAGCCACTGATTGTGTAATCGTAATCCAATTTGAATTCAACATCAAAATCGACATCTCCTTTAGAAACAATCTTCACTTCGATTTTCCCGGTTTGCCTATCATAACCGGTGATATAAAAGGATGCATTTATCCCCTCTATATTGACAATGAACTCGTCCGGATAATAATCGGAATAGCCTGCTCCTCCTACATCGAAGCCTTTTTGGAATTCAGTCGCAATATCAATATAAGCTGTCGGTGAAAATCCTTCGTACTCCAAAGGTGAGGAATATTCATCTCTTTGTCCATTCTGTACCCTAGTAATACTTCCTCCTGCATGCAGAAACCAGCCCTGGCCGACCCAGCCGGGATGTTGCTCAGTCAGGTTACCCGAACCATGGTAGGTAAGGTATACCGGCAATGTGTATCCATGGGCTCTGACATCAGTCAGAGGAATCGTGACGTTGGCAAGGCCATTGAAATAATCAACCGGAACTCGACCATATTTAACCATCTCGTACGCATTAGGAGTATACACCTGAATATTATCAGGTACTAGAGAATAATCTTGTCCATTAGAGACAAAAGAGTTGACAAGCAGAATAAATAAATGGATCAGAAGTGGCTTCAAAACACTTGAACGAAATCGTGTGAATTTCATAATTGAATTAATGGTATTGTTTTGTATCTTAAATTGTTATTGTATCGTCATTCCCATCTTGAACATCGGCAGGTACATGGAGATAAGGACGAAGGCTACGATGATTCCGATGAAGAGGATGAGGATTGGCTCAAGGGTGCTGTTGACCTGCTTGAGCTCGTAGTCGAGTTCTGAGGCCATGTCGTCGCTGAGGGTCTTGAGCATGGAGTCGAGCGAGTTGGTCTCCTCTCCGACGCGTAAAAGTACTGTGAATTTTTTGTTATAGATAGACGGATATTTCGCAAAGCCTGTATATAGAAGACCGCCGCGCTCTACTATGGCGCAAGTATCTTCGATAGATTTCCGGATAGGATAAAAGCGTATGATATCCCCCATGAGCCGAAGCGACTGCAGAATCGGGACATCCGAACTGATGAGAAGATATAGCAAGCGGCTGAATCTTGACAGCTGGAATAAGCAGATCAGATTACCCGCATAAGGAGTCTTCAGCAGCAACGAAGAGGTAGCCCTCTGGAACGCATCCGTCTTTCCGTAACGGGCTTTGATGACATACCAGAGCGCAATCAGTGCAAGAATGACTATAAAGACGGCAGGCATCTTCGAGGAAATCGAGATCATCATGCGGGTCATGGACGGGAGTTCGCTGCCCATCCTGGCATAGACCTGCTCGAACATAGGAATCACTACGAGCATCATAAAGACAAGGACCACGACAGCAACACCGAGAGTGATCATCGGATAACTCAATGCACTTACGAGAGTCCTCCGCTGAGTCTCCTTTTTCTCATAATAATCGGTAAGGAAGCCAAGAGCATCGATAAGTTTTCCGGACTCTTCTCCGATACGGATAACTCCGGAATCAAGGTCGGTAAATTCACTTTCTTCCTGCAGGGCAGACCAGAGGCTTGAACCCGCTATGACTTTATCGAACAACCTGCGGTACACCTCCAGGTCGTGTCCCGTCGCACTCTCTATTATCAACGAAAAAGATGCAGTAAAGCTCAGGCCAGCGCCAAGCAGGACCTGAAGCTGAGAAAAGAACAGCCTCTTCTTCTTATCCGTCAATTTATTTACCTTGAACATTCCTTTCCAATGTATCTATAACTTCACCATTCCGATAGAACAGATAGACAGAATCCTTGACGACAACGCTATCCGAGCGTTCATTCATGATCTCATATTCCTGCAGTTGCATCAAGTCCTCTCCAAAATCGCTGAAATCTGTCTGACCGAGACTCTTTCTGACCATATCAACGCCATCGAAAACAAGCATCAGAAGGATTCCCGCTATTATCATAGCCACCAGCAGTTCCGGAAGCGTACTCGCCTTTCTGTCAATTAGTCTCATCACAAACGAGGTATCTGTATTTCATCTTTCTGCCATCCTTCAGTTTAATCAAGGCGTGAACCTCCTTCAGACCGGGGACTTCATGATAGTAGCCGCTTTCGGTCTCGATCTCGCCCCAGTCATAGACATATACTCTTCCATCCTCCGGAGCGAGGGTCCGGATTTCGTTGAAGTCTCTTTCTATGCCGGCCCAGTCCGGGGTCCCCAACCTATGGAGATTGACGGCAGATGTCATCGCCATCCCAAAGACAATCAGGAAAATTACAGTGGCCACAATCGTCTCCAGCAGAGATGTCGCTTCGAGCATTATCTTGCCTTTAATATGTATTCCGAGCCACGCCATTTGATTACTATATAGTCAGCATATATTTCTACAATCCGGACGCCGTCGATTACAGAGCCTCGGGAATAACCTTCCGTCTGCCCACCATAACTTATCATAGCATTGACGGTTCCGTCGCTGTCCTTGATAAGTCCCTTATATGACAGAGAAGGCATAACCGGCTCCTGGGCAGGTCCTGCCATCGAAGCGGCATTGTCCGAAGACGGAACCTTGATATCGCCAAGAAACGGATCCTTATAGTTGAGCAAAAGGGAATCCTTTCCCTGTCCGTCATCGACTCTTACAGGCTTTGCCGAAACAGCCACTGGAGTTTCTTTTGGCCATATCCAGCGGAATACCCTATATCCAACAACGCACCAGACGGCAATCGCTGCGACAACCAGAATAATTGTAGATGTCCTGTTATTCTTAGCCATATCAATAAACTTTTTTTATAATCTTTCTGCGATAAGGACCGTCAAGCATAATCGGAAAAGCCAGACTGTCCTCTCTCTCGATTCTGGTATCGTATAAAGTTCCGGCATACATATTCCCATTCCCCCTATAGAAACAGTCTTTGATGTATGTTGCACCTTTTATGGAACCGGCGATATCGCACGAGCCGTCCATATAGACAAGGCCTCTTACGTCAGCCCCACGCTCAAGGCGAAGACAAGGATGCTCAAGGGCATAGTCATAACGGTCTCCATCGTATACGGCCACATATCCGTCGACTCTACTGCCGTTCTTTATGGTTACGCAGGGGTCTTCTCCTGCTGAGTTTAGGAATATTCCGGAGGGATATTCCAGAGTTACCCCTGACTGAATACGGACAGAATCCGTACAGAATATCTGGGCGCTTCCCCGGAATCCGCTTTCAATGGTTACGGTCCCGGCATGAATCAGTATATCTCTGATTTCTGATTTGCCGGAGATGGTTATCCTGCTCCCATATAGTATGACATTACCGTTCAGATGGAATTCTGTAGTGCCAGGGATGTCGCAATGGACTTTAGCCGTAGGCTCGTCAAACGAGAGATACTTTCCGCTCCCCGGAACGTTACGGAAATCATATGTATCCACAGATTGTCTTTCCAGGGAATCCAGATACGTCCAGACATCCTCAGAGACTTCCGGAAGACTTCTGCCGGATATCCGTAGCATCTCGTTGTCTATCTGGTCGCCACTATATTTTTCTCCTGCGATCTCTATGAAGTTGATACCATTTAAGGGAATATACACAAGCCCTGAGATAGAAGCTCTCCCGGCAAGCGACAATGCCCTATTCCTATCACATAACCATAGCGCCGCTTCGTTGTCACACTCCGACTTCCGGCCCATCATATAGCGTCTCCGGAAAGGGTCTTCTTTAGAGTGACCGATCGCGATCATCTCGTATAGCCCCCACTGACGTCTTTCCAGAGATATCGGAGCTTCACCATCATCGTATAATTGGATGCTGATGGAATCGGCGCCTTTCATTATTGCACTGTCGCACATGTAAAGGGCAGTTGCCGAATTGAGATCCATCCTCGACTGCTTCTGGATATGGAAAGCAGTATAATTCTGGAGGTCGACGGCTTTCATTGAGAAAGCAAATAGAATGAGCAGCAATATGAGGACCGAGATGATTATCACGGTCGGCAGCGAAAACGCTTCGATATGAAGCTTGCTATGACGCATTCCTTACGAGCTGGCTTATATCCATCCGTAAAGTAACCGCCTTTTCACGGATATCTTTTCTTTCGAATGTAATTCCTGAAATCATATATCGGCCATCGGCCTCGAGATAATCCAGAACCTTTAGAAGAGATTTGTAGTTACCTTTTATTTCAAGTTTCGCTTTCATAAGCGACAGACCGGCCTCTTCCTCTTCCTTTTTTGGAGTGTATGCTGATACAGTAACTCCTGTCTTAGAAAACAATCTTTCGATTTCAGCGATTATGCTGCCGTCGGATACCAGATCGGCACTAGTGACCTTGGACAAGTCGACGACATTCTCTCTTCTGGATTCAACAGAGGGTTGCCTAGAGAGGCGGCGATACTCCATATAACTGTCGAATGTTCCGGATAAGGCACCGAACCATATGGCAAGGGGAGCTACAACCAGAAGCAGGACCAGTTTTATTATTATGAATTTATCCTTCATCGCGAGACATTTAAATCAAAACGGCATATCTTCTGTCCCGGGACACGATCGAAAGAGCGCATCTTGAGAGAACTGAAATAATTGCCTAATCGTTCTGTAAGATCTACTACCGAAGAAGCATCCCCGGCTTCACCTTTTATCCGGAAGCCGTCGCCTTCTACTGAAATATGCGTGAGTCTGATTCCTTCCGGCACGGAAGCGCCGATCTTGTCGAATCCTGTTGCCGTCCTGCCGGAGGAAGCGGCGAGAAAATCGTTCACCATCTTTTTCTGTCGCTCGGTAGCTTCAACTTCTGTACGGCTACGACGCTCGAAAGCCTCAACCTCGCGACGTTTTTCTTCGTATTTCTTTCCGACAGAGGAGAATGTCAGAAAGTTGATAATAAGCAATCCAAGATAGAACAGCAATACCGGCATTTTCAGCTTCCGGTACCATTGGCCGCAGACGGCCTCAAGAAGAGGTCTGTCTTTCTTGAGCTTATCTATGGAGACGAGTCCTCTTTCTATAGTCTCTATCTCGGAATCCATATCCGGATTGCCATCTCCGACAACGATGCCGGCAATATGGATGCCTCCGATAGATTCGACGGCACGCATGACTTCTTCCTTGCCGATATAGCAGACACGATCCGTATAGGATGTACGAAGAAGGTCCGCATTCTGCATTATTCGCCCCAAGACTGGGTCCCGGTCTGAGATCATCCGGACAGTCACGTCAGACCCTGTCACCGCTATCACGGCGACAGCTCCTTCATCGAAAGCCTGTCCGTCTGCAACGACGGCTTGTCCTCCGGATGCGGAAACATTTATCCGTATTACCTTGACAAGTCTCATTGTATTACTACCGGTCTGATGAACACATTAAGCTTACGGTTCTCCTTCGTCTTGGTAACATTTCCGAAAAGGAGCCTGAGTACAGGAACTCTGGCGATGAAAGGAAGGCCGGCGCTGGTATCGTCCAGAAGATTCCGTTCTATTCCGCCGAGCAGTACCATTTCTCCGTCATGGACCTTGACAATACTGTTGAAGCCTCTCTTTGTCTTTCCTGGAGGCGCGGTAAGGTCGCCGTTGTCCCGTTCGGTAAACTCATCCTGGCTAAGATCGACATGGATTGTTATGGTGCTGTCGGCACTGACATAAGGAAGCAGTTCGAGCGTGAAAGTAGCTTCGACGTTTTTCCACATGTAAGACTCCGACTGCATCGGGTTCTGGGTTCCTATGATGTTGACCTGACTTTCTTTGTAATACTTGACCTCACCGCTTGTCAATGTCGCCTTATGGCCATTGAGGGTAGATAATCTAGGGGTTGAGCGAAGGGTGATGGTCCCGTCTTCTTCCAGCAATTTAAGACCGGCGTAAAAGTTGTCGCCAACCTTCCCGAGGTTTACCAGACCGATACCGTTAAAGGCATTTATCAGTTTATTTATCTGGGCGGCGCCAAGCGAAACATCTACCCCAGGTGAGAACTGTCCGTAGGATTGACCGGAGGGTTCAAGTCCCTTTCCGAATTTTACTCCAGTAGAACGTGATTTCCTGTCTGTCGCATCAACAATGACAACATCTATTGATATCATCGGGACACTTTTATCAATGCCGATAAGGTATTTTTCCAATTCATCAACCCTGTACTTATCTCCACTCAAAATCAGGCTGTTCAAGTCCGGGAAAACCTTGATATCCATCTTTTCTTTCAGCCTTTCCGGGATTATTTCAACAATATTGTCTACTGTCCTGAACTGCATAGGGAAAACGCGCACGCAGTGGTTTCCATCCTCCTGCATTCCTCCATCCTGATAGAATGACAGATTGGTATTCCTCTGTTTTCCTTCGAAGATATACCAGATTCCATCCTCGCTGACAGAAGCATTAAGCCCGTTTGCCGCAGCTATGGACTCTATCATCTGACTATGTGTAACTCCCATTCCGAAGCCGGACACGATGCGTTCCCCAAGATCTTTCGGGCAAACCAGATTCTGTCCGGATGTGGAAACTATGCTCCGGACAACCGCATCAAGGGGGCATCCTGAGAAGTCGTATGAATAAAGGCCGGACGTGTCGAGACTGACAGTAATCTCAGGGAGTGCCGGCTCTTCGATGAAAGGGAAGATTGTAACTATGCCCGACTCTATTATAAGATCGAGTTTATTCTCTCGACAGCACAGGAAAAGGACATCTTTAAGAGGCACCTGCTCGAGGTTGCATGTTATCTGGCCTCGGAATCTTTCTAATGCCAGATTGATATTGAGGCCGTTGCCTATGGCAAGGGACTTGAGGAGATCCGCTACCGGGAAAGCGGTCACGGATACATCTACAAGAGCATCAAAGCGCGAGTCCACAGCGGCAAGGCTGTCCAGATCGTGCCGGATTTTAGCGAGCCGGTCGTCGGATTGTCTGGCCTGCAGCGTGGAGAGGCAGGCAAACGTCATCAGCAGAATGACAATAATCTTTCGTTTCATCAATTAGTCAATTAATTGAAGGATTTCCTCTTTCGAGGTTTCCCCCTGATTATACAAAGCTACGGCTGAGTCTTTCAAAGTTTTGATTCCATGTTTTTTAAGATAGTCTCCAATATCGGTAACTCCTTCTCGGATGGCCATTGAAAGTTCGGAGTCTATAGGTATAACCTCGTAGATTGCTTTTCGGCCAAGGTATCCGGTATAGAAGCAATGAGGGCAACCCACTGGGGCAAAATGGCCGTCACCTGTTTCTTTGCGGCAATGTGGACAGAGAGTTCTGACAAGCCTCTGGGCAATACATGCGACCAGTGTTTCCGAGAGGAGATATGGGTGAATTCCCATATCGGTCATACGGGTTATGCATCCCCAGGCACTGTTGGTATGAAGGGTGGAGAGGAGAAGGTGACCTGTCAGAGAACTTCTCACAGCCATTTCGGCTGTGGCCTCATCTCGTATCTCTCCCAGCATTATGATATCCGGGTCCTGACGGAGGAATGTCCTGAGAGCGGACGGGAAGTCAAGTCCGATTTCTTCCTTGAGCTGGACCTGGTTGATACCGTCGAGAGTATATTCGACAGGATCCTCTATGGTCAGTATATTATTGTCGCCGCGATTGAGTCTCTCCAGCGTGGCATAAAGGGTTGTGCTCTTTCCCGAGCCGGTAGGGCCGCTGATAAGGATCATCCCGTGCGGATGGGAGATTGCTTTTACATAGTCCTCGTACTGACGGTCGTCCATTCCGAGTTCGGATATGGACATGTGTCTTTCGTTCATGGTCAATAGTCGGAGGACTATTTTTTCGCCGTGGATTGTCGGCAGAATCGAAGTTCGGATATCGAACCGGACACCGCCGGATTCATAGAGGATTCGGCCGTCCTGCGGCAGACGTTTTTCCGAGATGTCGAGACTCGACATGATCTTGACTCTGTTTACCAGGGCTGTATACTCTGATGCCGGTATCACATGTCGTTCGATCAGTCGTCCGTCGACCCTATAACGTATGCGGCATTTCCTCTCCGAAGGTTCCATATGGATATCGCTGGCCCTCATGCTGTATGCGTCGTCTATCAGGAAGGCCACCATTTCGGATGTGTCTTTCGGGAGATGGCCGTGGCTGGCTGATGTGGTCGCCCTATAGCTGGTCGCGAGGAGCTTGGACAGCTCATGTTCTTCGATACCTTCGATAAGGATCTGTTTTCCGAAGAGCATGCTGATCTCGTTCGAGACGGAAGTATAGTCTTCGTTTTCGATGCCGAGGCAAAGCAGTCGCCCGGCCTCGTCGTAGCCGTAAGGGAGCAGTCTGTAGAACTGTGCTTCATCGGCTGAAAAGACCTGAAGGGCTTCCGTATCTATCTTGATATTTTTCATGCCAGCATTTTATATACAATAATACCGATCAGCGGCAATCCCGAGAAAGTTACCAAAGGGATATTCCCAGGGTTGAGTTTCTTCCGGAGTATCAGCCATGACAACAGCGAGAATATTAGCATCCCGACCAGCAATTTAATAAAGATTTCAGGCTCTGCGATCGGAGTCAAAGAGGCAAAAAAGAGTGCATCTCCGACGCCGATCATCTCTCCGAGACGCTTCTTTCTAATTGCCGAGTATACGTAAAGCGCAAGCCCGATTATAAGAAGCAACGTAAGGTTCATGGCCATATATATTGCCGCTCCGCGAAGGCCGTTGACGAATATTGAACAGCATGCCACTGAAACAAAGAATACCGAAAGCCACAGTATACTGACCGTTCTGGTTTTCCAGTCGGAGAGCATCATGACAGCCAGCGGTATAATCGTCAACAGATATAGCATGGAATTCTTAGTCTTTTATTACCTGACGAAGATTCTTATCCTGGTCGATTTCCCATGTGTCGTAGGTGCCGTCTCTGTCGAAGTCGACGATAGCAACGGCCTGAGCCTTGAAGCCTTTTTCTGTAGCTTCTACGATTTCTATCTTATAATTCGCATTACCTCCGTCCGAAACAAGCGTGGCCTGCTCGAAGCCGAGTTCGTCAAGGTTGTCGGAGTAACGGGAGTATGTATAGAAGTGGCTCGTCTCCAGCGAGTGCAGGAAAACGAGTTGTTGCTGAGCTTCCGTAGATTTCGCCCTGGAAATAAGAGGCATGAGATTCGGAAGTGCGATAAGCACGAGAATACCCATAATTACAAGCACTACAAGCAATTCGGGTAACGAGAACGCTGACAGTTTTCTACGATGATTCATTTTATTTTTCTAGCTATTTAGTTTCTTTTCCTTTGGTGGCATATTAACAGCATCAAAGTTAAGTATTTATTTTTTGCAAAAAAATAAAATATTGATCAAATAAAAGGAATAATATATTTATCTATATGGCTGATTTTCAGTTACTTTTAGTGTGCCGTTAGACATTTGAAATCGTATGGAGGGCTATTGGGCTGTATATCAATTTGTTAAAATGTTCAATTCGTTAGCATGCGAGCTATAATATTATAAATCAGGCATTTGCGTGTAGTGTTTTTTATTATGTAAAAGGGGAACGATAATCGATTCTCTTTTAAATCATCATTTAGATGGATATAAAGGCGAAAAGATGCTATTTGATAGTCAGGATAATAACCATATTAAATTTGAATTTATCTAAATATTGTATTCTATTATTAACCTTCAGCTGAAATGACACAATTATTATGATGCAATCAGGCCTGCTATATGATTAATTTGTTATACAATATGAAACAATACTTGCATTATAACAATTTAATTATCAGTAGCTTTAATACGTTATTAAATAATAAGCCACACTATGGGATCTACACTAAAACGTATCGGCGCTTCGGCGCTTGTTTTCCTATTTCTTCTTTTGGGAAGTATTACTGATCAAACCAAGGCTCAATCAATAAACCTTGGTCCAGAGAACCCTCAAGTACTTAGCCCTAATGCCTATGAGATGGTAAAATACGGCAGAGTACCGGTAGACTTCTTTAATGGATTGGCCAATGTTACAATCCCTCTTACTGAGGTTAAGGCCAAAGACTACACTTTGCCAATTTATCTAACTTACCATGGCGCAGGAAACAAGACAGAGCAGCATCCGGGATGGGTCGGTCTTGGCTGGGCACTGCATGCCGGAGGATCCATTACCCGAATCAGAAACGGTCTGAAGGATGAAGTGTCGCAATATGAAGGCAATGGAAATATCACGGCCCAATCCAATTATCTTGAGCATGCATATGAGACTCAGCACACTATAGACTGGTCTAAACCAGCTACTTTGTTCAATACTGCGATAACGAATGGTTTAACGAAGGACTTTGCTCCGGATGAGTTCGTTGTTAATCTTGAAGGCATCAGTGCTTCATTTTATATAACCGGAAATAACGAAATCAAGATTGTCTCAAAAGGGGATGCCTCTTTTGATGTGAGCTGGGAACTGGGGACCGATTCTGAAAATACCGGGCTAGTGTTATACACAGACAGCAACCAGTCCGGACGTGCTTTTCGTGCAACCAGATACAGATATTTCAAGTCTTTTGTCCTTAAGGACCGCGAAGGAAATGCCTATCATTTCGGAGGTAATGACAATGCCATAGAATATACGGTGGATCAGCATACTCCTTATTATTCAGGAGGATACACAAGTGTTTGGCAGGCAAGAGCGACAGCTACGACATGGATGCTCACCAAGATCGAGCGGGCTAACGGAGAGGTCATAACTTTCACCTATAAGAGAGATGGCGTCCCGATTGTCCTTAATGATTTGCACAGGAGCGAAGCAAGAGCGGACAACTATGGGAATGGTTATTCATACTCGACGTATAACTCCCAGGAAAAGAGTAATCTGAATTTCACATTCCTGACACCTTGTTATCTGACCAAAATATCATGTCGCCTTTCTGGAGAAACGTATTCTTTCACTTCAAATAAGACTGTCGAGAGAGGCTATGATATCAACGAAACCGATTTTTATAAAAAAATAGGTTATTTTGTCGGCACATCGTCCAACTTGACACTGGATTATAGTTATGCGGACTTTATGGCAAAGAGCTATTATCTGAAGCTTACTGGAATTAGCGGAAAGAACTGCAATATTGCGTTAAACTATACTTCCAGTACGAGCGAAAGGCTTAAGCTTTTGTCTGTGCAATTCAAAGATAAGAGCAGTGGCGCCGTGGCAGAGAAATACAAGTTTACCTATAATTCCACGAAGCTTCCGGCATACAACGCCAGGGTATCTGATGCCTGGGGTTATTATAATGGTAAGAATTACATATCTGTCATAGAGGCTTCAGGGGATAAGATGTTTAAATTCAGGACTCCGAACGCGGATAAGATGAAGGCTGAAATCCTTACTAAAATCACCTATCCGACAGGAGGGTCGACGACCTTTGAATATGAGCCGCACACATATGGTAAAATAGCCAATCAGTTCCCGTTCAACATAACATCATTCCCGGGGAGCACAATGGCTGGTGGCCTTAGAATCAAATCTATAACGGACCGGGCTGGGAGCAGAGCTGAAAAGAGGGAATTTATCTATGAGGAGCAGTCCGGCTCTTATACCGTATCTTCAGGTATTCTTTCCGGAAGGTTGAATTTCAACGCAAGTGGTACAGATGAACAGGATGGATATAGTTTCTCCTGGGTATATTACAGCGAGGCACCTTTAAACAGGGTTTCTGACACAAATGGAAGTCATGTGACATACAGTAAGGTCCGCGAAAAGATGCCGGATGGGTCATCTACGGTATATTACTATTCTAACCATGACACTTCGGGATCAGAAGATACGGCTCCGGATCATACAATCCATGCCGAGAGAGGATCGTATACTCAGCTGACCGGCAACCAGGCCAGGATTTCGCTGTTTTCCCAGTACAATAGTGGAGCCCTTTTCCGCGGTTTCCTTTTGAAGAAAGAATTATTCGACAACAACGGGACTCTTGTCCGTAAAGAAGAAAATACCTATTATTTCGACAGGTATACCTACCTTAAGACTATTTCTAGAGGTCAATATGGGTATATGATTGCTGCATATTCAAAGATATACTGCGGATATCCGTATCATTCCCGAACAGATATATATGATTATCCTGATGGGCCCAATGGACAGGTTCATCAAACATATGTAAGCTATCAGCATAATGATATCAGGAAGATCACTCAAATAGAGAGACAGATCAATTATGACCAATATTATACTCAGGAGTATTTTTATGCGAAAGACAGAAAGGGCCTGATATACTCTGAAATGATAGCTCAGGGTATGGAAGGCGTTCCTGTAGGAGTCGCCGAAATCCATAACGGCAAAGTAGTTGCCGCAGAGGAATTGGAATACAAGAAGGTTTCTGTGGACAGGAATGGACGATTCAATAATGTCGGGTATTTTCCAGCGAAGCTTTACAGACTCAAAACTGCATCTGCGGTATCTGCATCTTCATACCGATCTTCTCCGTTTACTTACCTGAATACGGTACCTGACGAGATATATGCTAAATATGACAACCTCGGAAGGCTTACTGCCAAGACTACGTCGAAAGGTGTTTCAACTGTTTATGGATGGTTTGTGAATACCACAAAACCTACATATTCGGCAAGTAATGTCAGAGTAGCCACATCTACGGTTGCAGACCGATCCAATAGTCAAAGCTTTCCTTTGGAATATACAAAAGACAACTTTGGCGAGCTTGAATTTGATACTATCGGCGATTCTCGGACGATAAGCGTCAGCATTAATCCGGCTCAGAATTATAATTGGCTGATCGGTGTTGATATCGATAATAAGAGTTTGACCTTATGCAACATCTCATATGTGGAAAATCCGATGAATCAGTATTGGTTGAATTATGTGCAGCAGTATCCTGGAGGTGCGAGCGTCACAGTTCCGGCTGGCCATCATAAAATCCGTGTATATAAAAGAGATGTCAGAAAGGGCAACAATGCTCCAAACTCTCCGGCAGGCTCTGTCTATATAAATTATTACAAAGCAGAAACGGTTACCACCGGAACATCTGACATAGTTCGGTACGAAGACTTCGAATACTCCAACGGAAACGATACCGGATTCAACAGTAACTATGGTCACAAAGGCAGTTATTCAATAAGCCAGAGCATACCTTCTGACAGGCAGTATGTGCTGGATTACATGAGAAAGGATTCGAATACCTGGACTTATTATCGTCATACCTTTACCGGTAGTGCGACTATCGGCTCTTCGACTTCAACCATCGACAACGTCCGCATATATCCGGCTGATGCTGATATTAAATCTTACACGTGGGATAACCGGGATAATCTGAGATCTGTCACCGATGCAAGCGGGCGAGTAGAATCATATGCTTATGACGGTATGGACAGGCTTATCTCCGTTTCAGATCTCAACGGAAATAAAGTTAAGTCATATCAATACCTTATTGCAAGTCAGGCCAACGCTGGTTCTACTTCGCGTCGCGACTCGAACTATGTCAAGACAATAAACTACATGGCTGCATCATCAGGTTCGCCTGCGACTGCTATCCAATGGTACGATGGCCTTGGCAGGGAAATCAGCAATCAGAAAGTATCCTATGCAAGCGCGGGAGATGTAAGCACGGATGTGGCTTACGATCTTCATGGCCGAATACAATATAGTTATGAGCCAATTCCTGACAGTCATAGAGGTACGCCATCTACGGAAGTATATGGAGAACCTCGTCCTTATTCTGAAATAGTATACGAAAAGAATCCGCTTGACAGGGTTCAGAAGACGATAGGTGCAGGAAACGCATGGCGGAGTAATGGTAAGGGCGTTATTAAGAACTATAAAACAAATACCACCTCAGGTGTTCTGTCATGTTATCGTCTCGAACTTTCATATTCTGGGGCAACAACCCTTACCGGGCAGATTACAAATCGTGGACTCTGGAGGGTTGGAGAACTTACTATAACACTTACTACAGACGAAGACGGCCGCAAGGAGTATATCTTCACGGACCTCGGCGGAAAAACTGTTATGACGCGCAAGATTGACGGAAGTAATTATCTCGATACCTATATGGTATATGATGATATGAACCGTCTTGCCGCAGTGGTTCCTCCTATTCTTGCCCCTACGGTAACTGGAGCAAGTTCGTCAATAGCTCTTACAAATGCTTCCATAAAGAATTATGCATACTTGTACCGCTATGATACGAAGGGCCGTTGCATTGCAAAGATGCTTCCTGGAGCAGGATGGACATACTATGTATATGACGTCAATGATCGACTTGTATTTAGTCAGGATGAAGAACAACGTAGTGCCGGGAAATGGGCCTTCACTCTCAGTGATCTTCTCGGCAGGCCTTGTCTGACAGGCTTGTGCAGCAATAGTATCAATCTTTTCGAACCGTCCGTCTCTTCATCCAGCATCTATGCCAAGTTCACTTCTGCTAGCAGCATGTTAGGATACACTGTCGTTGGCGTATCTCTCAGCAACACTGTCCTGCTCAGTGCTAACTATTATGACAATTATGATTTCATAACCATATCGTCGGTTCCTTCCGCAACCCGGACAAAACTTCAGTATGCCTCAGGGCCTTCAGGTTATAGCGGAACAAAGTGGAACAATGCCGCCGGCAGTCTTACTGGAAGTGTCAGCAGAATTCTGGGAGAAAATCCGACTAATGATTATCTCTGGAGCTCAGTATACTACAATGGTAAAGGCGACGCTATACAGAGCAGAAACACCCGTCAGGATGGAGGTGTCGATATAACCAACATCGTCTACACCTTTGCGGGCAAACCATCAAAAGTCCGTATCGACCATAATCGGGGTACTGGAAGTGCAATAGTAGAAGAATATCAATATTCATATGACGGATGGGGACGTGAAACAACCGTCAAGCATCGTCTTAACAGTGGAGCCTGGATCAATATCTCGGACAAGACCTATGATAAGATCGGACGTCTTGCATCTGATAAGAGAACAGGAGCCGCAGCTCTGAAGGAAACCTATACTTATAACCCACGTTCATGGATGAAGAAGGTGACAGGTCCTGGTTTTACCGAGACCTTGTCTTATGAGAATGGTTCGACTCCGCAGTGGGCCGGAAACATCTCCTCTATTTCCTGGACTGGAGCAGATGGCGTGTCTAATACAGACAATTATACTTACGACAATCTGTCAAGACTGAAAACCGCTATTTCAAAAGTGGGGTCGACTACATCATTCTCTGAAACCTATGATTACGACAAACATGGGAATATTACCCGAATCGTCCACAGTGGTGTTGACGGAAGCGAAACCAGAACGATGGCTTATACAGGAAACCGTGCAACTCAGTTGAACTCCATAAAGGGATATACGTATAGCTTTACTTATGACGCGATCGGAAGGCTGAAGAGTTCTGGTGCAGATAAGATCGGTACCGTAAGATACAATGCGATAGGCTACCCGGCCTACATGTCTCTTTCAGCCGGAGGATATGTCCAGAACACATATACTGCAGGTGGTAATCGCATAGCTTCCAGACGTACCGATAGCCAGAATGTAGTTACTACGATGAGTTACGAGGGGAATGAAGTATATGAAAACGGAACCCTTAAGATGTTGCTTTTCAACGGTGGTTATGTGGACTATAGCGCAGGTTCTCCTTCATACCATTGGTATACTTATGATCACCTTGGAAATGTAAGAGCTGTCGCTGATGCCAGTGGAAACATCATGGCGTCCTACAGGTATCTTCCATACGGCCAGGAATTTGCAGCGTCTACACCGAGAGCATCGGTTTCCGGTGCCGTAAAGAGTGAAAAGCCTGCTCAACTTGGTAATATCCCAAAAGCTATGTATGCTCCTTCGACAGGATCTGACTGGCAGCCTTACCGTTTCGGCGGAAAGGAGAGCCTTTCATCCGTAGGCCTCGACCTGTACGACTTCGGAGCGAGATTGTACTCTCCTGTTACCGGTCGCTGGATGACTATGGACCCTCTCTGCGAGAAGTACTACAGTATAAGTCCATATGCCTACTGCGCTGGTAATCCCATTAACTTTGCTGACCCTACGGGTATGGTAATCGAAGACGGTAGTCTAAAAGAATGGGAAATGTTGAAGAGGCAGATTGAAAGAGAAAGAGATCGCCTTCAATCAAGTATTAACAAATTAAATGCAAAAGCGAATGCTAAAGGTTGGAGTTCTGAGAAATTGGCGAGTAAAATAGGAAATAAAGCAGAAAGATTAGCCAGTTTAAATTCAAGTATTGAGACGATGGGAACTCTGGAAGGTAGTAATCAAGTTTACAGTTTATCTCATACGGTGAATGGTGAAAATGGAGGAGTTACATTAAATACAAGCACAAATGTTATTGATATTAGATTTGGGAGTACAGCTAATTTCGTTCACGAAATGACACATGCTGGACAGTTTGAAAGTGGTGATATCGCATTCTCAAATGAAGGGAATACTTTATTACAAGATGTATATGATGAAGCGGCTGCGTATAAAGCGCAATTTGGGTTCAGCCCGTCTTCCGTTACTGCTATATCTTCCACATCTGTAGCAGATGCGTTTGGTGCTATTACACCGACATGGGTGCAAGGGATAGTAGATCCTTCGGGTAGTATGCTTTATGCAGCGGGAGGTTCGGCAAATACAGGGTTGATACCTGTGAATATTAATTCGACGAAAGAAAACCTTATAAAGGCATATCCTTGGATTAATGGGCTTAATGCTCTTCCTGCTGATATAAGAAAAATTCCAGGAATATATTATAAAAGATGAGAAAAATAATAGCATATTCAATCATTTTAATACTATCATTGTCTTGCAGCCAGCAATATAATGTAGCATCTTTGTCTGGTACATTTGATGGTGTAGAAGGTCGTAATAGACCATTAGCGTATTATGTACAGCTGGAATTGAATGCAGATAATACTTTTTCGCTGAAAAAAAGTATGGATTTGTCTTTAATTGAAGGCCGAGGCGAATGGACAATGCTAAATGATGGAATAATAGAGATACGGTGTGATTATAATCCCGCCAAGAATGATGTCGTAAAAGCGCTTCAGGGAGGGAGCTATCTTGAAGGAACTTTCAAAATCAGGATTTTAAGTAATAACAGATTAAAATTGGGCGACACCATTTTAAAACGGAAGAAATAGGTGATTACAGGGTGGAGACAATTGCGATTTATTTTTCAAAAAATAGAATAATTGTCTCTTCCTATAAGTCAAGCAATAATTTAAAAGACGGCCATAGTATCGACCTATGACCGTCTTTTAATACATAGGGGACGGATTATGGAAGATTGATTACTTCCTCAAGTTCAGTTCCAATAAAGCGATCATGAGATCCGGAACTGCTGCCAGGATCCTTTCCAGGATTTCCGCCATTATCCTTTTTACCTTTATCTCCAGGACCTAATACTATAGTGGCTTCCTTCACAGAATCAGCGATATGAAGGTCTAAATCGCGTCCGATAATACCGGACTGAGTGGTGGTAACGACGCGTTTTATTCTATTTCCGGCGGCATCATAAGTGTATGTTACTCTAACTTTATCACCCTTGCTTTTACTTTGTCCTCCTATATAATTCGGGACTAGAAGCAAAGCGAATAAGCAAACTACTGTTATATACTGTGTTTTCATAATCATAGAAAATTTAAAATACTATATCGGAAAAACGTCTTCGTGACAGATTGTTACTATGGCTGACTCTGTCATTGTAGAATGTTGTGTACGCCATGTTACAAAGAGGATTCACTGCTACAGGATCTGCAGGTTTCGCTGGCTTCGTATCTATGGTTAACTTAGCTGTGTAATTTGTGCTTACCTTGGTCTTTTCAAGTGACTTATAGTTAGGCAGTTTCTTGTCAGAGACTGATGTATTAGACGTAGACGTGGCAGTTGATTTATTGTTATCTGTACCTGCAGAATTGCTTGTAAAGGTCCTATCGAAACTTGCTTTAAACTCTCCGGTAATCTGCCCGGTCTTGCTACTGTATGATAGGCTTCCGTTTCCACTAAAGCCTCCCTTCGAGAAACTCGTTCCCAGGCTCGTTGTTAATTTATCATGCGAGTCATATTTCACGGCAGCCGTGAATCCAAAAGCCCCCACTTTAAGCGTCGCTTCAGCTGAGGCATATACAGAAGTACTCCTTGTCTTACAACTATAGGTTACACCTACTTTTATGCCAAAAGACCCTGTTACATTGCCTTGCCCGAACTCTTTTCCTATCATAAAATAGGCGTTAAAGTTCCCATGCCAATCTCCGCTGACAGCAAATTTGAATATATAAATATCAAAACCCAATCTGAAGCCGTCTGCACCTATGTGTATGTCAAGGAAGAACTCACCATCTGGGTCAACGTAGCGTAACGGATTATTAAGCGCATAAGAATAGCGATTGTAGCCCGGAGTCGCGTAATCCTGATATGCATACGGATCGGCACTTAAGAATCTTCCGACAAGAGGATCATAAAGCCGAGCATTCATGTTTATCAGACCAAACCAAGTCAGATGCTCGTGACCAGCAAATCCTCGTCCAAGGAACAGCTCAGGTTCCTCTCCGGGAAGATATATCTTTAATGTCTCCGGATTACGTAACCGTCCCCAAGGATCATAGCTATATTCTGCGACAAGCTGACCATCTGATTTGGCTATGATATTGATGTTGCCAAGATAATCACGTCCGATATTATACAGATTCCATATTCCGCTGTTCTCTTTAACGTAAACCATTGGCGCAGAATATGCATCGCCGCCGAGATACAACTTTTCCTTAGTTCCGGAAGTGGTCTGGTCAAATTCATACTCGCCGATATAATATCGGGTCAGTACCATTTGCAACCCATCAGCGACATACATCTTTACCCGGTCTCCATCGCCGTTATATGTAAAAGATGCGCTTCTGCCGCCTTCATCTATTCGCGATGGTCTGCCATAGCAAGTAAATGTTATATTCTGCTGACGATCGGCGACGAGGGCTGATGATTCGGGTTCAAATGAGGTGATCTGGTATGGGTGGCTCGGGCTATCATAATACATTGATCCTACACCATCAATGCTGACAATATCCCCATTTTCGGAATACTCTATATAGCGGGATCCGATATTCTTAAGACTTCCATCCTCATAGTAACCAAATTGCTCTGTCTTATTATGGATATAATCTGTTCTGGAGTTAAGATTACCAGTATGCTGATCAAACACATATTTAGCATTCTGCAGATTTCCTCCATCCATTTTTCTGAATGTCGGAAGACCATAATCAGTATATCCATAATCTCTTTGTATTCCACCTGTCATAACTTTTACAGGAAGGCCGAGGTCATTTTCTTCTACAATTTGGTTGACAGGCGTCCCGTCCGGCAAAGCTATTTTATTCAGGATCCCATTCGTGTATGAGTAATGTAAGGTGGTTATGTCTCCATTATTAGATGCATACTTTACGGAAGCTAATTGTTCGCCACTGCCATAAGTGAAAGTTTTCTTTAACCATTTCCCGTCGGGAACATACTCTTTGACAGACATGAGAAGTCCTGGCCTATTTTGGTTATAGACGTATTCTTTACCCGTTCCATTTGTCGACTGCTCGAGAGTCATAAAACCGTTACTATCATAAGTATATGTGGTGTTATACTCTCCAGGCCGGTCTATTCGAGTTACACGATCATATTTATCTTTATATGTAATGATCGTGCCGTTTGGGTTGACGCTTGTAACCTTGATAGTCCCGTCAGAAAGGTATTCAATTGTCTCATTGACTACGCCTGAACTTGGATCAGTTGTCTTGGTTCTCTCACCTCTTAAAGAGTACTCCATAAGTATCTTTGCGTTATCCGAAGTCTTGATCTGTATAGGCTGACCGTCATCATTCAGCGTATATATGACTTTCCCCTTGGAACCTCTCTGAACTGAGATAGTGTTTCCGTTGGCATCGGTGTTTACAGTAACTGAAACATTATCCGTAGTCCTTGTCATGGAGGTTCCATTATACATCCATGAAGTAACGCGTCCCGCTCCGTCGGAATGCTTCAGGATACGATCGTATTCATCATACTCATATGTATACCACTTTTTGGCTTTCCCGGAGCTATAGGGCAGAGACTCTTTTATAAGGTTGCCATTTATGTCATATACCATATCGGTGTATTTCCACGCCGACCCGTTTGGAGCCTTCTGGACAGCAGTCCTGACGACCCTTCCCTGAGCATCATAATAGGTTATCTTGCTTGGCTTATATTTATGATTCTCTTTGATAGAGTACAAAGCGCTTCCAGTCTCTCCGATCCAGGAGTACGTGTAGTTTACGACATCTCCATCGTAGCTATTCTCCTGAATGATATTTCCGACAGCATCGCGGACATATGTCGTGGTCCCTTTATAACTGACAATCTTATTAGGCTCTTTATCACCATTAAAATCTTTGTATTCTGTCTTCCTGCCTAAGGAATCGATCTTTTGGCTAAGACAGAACTTCGTCATCCAACCATATTTATTAGTCAGAGTCGAGTTTGGCTTCGAGATACTATTGGAACCTATGCAGATCAAATCAAAATTATATCCTAAAGATTCGCTTCCGACATAGGCTTCTTCTATTCTTCCCGATGTAAAGGAACTGTGACATACATTGAGATCGTCATTGGTCGGTTTAACGTTAGATGATTCAACATTTACCCATTGTAAAGAATAATCAACAGGGCCTGTATAACTGCGGACGGTGTGAGTTCCGGTCGGATAAATAATACCTCTATACTTTTCCTTAGTATAAGAATGGAAATCTCTCCCGTAAATATATTCCTCTCTCTCGACAATGGAGCTATTTTGAATGCCGTCCGCTTCCTTTATTGTCGTTACATCTGCTAATGCCCCTACTATATATTTTGTATCGGTCATGTGATTAACGTCAATATCAAAGACAGATGAGGTGAAACGGTTCACATAGCGGAATAGCTTTGTTTCTGTCTGAGGAAGTCCGCTTCCGATACTTTTCTTTGTGGTCTGCTTTGTCACTAGGTCAAATCGGCCGTATTCGTATTCACGGGTAACTATGATTCCACTGGCAAGATTTTCGGATATGCTTTTGATTAGTTGAGGCTTGAGATTTATAGAATACTTGATATAGTTGTTGTGATTTTCAAAGGTATTATACAAATTCGTAACAGTAGATAATTTTCTTATACTGTTGTTTTCGTAGAAAGCGAAGGTTTCCTCCTTTCCAATACCGCCCAGTTTTTCGGGTAGATACTCTTTCGTGATGATTCTGTCAGAAAGGGCATCTATGATTCGGATTTTCCCAAAACATACAAAGCCTAACCCCTGGTTACTATAAGAAGCGTCATAATATGTGTAGAAACGGCACTCGCTTCTTCCTCCTGTCGGCAAGATCGTTTCTGAACGATACAGGACGTCCATAGGTGAACATCCTCTATAAAAGCCAGTGCTTGGGTTATACTGTCTGTTATAGTCTATTGAGTAGGCTGTATTGTCACAAGTGCTTTTATATGTATTGTACCTTGTCAGACCATAGCTGTCTTCGAATTTAACAACCTTCCATTCTTTAGAACAATCCTCGGTAAAGCCCCAGAACTCCATGGCTCTCGATGAGTACTTTATAGAAACGAAGCGATCATTTCTCTCATAGACATTGGATTTAATAGGGACGCAGGCGTCACCACGTCCAATAGCGACGGTACTCCTCTCGGCTTTGAATCCGTTCTTGCTCAGATAGAAATATGTGCCGTCGTCTCTTCTGGCTATGATGTCGCATGCGCCATCCTTATCGATGTCGTCCAGGATTACGAAGCTGTCGGCCCCTATGTGTTCTTTTTCTACCGTGACGGCACTGACGAATGAATCTCCTTTGTTGTAATGGATCGTGATAGGTCCTGACCAGGAAGGATCAATTCCGTATCCCTGATACTCTTTATATTCTTTAGGAGCTACTACAATATCCATATAACCATCTCCATTCATATCTGCATAGTTAAAATGCTTTACTGATTTCCTTGGAGAAGATAATCCCGGTATTGACCGGACTGAAGAATAGGCTTTAAACTCTTTATTATAATTCAGATAATACTCGCGCAGACCGTTTTCCTCGACATAGAACAAGTTTGTCTTACCGTCTGCATCCGAATCGAAAACAAGATAATTGCATGCATCATTATTGTTTCCGGACGCTTCTAGTTGATACTTTGTATTGTAATGGCTTAAGCGTGTATCAGAAGTAAGATCTATAACAGTAGTTTGTGACTTCTTTTTCCCACTTTTATACGATATGGTTACAAGATGAGTGTGATAATCATCATCAAAGTGTCCAAACATATAGTGTAATCCAGCATTTGATTGATTGTCAGCGACCACAAATGTTGACTGTCTGTACAGGGAAATATTATCTCCTGATTCATTCACCTTGTATATGGATACGGTCACGGCTGTATTAGAGCTTGTGGTACAACCTTTAACTATCTTGATGATTTCGTCGGTCCCATCGCCATCAATGTCCATCAATTTGATTGTCTCGCAACTACAGTTAAGAGGCAATTCAATCACGGTACTCTCTGATGCCGATTTGAAGGAATTCAGTCTCGGGATGACGACCATATTGTATTTTTTCCAGTCGACATTTGTATTCTTGGTGTTTTCAGGATAAAATACTATTGATTCTGAAGGCTCCCCCGGGACAAGATGTCCCGTCGCATACAGAGCCTTGTTATTATAATTATCCGGCAATTTATATTGGCTGGTATGCGTATATTCATAATTCCCGGAAGTGTTATTATTTACATTTTCTCCATATGTGAATTGTAAAGGCCTGAAAGAAACTCCGGAGGCATTTTTATATCCGATTGTGGTAAGAAACCGCCCGTTGTGTGACAATTCGTACGTAGTATTTATATCCGTCTTTATACTTTTCAATAATTTACGTTGATTCAACTCCACTCCATATTTATAACGGGATGGTCTGGACATAGTATTGAAATTTTCGTACACAAATACGATTTCTCTTGGTATTGTACTAAAACGTCCTCCTTCACTTTGCCATGAAGCGGTGTAATCATCGTAGTAACCGAACCTGATTTTTGAGATATAGTAGATATTCCCATCAATTATATAATCATAATAAATCTCCGCACCAGAGAAAATTTTCATATATATTAGCGGGTAAAAATAATGAGGCGCTTTTTCATCATCTATGCCGTAGACACCGATCCTTCCATCTGGGAACAACACCTCATATTGTAGTATAGTGCTGTTTTGAGCCCTTTTCTTGATCTTAACAAGACAGTTTCCCTCTTCAGTGCACAGCGAATATTCTGGCGAGAGCGGGCCGGTATATGGGAATAGGCGCATACCATCCAGAACAGGTTCTCTGGAATAATTCTTTTTGCCATCATAGAATAAAGATTGAGTGGTAAGTGAGATGTTGGAAAGCCCGCTGACATCCCAACCGTATCCGGCAATGCCATCCTGAGATTGGCTGTTATATACCAAGGCCAGTTCCGGGCCAAAATATTCTGTGTTAAATACCTTGATAGGCACAGTGTAGGTCCTGGCTCCAGAAGAAGTCATTCCCTCGGTATAAGGAATCTGAGAAAAAGAACCAGACATAACCTTTCTTTCATTGACCTTGCTTTCGTCAATTGGAGACTCTGTTTGGATCTTGGCCTTGACGTCGTTGTAAGAAGAGAATGGCCCTGAATAATAAGGCCTTTTCGGATCGTAGTCTTCCCAGTCTAGGCTGGAGTATGACCTCATGACTGGAGACATAGTAGTGGACTGATTTGCATTTGATTCCATGGAAGTGCTCCCGGATGGTTTAGAAACCATATTTGGGACAAAAATAATGGAACCCAGTAAAGTCATAGCAACAGATATGGCTTTAGTCTTGATTAAATTGTGGTTCATTGTATGAGTTTGTTGTGTTATTAGTAGAGTTATTTCAGAGGATAACGGTTAGAAAGTCAGATATTTGGTTGAATAATAAAATAAGATCCCGAGGGATAGAAATGCTCTCGGGATCTTGTTTGCGTTTCCCTTTATGGTGATTGGCAGTTGTCTGCCATAGGGATTATTCAGTAGGGTAACCAGGGTTCTGGTAAGCCTTCTTGGCATCCTCGTCCATTACGAGACCGTTGATCTGGGTCTGAGGAATAGGACGGAGATACATGAAGTTATCGATTGTACGGGTGTGCTCGGTAGGAGCTTCGTAGCTGTTACCGATGGTGTATTTGCCTGCACGCTCGGCCCAAGTCTGGGTACGGGCGAGGTCGAACCAGCGGATACCGTCTGCGAAGTACTCGCGCATCCTCTCGTCGAGAATGTAGTCGATGGTGATTGCGGAAGGCATATCAGCCACGAGAGCGTCGCCATAGTCAGCTTCAACGGCTGCGTCCTCGGCATTGCTGTAATTCCACTTGCCTGCACGTTTTACGATAACTGAGAGAAGATCCTTTGCACTCTTGGCTCCGGATGCGCCCTTGACAGCAGCCTCGGCTGCGATGAAGTAGAGCTCGGAGAACTTGAGGATATTGAAAGGACGGGTGCTTGCGCCGTTAGGTGAACCGAGACCGGTACCGTCGTTGTCAGTACGGTATGGACCGTGCTTCCAGATAGCTGGGTATACTCGACGGTTGATATGGTTGATATCGTAAACGAAATCAGAACGGCCAGCCTTTTCTCCAGCTCCGATTGCAGCTCCAATTATAGCCTGTATTGAATCGATTGGAGAAGTTCTGTAGTTGATAGTATTGTCCTCGGTTTCGTTGAAAAGGAAGGTAAGTATCGGTTCTCCCATATGGACAGGAAGATCGTTCGCTCCTATAGCAGACTCAGTTTTTTCTCCACCTCTGACCCAGTTGGCACGGAATACTGTAGTGAAGGTACCGTCGCGACGTGAGTCCCTGTCATCAGCGAACTTTCTGAGAGCCTCGACAGTAGGAGCCATACGGGTCCAAGGACGACCGAGGGCCTGGACTGCCTCTCTCTGTACAGGATTGAATGTCTTCTTTTCTTCTGGCTTGTCACCGAGTTTGTATCGGATCTTCATGTCACCAGAATAGTTCCAGATAACGAACCAGCCTACGAAGTTCTCAGGAGCGTTACCGTTTGACCAGCCGAAGCTTGATTCGTTGTACTGCTCGCTGATGTTGTTGTGGTCCGCATAGAGCACGATTTCGCTGTTGCGGTCGTTAGGGCCGAGGCTGACGTCGCGGAAAGTCTCCTGGAGAGCGAATGGGCCCGGGTCGTTGATTGCTGCAAGAGCGGTGTCGTAAGCCTTCTGGAAGTAAGAAGGAGCTTCAGAGGCGTTGCGGCTGCAATCAGGATAAGTAGGAATACCCTTAGGGTTCTCGAGCCACCAAGCGTAGGTAAGGTAAGCCTGAGCAAGAACAAGCCTTGCTGCGGTCTTTGTGGCGGTACCTGTCATACGACCCGTAGCCGGAAGGTCTTTCTCTGCGTCAACAAGGTCGGCGAATATTTTATCGTAAACCTCAGGAACGGTGTTACGTACGGATACGCGTGAAGGAATGCTGTTGAACTTGAGTTCACCAGCGCCGAGGTCGAGCGGAACTCCACCGAAGGTCTTGACGAGCTGGAAGTAGAAGAATGCTCTGAAGAATTTGGCCTCGGCGATGTACTGGGCGTCAAGTCCGGATTCGGTTGCATTCTCGATGATACCGTTGGCAGTATTGATAGTGCCGAAGGCCATGTTCCAAAGAACTTCCGAACGGCATGATGAAGGAGTGAGGGAGCCTGCGCCTGAAAGGTCGGCATCCTTGAAGTTGTTGTCTGCTGACCAGCCGTATGTATATTCATCGGTACCGGTCTCGAGACTGTTGAAATAGTATCCCTGGCCATAGACCAGACGGAGACTTCTGTAGAGGGAAGTGAGACCTCCCTGAACGCCGGCCTCGGTCTTGAAGAATCCCGGCTCGTAGAATGTGCGTGGCTGTTCGTCAAGCACCTTGTTGCAAGCGCAAGCAAGGGTAAGCATTGCCGCAGCTAAGGCGATATTCAATATCTTTTTCATGATTTTCCTGATTAGAATGTTATGTTAAGACCGAAGAGATAGTTGCGGGTGTTCGGAGTGTTGTAACCAACTATCTTGTTCTTGCTGAGGAGACCATTGTGAGTAGCGGTGGTCTTGTTGTCAGTGATGTCTTCGCCGGTAGAGTTAGTCTCCGGATCAAGACCTCCGTCCCTTGTGAATGGAGAGAAGAGAACGAACGGGTTCTGTACGGAAGCGTACACGCGGAGGCTGTGGACGCCAAGCTTCTTGATAGCCTTGATCTTTCCGAGGTTGTAACCGAGGGTGATGTTGCGGATCTTGAGGTAAGATGCGTCGAAGTAACCGAGGGTAGAACCATAGAGAGGGTTATCGTTGCTGTTGATTCCGCCCGGGCGAGGATACCTTGCGTCGGTGTTTTCATCAGTCCAGTAATCGACATTGATCTGGCCGCGACGACCGGAAAGCATGTTCAGGTAACCGTTTGCAGAGTGGATGGCTGAAATGAGGATACCGCCACGCTGGAATGAACCGATGACTGAGAAGTCGAAGTCTTTGTAGTAAACGGTGGTGTTGAAGCCGCCCATGAAGTCTGCCTCCATGCTTATTGGTCGCATGTCGAGGCTGGAAATCTGGCGGACAGGAAGACCCTCTTCGTCATATTCTCCGTAATATTTTACCCTGATGTCGCCAGGAGCAGCACCTTTCTGATATAAATCGATAAGATGCCTCTGCTCTTTCGGATCCTTATCTTTGTCTTGCTCCAGAACTGCGGCGTCAGCCTTCTGCCAGAGACCGTCGTAGATATAGTCATATGCGCAGTTGATTGGCTTGCCGATGAACCATCTGTTGTCGATATCGTCATCGTCGTCGGAAGTTACGAGGGAGGTGAGCTTGTTCCTGTTGAGGTAGAAGTTTATGCCGGCATCCCACTTCCAGTCGCCCTTCTCGAGGATGGTTCCGTTGAGAGAGAGCTCGAAGCCCTTGTTCTCGGTTGAACCGATGTTGGCAGTTGTCTTCTCCACACCTGCGGTTGCAGGAAGCTTGAGACCGAGGAGAATGTCGCTGGTCTTCTGGGTGTAGTACTCGGCGGTACCGCGGAGCCTTCCTCCGAAGAGAGCGAAGTCGATACCGTAGTTCCAGGTCTTGGAGTACTCCCAGCCGAGTTCGTCGTTAGGAAGGGCCTCTACGTTGTAACCAACTGCGAGAGCGTCTGCAAAGTTGTAGTATTTGGTACCGAGAGAACCGAGGGTTGCGTATGGGTCGATAGCCTGGTTAGAGGTCTCGCCATAGCCGACACGGAGCTTGAGCTCGTCGAGCCAGCCCTTTGTTCCTTCCATGAATTTCTCCTTGTGGAGGTTCCAACCTGCAGAAATTGCAGGATATGTATGCCACTGATGACCCTTTGCAAGGCGTGAAGAAGCGTCAGAACGTATGGCAGCAGAAATCATGTATTTGTCATCGTATGTGTACATTACACGACCCATCCAGGAGATAAGTCCGCTCTGCCAGTATTTGAAGTCATTTGCATCAAGCTTGATGTCCTCTACGGCTGCTCTTGCGAGGTTGTAGTAAAGGAACTGCTCGTTAGGGATGTTCTTAGCGGACATCTTGTCGGCGGTATAGGTTGTCTGCTCGGCTGAGTAGAGACCTACTACGTTGAGGTGATGCTTCTGTGCGAAAGTACGGTCGTAAGTAACGAGATTCTCGACTGTCCAGTTCTTGGTCTCGTCGTGACGTATGCTTGCGGAGTTAGGCTCAGAAGGGTTGACAGCGTTGACGCCGGTACCGGTGAAGGTGCCCCTCTTGTTGTTGCGGTAGTTGAAGCTTGCGCTGATCTTGTAAGAGAGACCCTCGATCCAAGGAGCCCTTACCTCTGCATAGCCGCTGTTGTATGTACCGAGTCCGAATGACTCGTCGATGTATCTTTCACCGAGGTTCTCGAGGGATTCCTTGGTATAGATATAGACTTCGTCCGAAGGCATCTTGATGGTCCTTCTGAGGTTTCCTTCGTCATCGTATGGAGAAGTCATAGGAGTCATCTCGAGGATGTTGTAGAGACCAATCTGGCTACCGTGCTTGCGGTTGTAGTTGGTATTGGTGGCGAAGCCTACGGTGAGGTACTTGCCGACGTTCTGGTCGATACTTGCATGGACGCCGATACGGTCGAAATCCTGGGTAGGAACTACGGCCTCATCCTTCAGGTAGTTGACACCGAAGTTGTAGTTGCCGTTGGTTGTACCGCCGCTGACGCTGAGTTCGTGGTTGTGAACGAGACCGGTGCGGTAGAAGAGATCCTGCCAGTCGGTGTCGACTTTTTCGTCTTCGTCAACTGAATTGTTGTACAGTCCTGCTGCCTTACGCATCTGCATGTACTGCTCAGTATTCATCATAGGGAACTTCTTGGCAACCTTTGCTCCTATATATGTATTATAGGAAATCTGAGGCTTGCTGCCCTTGACGCCCTTATAAGTAGAGATGAGGATGACACCGTTGGCACCTCTTGAACCGTAGATAGCGGTAGAAGCGGCATCCTTAAGGATGTCCATGCTCTTGATGTTGCTTGGGCTGATTTCGTTGAGGTTACCCATGAACGGAATACCGTCGAGCACGATGAGAGGGTCGTTCGAAGCGGAGAGAGATCTCTCACCACGGATACGGATCTGCATGCTCTCGCCCGGTTTTGAAGAGGTCTGAGACATATCGATACCAGCGACACGGCCTGAGAGGGCGTAGCTGATGTCATTTGCAGGTACTGCGCGGAGTTCGTTTCCGCCCATGGATGCGATAGATCCAGTCACGTCGGATTTGCGTGCGGAACCATAACCGATGACCACAGTGCCTTCGAGGGCTTCAGAATCGAATCTAAGAGTTACATTGTGGGTGCTTACACCGGCTACGGGAACTTCTTCAGTAACATAGCCGACGAAAGATACTACAAGTACGGCGTTTGCAGGAGCGTTGATGACGTACTCGCCATCAAGACCCGTGCTCGCACCCGTTGTCGTCCCCTTGATCATAACGTAGGCGCCTGGAATAGGCTCTCCGTTAGTCTCAGTGACAACACCTTTCACGGTGAGGTTCTGGGCAAATGCTACCAGAGGCAGCACCAGGCCCAACAGCACTAGTCCTAAGGACTTCATGGAATTGTGTTTCATAAGTTTTTTGTGTTAATTATAATGACTTGTGTTGGAATTATTTTTTCCGTTACAAAATTCCGCAATTTTCCATCGAATTCTTGTCCTTATTGATACAAAGACTTTTACAATAGCAACATATATTTCGAATCTGATACAAAATCCATTAATTTTGAAACATTTGTATCGTTTCAGCCCGTGAACGTGCACGAAAATCGTCATATAAACGCATCGAGACAATGCCGTCACGAAGCATTGTCTCGAAAAACATGGTTTCTGCTACTGCGGAACAGAAAAATATCTAATTCTCATAAAGGGATTTGAACCAGGCCTTTGCGTCCTCCCAGCGATAGTAAGGACCCTGGTAAGCCGGTACATTCTCCAGCAAAGTCTCCTGCTCGTTGTAGAGAAGTTTCATGAGCACTGTCCCCTTGGCGTCTTTATAGAATACGAACTGGACGTTTGTGGCCATTGGGATACGCTCGAATGCATACCAGCCATTCTTGGCGGCCTCATAGCACTTGTAAGCCTTACCATCTTTGGTGTCAATCCCGAGAAGGGCAAACAGCGGAAGAACTCCTGTGTCGTGCCCGAAACGCAGGTCGGCGGCGCGGCTGCTGCCGGACTTGACAGCCTCGTCGGCTTTCTCCACGAAATCCTTCAGAAGCGGCTTGATTCTGTTCTTCACGTTTTCTCCATTCTCGACCGAGCCGGCCCACATAAGATATATATTATCGTTTCCCCTGGCCCAGAGACTCTCAAGTTCCTCCGGAGTAAAATATTTTCTGAATATCTCGACGCCGAGATAGTCGACATCCTGGCAAAGCTGGCCTGTGCTATATACAGAACGGACGAAAGGCTCCGTATGCTCTATTACGGACTTGACCTTAAGCGTGTCGGTAAACAGCTGGGCCATGAATCTGCCATAGTTGTAACGTTTGTAGTCAGCACCGTCCCAGAGACCTTTGATGCGCGGATAAGGCATAGGCGGGGCGATATAGGACATAAATTTCTCTCCCGTGGTGAAGCTGATGTCTACATCCGGCATCTGCTCCTTGAGACTCATCGTGAAGTTGGCCATGCTGATTATGCAGCGCTGACCTGTGCTGGACAATGCGGCGACCTCGCGACGGGCCGGATTCTGGAATACGGCCGGGAACCTTCCGGCCATCCTCGCAGCAATAGTCCTGTGCTCTCTGGCTCCCCGCGGAGACAGCATGCCGACCATGCCTTCGTGGGTCTCGGTGACAGCTACGACGTCGGCATAAAGCTGGCGGCCGAGATCTGTAAGGAGACCGAGAGAATCGGCGGCCCTGAAACCTGCTATGGCATTCCTTGAGAATGAGGTGTTCAATTCGTAGCGCGAGCCGTGACGGCCGTAATGGGAAATGTAGAACGGAACGAATCCTTCCGGCGCCGGAGTATCCGTAACCTCGACGAATTCATAAGAGTGCATGTTATTCGCCGCCCTGTCCGGATTTTCGGCGATAAGACTTAGGGCATCCTGTGCCTGTGCACCAAGGATTCCGATAAAAATGAATAGGGTAGAGAAAATCTTTTTCATAATCACAAATATATCCTTTTTTAACGTATCTTTGTAAGGGTATATATGCCCCGTTTGTTATTATTGTTAACCTGATTTGTTTATTATGGTCGATTTGGCTATCATAGGTGGCGGCCCCGGAGGTTATGTCGCAGCTGAAAGAGCCGGCAATGCCGGACTGAACGTAATCCTCTTTGAAAAGAAATTCCTCGGCGGAGTATGTCTCAACGAAGGTTGCATCCCTACGAAAACTCTGTTATACAGTGCTAAACTCTATAATTATGCCCTGACAGGAGACCACTATGGAATATCTGTCGTGAATCCTTCTTTCAGTTATGAGGCGATAGCAAAAAGGAAAGACAAAGTCGTCAAGAAACTTGTCGGTGCGGTCAAGGCTGCCATGAAAGCTAGCAACGTCGAAGTGATAGCTGAAGACGCCGCAATCGACGGCCGTATAGATGGAGGCTTCCGCATCAAAGCGGGCGAGAATACATATGAAAGCCGCAATCTGCTTATCTGCAGCGGGTCCGAGGCCTTCGTACCTCCGTTCCCGGGCCTTGCTGAAGCAGGGGAGACCGTGGTCACCAATCGCGAGATACTTGCGCTCCAGGAGGCTCCGAAAGAACTTGTGATAATAGGAGGAGGGGTCATCGGAATGGAATTCGCTGCCTTGTACAACGCTCTCGGCTCCAAGGTGACCGTAATAGAGATGCTCCCTAAGATACTGGGCCCTCTCGACTCAGAAATCAGCGCCATGCTCCAGAAGATCTACGCCAAACGGGGAGTAGAATTCCATCTTGAAAGCAAGGTGACGGCAATTGACGGCAATACAGTAATATATTCCGATCCGGAAGGCAACGAGTGCCGCGCAACCGGCGACCGCATACTTGTCAGCGTCGGACGCAGGGCAAATATAAAAGGTCTCGGGCTCGAGACTATCGGAGTCGAGGCGGACCGCGGCATAAAAGTCGACGACCACATGCGCACCAATGTGCCTGGCGTCTATGCCGCCGGAGACGTTACCGGCTTCTCGATGCTTGCCCATACGGCCTCCCGCGAGGGCGAGGTTGCTGTCAACAACATACTCGGCGAGGACGACCATATGAGCTACGACGCAATTCCGGGCGTAGTCTATACCAATCCGGAGGTTGCAGGAGTCGGCCTGACCGAAGAAGAGGCGACCGGCAAGGGCTTCAACTGCGAAGTCCTGAAACTCCCGATGGGCTATTCCGGCAGATTCGTGGCCGAGAACGAAAGGGGCGAAGGTCTCTGCAAAATCGTCGCCGAAGTCCCGGGCGGCCGCGTGCTCGGAGTCCATATGCTCGGCAATCCTTGTTCGGAGATTGTCCATAGCGCCTGCATCGCTATCGCTCAGAGGATGACTGTGGCCCAGCTTAGAAGGATAGTCTTCCCGCATCCGACTGTATCTGAAATAATCAAAGAAACGGCATTCTCCGGTAAATAAAATGAGATATCTCCGGAACGACTCGACTGACCCTCATTTCAACATGGCCTTCGACGGCTTCTGCCTTGAAAAGCTGCCCCTTGACGAGCCTGTATTCTTCCTCTGGCGCAACCGTCCCTCTGTCATCATCGGCCTGAACCAGAGCGCCTTCAGCGAAGTGAACATGGATTATCTCAAGGATCATGGAATCGCGCTGGCGCGACGCACGACCGGAGGCGGGGCGGTCTATCATGACCTCCAGAACCTGAATTACACCATTGTCGGCCGTTCGAACGACCTGGAGCGCGACTATCCGGGTTATCTCAGCCTTGTCGTCGACGCCCTGCGCGAGCTTGGGGTTCCGGCTGAGGTGACCGGCAGGAATGATATCATGGTCGAAGGCCGCAAGTGCTCCGGTTTCGCCAAACGGGTCTATAAGGACAGGCTGATGGTCCATGGAACCCTGATGTACAATGTCGATTTCGAGGCTCTGACAAAAGCTTTGTCCGTGCCCGGAAGTAAGGTGGAAGCTGCCGGGATTGCATCTGTCCGCAGCCGGGTTTCAAACCTGAAAGATTATCTTCCTTTTGATAATATAGAGGAGTTCCAGGCCGCCATGCAGGAGAGACTCGCTGCGGGAGATGGTGAGTATGTGCTCAGCGCTGAACAGCTGAGGGAGATAGAGAGGGAGGCTGATTCCAGATTCCGCACATGGGAATGGAACGTAGGCCATTCCCCGAAATCGGATTTCTACGGGCGGAAAAAATTCTCCTGCGGTACCGTGGAGGCTTCCTGGTCAGTCAAGGATGGTGTCGTCTGCTCTCTGGTCTTCGGAGGAGACTTCCTCGGCAACCTTCCGGCCGGGAATCTTGCGGAAAAAATAATCGGCAGCCGTTTCGACCGGACCTCTTTCGGGGAACGTCTTTCGGGGCTGCCGATATCTGATTATTTCGACGGACTTACTCCTTTGGAACTGGCTTCTCTTTTCTTCTAGAAGCCGAAGTATCTGTCTGCGTTGTTGTAGCTTATATCCTTGACCATCTGGTGGATAAAGGCCATCTCGCTGCGAGGAAGCTTGCCGTTTTCGATGTCCTCTCCAAGCAGGTTGCAGAGCACTCTGCGGAAATATTCGTGACGAGGGTAGCTGAGGAAGCTGCGGGAATCCGTAAGCATCCCGACGAAGCGGCTGAGCAGCCCGAGAGCTGAAAGCGCATTCATCTGCTTCTTCATGCCGTCTTCCTGGTCCAGGAACCACCATCCTGCGCCCAGTTGCATCTTTCCGGGAACTGAACCGTCATTGAAAGTATATGCCATCGTGGCGAGTACCTCGTTGTCCTTAGGATTGAGGTTGTATAATATGGTCCTTGTAAGTTTGTCTTCTCTTGCTAGGCGGTCGAGCATCTTGTGGCCCGAGGCGGCGAGAGGAAGGTCGTGGATGGCGTCGTATCCCGTGTCCGGGCCTATGGTTCGCAGCATTTTCGTGTTGTTGTTGCGGATTGCTCCAACGTGGAACTGCTGGGCCCAGCCGCTTGCATGGTCCATGACCGCGAACTCGTAGAGCATTGCGCTGCGGAACTTCGAAAGCTCTTTTTCGTCTGCGCTCTTTCCGTCCAGTACTTTGCGGAAGATCGCGTCGATCTCGCTCTGGGTATAGTCGTCGGCGTAGAATGTATCCAGACCGTGGTCGGAGAGCTTGCTGCCCATGGACGCGAAGAAATCATGCCTCTTCTGCAGGGCATCGATAAGGTCGCTGAAGGATCTTATCTCTACGCCCGAAACTTCAGCCAGGCGGTCGATGTATTTGCGGTAGGCGGCGGGATTCTCTATGGCCATAGCCTTGTCCGGACGCCAGGCCGGAAGTACTTTCGTGCCGAAAGGATGCTCGGCTATCTGTTTGTGCCAGCGGAGGTCGTCAACTGGGTCGTCGGTCGTGCAGACTACGCTGACATTGAATTTTCTGATAAGGGCCTGCCCCCTGTATTCCGGGGTCTGGAGTTTGGCCGTGCACTCTTCGTAGATCTTGCGGGCTGATCCAGGGTTGAGGATGCGGTCTATGCCGAAGCCTCTGGAAAGCTCGAGATGAGACCAGTGGTAGAGAGGATTCCTCATGGTATAAGGCATCGTCTCTGCCCATTTCTGGAATTTCTCCCAGGAAGACCTGTTACCTGTAATATATTCTTCCGGGACTCCGTTACCGCGCATTGCGCGCCACTTGTAGTGGTCGCCTCCGAGCCAGATTTCGGTAAGGTCCGCAAACTGGTGGTTTTCGGCGATCATCTGGGGAACAAGATGGCAGTGGTAATCGATTATCGGCATCTTCTCCGCGCTCTCGTGGTACAGCTCGCGGGCGGTGTCGTTGGTGAGCATGAAGTCTTTGTTCGTAAACTCTTGCATATTAGTAGTATTCGGTATTGTACTTTGTGAGTATGTCCATATGCATGAAATTATCCCTGTTCTCAGGCTTTTTCTTGAGGACGAGATAATCGACTATGGCCTTGACGGCGTTGTATGCCTGGATCTCCGGGTGCTGGGTTATGAGAGTGTTTACCAGACCTTTCTTGAGTGCGTTGATATTCTGCTCGAGGTTGTCGAAGCCTACAACATTATAACCCTTCATTCCATGCGCCTGCAGGAAGCCGGCGATAAGATGGATACGCGAGTTGAACATCACGATATTCCTGACTTCCGGATTTTCGGCGAAGAACGCAGACAGGGTCTCGTCTATCTTGACCGGGTCGGTAGGGTTGATGAATACGTTCGAGATACGGCATCCGGGATAGTGCTCCATTATATAGTCCACAAAACCTGCTCGTCTGTTGACGGTAGGGTCGGACTGTCCCTGGGCGTCACGCTCGATACGGATTATAGCGATGTCGTCGACTTTCTTTCCTTCCGTAAGCAAATAGCCGCAGAGGTAGCCGCTCTGGTACATAGGCATTCCGAAGTAGGCCATATAGCCTTCCTGCTCCAGTTTGGAATCTGTAAATACGTACGGGATATCCTTGTCTTTGAGCCTTTCGGTGAAGTTGTGCGTCTCGTTCTTGAACATCGGCGCCACGATGACTCCGGAAGGATCCATCTCGATGATCTTGTCGCATACTTTCCTGAAGTCCTCGATGTCGTATTGGTTGTAGCAGACTTTCTCGATCTTGACGTTGAAAGTACGCGCATATTCGGCGGCTTTGTCAAGCCCCGGCTGATACAGGGCCCAGAAGTCGCCTTTATTGTATTCCGGGATCACTACGGCTATCGTATGACTCTTGTGATAAGCCAGCATCGAGGCGTGGATGTTCGGTTCGTATCCCTGGTCCTTGATGACTTTCATCACCTTGTTGTAGCTCTTCTGGGAAACGCCGCCTCTATTGTGCAATACACGGTCGACAGTGCCGTTGGAAAGCTTCGTCAACTGGGCGATGTCCTTTATAGTCAGATTCCGTTTAGTCATTAGTACAGCATATTTTCTGTAAAGATAATAATTTTTTCCCAAATTTTTCCGTTAACGTGCACGAAAATCGGGAAAAATGTTTAATTTTGCCCCCGGTTATACAATAAAATATGGCAAGAATCATAACATTCGGCGAGATAATGTTGAGGCTGGCAACCCCTGGCTACCTCCGTTTCTCCCAAACCGATACATTTAACGCCACTTTCGGCGGAGGAGAAGCCAATGTGGCGGTTTCTCTGGCAAATTACGGCATGGACGCCCAGTTCGTCAGCCGTTTTCCGGACAATGATATCGCAAAAGCGTGTATTGCGGATCTCCGTAAGCATGGAGTCGGCACGGGACTCAGCATCTTCGGAGGAGACCGCCTCGGAATATATTATCTCGAAACGGGTGCCGTAGCCCGTCCAAGCAAGGTCGTATATGACCGTGCGCACTCTTCCATCTCGGAAATCCAGCCCGGGATGATCGACTGGGACAAGGTGTTCGAAGGTGCCGACTGGTTCCACTGGACCGGTATCACCCCTGCGCTCAGCCAGGGCGCGGCAGACGTGTGCCTGGAGGCTGTCAAGGCTGCCAACCGTCTCGGAGTGACCGTATCCTGCGACCTGAATTACCGCAAGAATCTCTGGAAATATGGCAAGAAAGCTTCCGAGATAATGCCGGCTCTCGTAGAGGGCTGTGATATAATCCTCGGCAACGAAGAAGATGCGGACAAGGTCTTCGGCATAAGGCCGGAGGGCTTTGACGTTACTGCAACCGAGGGTAAGGTGAATGCGGCGGAGTTCGAGAGCGTATGCACTCAGCTGATGAAGAAGTTTCCAAGGGCCAGGAAGGTGATAATCACTCTCCGTGGTTCTATAAATGCCAACCACAATACATGGGGCGGGGTCCTCTATGACGGAAAGACTCTGTTCCAGTCAAAGCGTTATGACATTACCCATATCGTCGACAGAGTCGGCGGCGGCGATTCATTCATGGGCGGCCTTATCTACGGTCTTCTTACTTACAAGGATGACGATCAGAAGGCGCTTGAGTTTGCAGTGGCCGCTTCATGCCTGAAACATACGATTTATGGGGATTTCAATCTCGTTACTGTTGCCGAAGTCGAGAATCTGATGAAGGGGGACGGCAGCGGACGCGTATCAAGATAAGATTATGGCAAGATTCAATAAAATTCAGGTTCTCCAGGCTATGGGGAGCACCGGAATGGTTCCGGTTTTTTATGACAGCGACATGGAAGTCGCAAAGAATGTGCTCAAGGCCTGCTACGATGGCGGGGTAAGGGCGTTCGAATTTACAAATCGCGGAGATTTCGCTATAGACGTATTCAGGCAGCTGGAGCTTTTCGCAAGGACTGAATGTCCGGAAATGATCCTTGGAGTCGGCTCTATAGTGGATGCCCCTACTGCGGCCCTCTATATCCAGTACGGGGCCAATTTTGTCGTAGGTCCTTATTTCAACCGCGAGATCGCCCTGCTCTGCAACCGGCATCTGATTCCTTATACTCCGGGCTGCGGTTCCGTGACCGAGATCGGCGATGCCCATGAGGTCGGATGCGACCTGGTCAAGATCTTCCCTGCCGGAAATGTCGGAGGCCCGTCGTTCGTCAAGAACGTCAAGGCGCCGTTGCCATGGGCTCAGATAATGGCGACAGGGGCTGTGGAGCCGACGGAGGAGAATCTGTCCGCGTGGTTCAAGGCCGGAGTCTATTGCGTCGGCATGGGCTCGAAGCTTTTCCCTAAAGAGGCGGTCGCTTCGGGGGACTGGAAGAAGATTTCGGATCTCTGCCGCAATGCACTTGGAGTAATTAAAGCTAACAGATAGTACACATAAGATGACGACACAACAGAAACTGATGACCAACTGGCGCTGGTGGATATGCTCGCTTCTTTTCTTTGCGACCACCGTCAATTACCTTGACCGCCAGGTATTGTCACTGACGTATGACGAATTCATTAAGCCGGAGTTCGGATGGAAGGATACCGATTATGGTACTATAACTAGTTTCTTCTCCATCTTCTACGCTATCGCCAGCCTTTTCGCCGGCAAGTTCGTAGACTGGATGGGGACTAAAAAGGGGTATCTGATTTCAATCGGGGTATGGTCTTTCGGCGCCGTACTCCATGCAGCCTGCGGTTGGGGTACCGCGCAGATCGTAAGCAATACGGCTCTTACCGTTTCAACTATTTCTGTTTATCTGTTCCTGCTCTGTCGCGGTATCCTTGCCTTGGGTGAGTCTGGTAACTTCCCGGCTGCCATAAAGACAACTGCGGAGTATTTCCCTAAGAAAGACCGTGCGTTCGCCACGTCTATTTTCAATGCCGGAGCATCAGTCGGCGCTCTCGCGGCCCCTTTGTGCATCCCTGTGCTTGCCAAGCACCTGGGCTGGGAGATGGCGTTCATAGTCATAGGTGCCCTGGGCTTTGTATGGATGTTCTTCTGGACCTTCATGTACAGCAAGCCGGAAGAAAGCAGGAAAGTAAACGAGGCCGAACTCGCTTATATCCATCAGGATGATGCCGAGAGACCGGAAGCGGAACCTGCCGGCGACGAAAAGTCCATTCCTTTCCTCCGGTGCTTCCTTTATAAGCAGACCTGGAGTTTCATTACCGGAAAGTTCCTTACCGACGGCGTATGGTGGTTCTTCCTTTTCTGGGCTCCGTCATATTTTGCCAACCAGTTCGGGGCGAAGGCTTCCAGTCCGCTCGGACAGGGACTGATCTTTACCCTTTACGCCATAGTTACGGTCGTATCGATAATCGGAGGTTATCTGCCTAAATTCTTCGTGGAGAAGAAAGGCATGCAGCCGTATCCCGGAAGGATGATAGCGATGCTTATCTTCGCTTTCTTCCCGATTGCCGCTTTGTTTGCCCAGCCTCTCGGCATGGGACTGGACAACCCTTGGTGGCCTGCGATCCTCATCGGTATCGCCGCTGCCGGGCATCAGGCCTGGTCTGCCAATCTTTATTCGACTATCGGGGACATGTTCCCGAAGAGCGCCATCGCTTCGATCACCGGTATAGGAACAATGGCCGGCGGTCTCGGATCGATGATAGTGCAGAAGGTAGCCGGATTGCTTTTTACCCATGCGGAGGAGGCTGGAGAGGCCTTTTCTTTCATGGGCTTCGAGGGCAAACCTGCAGGATATTTCATTATGTTCTGTTTCTGCGGAGTTGCCTATCTTGTCGCCTGGATAATCATGAAGTCTCTTGTACCGAGGTACAAGGTCATTGAGATATAGACTTCAAAAAACACAAACAATACTCTTCTTCCCGAGAGGCCGGACTTTTCAAGCCCGGCTTCTCTTATTTATAGAATGAAAGATTTTACGTACATTTGCGGGAATGAACGTGTCTGAATCCAAAATAAAGACGGGAGGTTTTCTTGCCCTCAGCCCGTTGCTTCTGTTCCTGGTTGTATATCTGGGATCATCCCTGCTTGTAGGGGATTTCTATCGTGTACCTGTTTCTTCGGCTTTCCTGATAGCCTCAATATATGCTCTTTTCATCAGCAAAGGGCGGGATATCGAGAAGAAGATGGCTGTATTCTCGGCCGGAGCCGGCAACCGTAATGTCCTGATGATGATATGGATATTCGTGCTGGCCGGGGCTTTTGCCAATACCGCCAAAGATATCGGTGCAATCGAAGCGACGGTCAATCTGGCACTGGTCATACTTCCGGGGAAACTTATACTCGCAGGCCTGTTCATCGCCGCGTGTTTTATCTCCATGTCCATAGGCACCAGCGTCGGTACTATCGTCGCGCTCGTCCCGATCGCCGCAGGAATTGCCGGACAGACCGGGGTCGGCCTTCCGACTGCGACCGCAATAATAGTAGGCGGGGCCTTCTTTGGAGATAATCTCTCATTCATTTCGGATACGACGATCGCCGCCACCAGGACGCAGGACTGTTCCATGTCCGATAAATTCAGGGCCAATATCTGGATCGCCGGACCGGCTGCGCTGGTAGTCGCCGCAATCTACGTTTTCCTGGGTCTGAATCTCGACGCCCGCCCGGAGATCGGTGATATCAGCTGGGTCAGGCTGATGCCTTATCTTATGGTCATAATACTCGCTGTCAGCGGAGTCAATGTCATTGGAGTACTGGCCATCGGACTTGGGATGAACGCTCTGATAGGACTCATTTCGGGGGACTTCAGCTGGGTCGGACTTCTCGAGTCGATCGGATCCGGAATCGCAGGGATGGGAGACCTGATCATCGTGACGATGCTCGCTGGCGGTATGCTGGAGGTTATCCGTGCCAATGGCGGTATCGACTATATAATCCGGAAACTTACGGTCAGGATCAAGAGCAGGGTCGGCGCCGAACTGAGTATCGCCGCCCTTGTCAGCATATGCAATCTCTGTACGGCCAACAATACTATCGCGATCATCACTTCGGGGCATATTGCCAAAGATATTTCCGACCGCTTCGGGCTGGATCCGCGGAAGTCTGCCAGTTTACTTGATACATTCTCCTGCGTCATCCAGGGCATGCTCCCGTACGGAGCCCAGTTGCTCATGGCGTCCGGACTTGCCGGGATATCGGCGATCAGCATTATCTCACGGCTGTATTATCCTTTCGTCTTGGCGGGATTCGCGCTTCTTGCGATATTTTTCAGATATCCACATAAATACTCAAGAACATGAAACACTTTTTCCCCACTGTCTTAGCTGCTCTGGCTTTCTCAGTGATGGCACCGGCTCAACCTTATCTGGATCGCAGCCTTTCTCCTGAAGAAAGGGCGGACGATCTTATCTCCAGACTCACTATCGAAGAAAAAGCATCGTTGATGATGAATTCGTCAGCAGCTATAGAAAGATTGGGTATCAAACAGTATAACTGGTGGAACGAGGCTCTCCACGGCGTCGCCAGAAACGGTTCTGCGACTGTTTTTCCGCAGGCTATCGGAATGGCGGCTTCTTTCGATGACGAACTTATATATGAAGTCTTCACAGCTGTCAGCGACGAGGCCAGGGTCAAGAACCAGATGGCAGTCGACAGCGGTAAACCTATCAGAATCTATCAGGGGCTGACTTTCTGGACCCCTAACATCAATATATTCAGGGACCCGCGCTGGGGCCGTGGCATGGAGACATACGGGGAGGATCCGTATCTCACCGGTCGTCTCGGAATGGCCGTAGTCCGCGGTCTGCAGGGGCCGGACGACAGTCCTGTGAGGAAGGCCCATGCCTGCGCGAAGCACTATGCCGTGCATTCGGGTCCGGAGTCGAACCGCCACTCTTTCGATGTGTCCGTTTCGGACCGCGATCTGTATGAGACTTATCTCCCTGCGTTCAAGGATCTGGTGACCAAGGCCGGAGTGGAAGAGGTCATGACCGCGTACAACCGTGTCGACGGAGTGCCGGCCGGCGCGAGCGACCTTCTCATGAACAAGATACTCCGCGATGAGTGGGGCTTCAAGGGTCTGGTGACCTCCGACTGCTGGGCGGTCGCCGATTTCTATGAACCCGGACGTCATGGCTTCAGTCCCGATGCTGTTTCGGCTGTCGCCGCTGCCGTCAAGGCCGGTATGGACACCGAGTGCGGAGAGGCTTTCCAGTTCATTCCGGAGGCTGTTTCGAGGGGACTTCTGGATGAGGCCGATGTCGACCGTAATCTCAAGAGACTTCTGATCGCCCGATATCGTCTCGGCGAGATGGACGGAATCAATCCGTGGAACAGTCTTTCTGCGGATATAGTAGAGGGCGAGGAGCATCGAGCGCTTTCCCGCAAGATCGCCGGAGAGACTATAGTCCTTCTGCAGAACAGGGGTGGTGTGCTTCCTCTGGCCAAGGATGCCAAGGTGGCTCTTATAGGTCCGAATGCTGATGATGCGGAGATGATGTGGGGCAACTACAATCCTGTGCCTAAGTCGACGGTTTCCCTGCTTGACGCTTTCAAGGAGCGTATTCCGGATCTTACTTATTTCAAGGCCTGCGGCCTGCTGGGCGAGGACGTGCGTCCTGAGCGTCAGGACAATTCTTTCATGAACCAGCTGCTTACCCTGAGCGAGCAGGAACTCAGCGAAGTGGCCAAGAGGTATGCTATCAGCATGCAGGATATCAGAGCTTATGCCAAGCGTCAGGAGCTCTTCAACCAGAGCTTCAGTCCGATGCTGGATGTCGATGCCGTGCTTGCCAGTCTGGAAGGGATAGATATCGTAGTATTTGCTGGCGGTATTTCTCCTCGTCTCGAGGGAGAGGAGATGCCGGTTCATATCCAGGGATTCAACGGAGGAGACCGTACCGATATAGATCTTCCGACTGTGCAGAGGACTCTTCTGAAGGCCCTTCATGATGCCGGCAAGAAGGTTATCTTCGTCAATTTCTCAGGCAGCGCCATAGGACTTGTGCCTGAAAAGGAAAGCTGCGATGCCATTCTTCAGGCATGGTATCCCGGCCAGGAGGGCGGAAATGCGATAGCTGATGTCATCTTCGGAGATGTCAATCCTTCCGGAAAGCTTCCGGTGACTTTCTATAAGTCTGTGGACCAGCTTCCTGATTTCGAGAATTACGATATGAAGGGCCATACTTACCGTTATTTCGAGGGCGAGCCTGCCTTTGCTTTCGGTCATGGCCTGAGCTATACTACTTTCAAGTACCGCAGGGCCCGCATCAAGAACGGTTGCCTTGTCGTCAAGGTGAAGAATACCGGCAAGCGTGACGGCGAAGAGGTCGTGCAGCTTTATGTAAGCCGGAAGGGCGACAAGGAAGGTCCGATAAAGACTCTGCGTGGTTTCAAGAGGGTATTCATCCCGGCCGGAAAGACGGTGACAGTCTCGATTCCGCTTACTCCGGAGACTTTCGAGTGGTGGAACGGTTCGGAGATGACTCCGTTGAAGGGACGCTATACTCTTTATTATGGCGGCTCTTCGGACAAGTTACGCAAGAAAAGCTACAAACTTAAATAATATGGGAAAGGGGCTTATATTGCAGGTGCCTGGAGGGGAGACAAATGTTCTCCTCCACGCCTGCTGTGCTCCATGTTCCGGAGCGATCATCGAGATCATGCTCCAGCAGGGTATCCGCCCGACCGTATTCTACAGCAACGCGAATATCTTCCCGCTGGAGGAGTATGAGATCCGCCGGAACGAGTGCCGCCGGTACTGCGACGCGAACGGGCTGGACTTCATCGATGATGATTATGACCATAAAGACTGGCAGAGGATAGCGAAGGGCCTGGAGCATGAGCCCGAGAGGGGAGCCCGCTGTCTGGAGTGCTTCCGCTACCGGCTCCGCAGGGCTGCCGCCTATGCCCATTCGCACGGCTTCCATGTCCTTACTACGACTCTGGCTTCTTCCCGTTGGAAGGATCTGAATCAGGTGAATCTTGCCGGCGAGGAAGCCTGCGCTCCGTATGAGGACGTCCTCTGGTGGCCTCAGAATTGGCGCAAGGGCGGACTGCAGGAGCGCAGGGGAGAAATCATCAAGGAGATGGATTTCTATAATCAGCTCTACTGTGGCTGCGAATTCAGCTGGAGTCATAAACGTGATTCAGAGGCAGAAATGAATAATTTTTCAAAATAATTTTGCAGTTTGTCAAAACTATTGTACATTTGCAGTCCCGTTTGAAGAAGACGGCCCATTATTGAGATATGGTGTAATGGTAGCACTACAGATTCTGGCTCTGTCAGTGAGGGTTCGAATCCTTCTATCTCAACAATTTACAGCCAAGCGCTAAAAGTCGCGCACGAAGTGCCCGACTTTTTTAGTAAAAAAGACGAAAGCCTGCAAAACGGGCGGCGACTTTTAAAAACTATGATGGCGAGGTAGCTCAGCTGGTTAGAGCGTCGGATTCATAATCCGGAGGTCGTGGGATCATGCCCCACTCTCGCTACAAAGAAATACTCACAAATCTATTATATATAAGAGACTGCCCTTCGCGGCGGTTTTTTTGTTTTTATACCTATATTTGCACCATGAAGAAACTGATCGTAATAGACGCCTGCGTCAGGGAAGGAGACTCCAGGACCAGAAGAATCGCCGCCCCGGTAATCGAGGCGCTCTCAAAAAGATATGATATCGAAACAATCCGTCTTACAGAGATGGAAATGGCCGCTGTGACCCCCGAAATCTACGCCGACAGAGGCCGCGGTATCGTCCCTCAGTGGGCAAGCGAAGCTGCCCGCAAAATTGCCAATGCAGACCGCATCCTCATCGCAGCCCCTTTCTGGGACATGAGCTTTCCTTCGGCACTCAAAGTCTTCATCGAGAACGTATCCCTCTTCGACATAACCTTCACCGACAACGGAAGCACCTGCGTCGGCCTCTGTCACTGCGAAAAAGTCCTCTACATAACCACCAGGGGAATGAACATTCCGACAGGTGACCCGAGAGAGCAGGCAACTCCGTATCTGAAAGCCCTGTCGACTCTCTGGAACATAGGCAAAATCATTACCGTAGCCCGCTGGAACATGGACTACAGCACTCCTGAAGAAATAGAACAGAAAGTAGGAAGCGCTATAGAAGAAGGCCTAAAGATCGCCGAAACCTTCTAGAAAGTCCGCCGTATGACTTCTTCGATGACCTGCGGGAAGTGGGCCATCTCGAGAGCATGCTCCTTGGCCGCGATGTCGTCCGGCGTATCCTCCGGGGCGATCGGCGTCCTGAACTGGGCGATTATCTCTCCGCTGTCGCAGACCGGAGTCACATAGTGGACGGTCATGCCGGTCTCGGCCTCTCCTGCAGCCTTTATGGCCTCATGGACATGATGACCCCACATTCCTTTTCCGCCGTATTTGGGCAGAAGGGCCGGATGCAGGTTGATCATCCTGCGGTCGTAGGCCTCGATAAGAAAGTCCGGAACCATGAGCAGGAAACCGGCGAGGACAATGAAGTCGATTTTATGGTCATCCAGAATCCCCATCATCCTGTCCCTGTCGTTGAACTCTGCCTTAGGGACAACCATGGATTCTACTCCGAGATTCGCAGCGCGTACAAGAGCGTAAGCATCTGCCTTATTGCTTATCACAAGGCTGACGTTGACTTCAGAAGACCCGGAAAAATAACGGATGATATTCTCGCAGTTGCTGCCGCTTCCTGATACGAAAATCGCTACATTGACCATTGTTGAACAAATTTGAGGGCGAAGATGGAAAAATGCTCAGACATTTCCAAACAAAATTCTCTATATTAGCAGGATAAACATAACGACAATGGCAATAACATCGAAACTTACCAAGGTAGCAGCGGCTATCCTCGCTCTCGCGACGGCAGCGGCTTGCGCCGAAAAAACTCTGGATCTGACCCTGCACTATGACCGTCCGGCAGAATATTTCGAAGAAGCTCTTCCTCTTGGAAACGGAAGGCTCGGCGCGATGGTCTATGGCGGCACTACTGTCGACCGGATTTCTCTCAATGAAGCCACATTCTGGACCGGGGAGCCGGACAAAGGAGCCGGCCATATCGACATCCGCGACTCTGTCGGCAGCGAGGCCGCAGCGACGATTCCCCTGATCCGAGAAGCCCTCGACCGCGAGGATTATGCCGAGGCTGACCGTCTCCAGCGCAAGGTCCAGGGCCATTACAGCGAGTCATACCAGCCGATCGGCAACCTCCGGATAACCTATCCGGAAAGCGAGATTTCCGATTATAGCCGCCGTCTTGACATTTCTGACGCCATTGCCGAGGTAAGCTACCTTCGCGACGGCCGGCCGTTCAAAGCAGAGTACTTCGTCTCGGCTCCGGACCAGCTTGTCGTCATCCGCCTGACCTCAGAAGCCGGAATCAATGCAACCCTCAGTTTCGATTCCCCGCAGAAGCATACCGTTACCGCTGAAGGAAACATGATTTCTGCAGACGGCTACGCGCCATATCATTCTTATCCGTCATACTACCGTCACGACATCTTCAGCGATCCGGCCCGGGGAACCCGCTTCAGCACCCGCATCCAGGTGCACCAGAAGGGCGGCAGCTGCCAGACTGACGGCGAGACACTCCGGCTGGAGGGAAGCACCGAGGCGCTGATTCTCGTATCGATTGCCACCAGTTTCAACGGCTTCGACAAAGATTCCGCCACTGAAGGCCGCGACAACAATGCGCTCGCAGAGGCTGCCATCAGAAATGCCTCCGCGACTTCATATGCAAAACTGCTGAAGAGACATGTCTCCGACTACCGCAGCTATTTCGACCGCCTGAGCCTTGATCTCGGAACTACCGCCGACAGCATCAAGGCCCTGCCTACCGATGTCCAGCTGAAGCTCTACACCGACGAGGCGCAGGCCAATCCCGAGCTCGAAGCGCTCTACTTCCAGTACGGCCGCTACCTGTTGATCAGCAGCTCCCGTACCGAGGGCGTTCCGGCCAATCTCCAGGGACTCTGGAACGAGAGCATGATGCCGCCATGGTGCAGCAGCTATACTTCCAACATCAATGTCGAAGAAAACTACTGGCCGGCCGAAACCGCCAATCTCGGCGACCTGCAGGAGATCGCCCTGCTAAACTACATCGACAACGTCGCTGTCGGGGGCTCCTACTCGGCCGCCCGCTACTACGGCATCGACAGAGGCTGGTGCATGTCCCATAACAGCGATATCTGGGCCATGTCATCGCCTGTCGGACTCGAGACCGGCGATCCTTCATGGGCCAACTGGAACATGGGCGGAGCCTGGCTTTCGACCCATATCTGGGAGCATTATCTCTTCTCCAGGGACATCGAATCGCTGCGCCGGCACTATCCGGCGCTCAAGGGGGCGGCCGAGTTCTGTCTCGACTGGCTTGTCGAGAAGGACGGCGAACTCGTGACCTCCCCGTCGACCTCCCCTGAGAACTTCTATCTTACAGACAGCGGCTACCGCGGAGCTACCCTCTACGGAGCTACCGCCGATCTCGCCATAATCAGGGAGTGTCTGACTGATGCGGTCAGTGCGGCCGAAGTGCTTGGCGATGATCCGGCCTTCGTCGAGGAGGCCAGGGAAAAGCTGGCCCGGCTGCATCCATATAAGGTCGGCGCTGACGGAAGCCTTCAGGAATGGTACCACGACTGGAAGGATCCGGAACCATGGCATCGCCACCAGTCGCATCTTATCGGCCTCTATCCGGGCCACCAGATTACTCCGGAAGAGACTCCGGAACTGGCTGCGGCGTGTGCAAAGGCTCTGGAGATAAAGGGATTCGAGACTACCGGATGGAGCAGTGGCTGGAGGGTCAATCTGTACGCCCGCCTGGGGGACGGCAAAGGGGCTTACCGTATGTTCAGAAGACTATTGAAATATGTCAGTCCTGACTGGTACAGAGGCCCGGATGCCCGCAGAGGCGGCGGCACTTATCCGAACCTTTTCGATGCGCACAGTCCGTTCCAGATCGACGGCAACTTCGGAGGGGCCTCCGGAGTGCTGGAGATGATTGCGCAGAGTTCGGAGGATGGTACAATAAAAGAACTTCCGGCTCTCCCTGATGCGTGGAAAGACGGAAGTGTAAAAGGAATGAGATTGCGTAACGGCAAGACTCTCGACATGACCTGGCGCGACGGCAAGGTCGTCTCAAAGACTATCCGTTAGAATCTGCGGCTATTTGCAGATGATCACGTTAGGGACGACGCGTTCGCCTTCATGGTCGAACTTCTTGTTGTCGTATGGATGGTTGATTACGCCGTCGTCTTTGGTCCAGATAGTAGAGGATCCGCCGCCGTCGAAGTTCAGGGCTTCGTAAAGACCGAGAGACTCGCAGAGGACGGTGAGCTCATGGATGCTCATACCTTCTCCCTGTCCAGGGAAACGTCCGTCAACGACGATGAAATAAAGCCATCCGTCTGCAGTGTATCCCAGAAGAGTCCTCGGGTGACGCGTGGTATAGAACTTACGGTACAGTCTCGTGCCGTCATCTTCGTATTCCACAGCCTGGCCTTCTTCTATCAGCACCGGACCTGAGATAATGGCCTCACGCCAGCCCTTGGCAGCCTTGGCGGTTCCAAGAGAATCCACGCTGACGATATCAACTTTGCGGCCCTTCTTGTCCTTGATCATGAACATTCCGTTGCAACGGTATGAACCGTCCGTAGTGACATTGCAGAGCACCTTGCCTTCGTCCTTTACATACGTAACAGGCATTAACAGATCTACGTCGAAGTAACTGCCGTTGATTGCTGCAATCGCACGGGTATTCTCTCCGAACTTGCTGGTTATGGCTGCATTTGGACCGTCGGACTCTACGACGGATACGGTGTGGGCGTCCATAGGGAAACGGACCATTGAGATGCACTGTGTGCTTCCGAAGACCTTTACAGATGCGGATCCCGCCTCGGCCTTGGTGTCTCCGACCGGTTTCCAGCCCCAGTCGGTAGCTTTCAGCACGGACAGAGGCTCTGCAACGATGACCTTACGCTTTGATGCGCGTACGATCGGCATATAATGCTCCTTGAAATCATTCCACCTGTAGTATGGACCACTGACAGCCTCAAGCGGAAGAGTGCCTTCCTGCTCATTCTGGAGCACCTTTACAAGGATGTCTCCCGCATCGTTCCTGTAGAATACGAGCTGCAGGGACGCTCCCATCGGGATGTTGTAGCTTGGGAAGATATCAAGGCTTTCCTCGAAAGACGAGGTGGTGCGTCCGAACCCGTTTACATCAAGAAGGACGAGAAGCGGAGCAATGCCTGAATCATGTCCGAAACGGAGCCTGAGCTGGGTGTCTCCGGAAGCAATGTCCGCGTCGGCGGATTCTATGATCTGGCCGAGAGTGAAAGCCGAGTAGTCCAGGATCATGTTCCCTGAACCCTCGTAATTGGCGACAGCTGCGAAGTAGCTTGCTGAGAGGCCCTTCCAAATCTTGTAGAGCTCCTCGGATGAGAATACGTCATCCAGGCAGCCATGGTCGTCATCGAGGCAGTATGTACATGTGACTGCTCCGTGGAGGGTCTCGACAAACTTCTCAGGAGTGACTTTCAGGTCCTTCCCGAGCACGTCAGGGCTGACAAAGAATTTACCTGCGATCTCCTTCCATGGAACGTTAGCCTCGAAGTAATCCTTCACGGCATCCTCGGTAGCCTTGTTGCAGCTGAATCCGCCCTTCATATAGTATGGATTGGAAGAGAGGCTTGGCTGCAGCCAGGAAGCATATTTTGCTGAAGCGTCTGCATTGAAATCAATGTCCTTGTCCAGAGACTGAAGACTGGAAAGGAAAGACCACATGCTCATGATTACCCTTGCCGATTCGGTAGATACCGCCTCGACGTGGGTAGGGCCTTCAAACACCTCTGGGAAGCGCTGAAACATGTGTTCAGCTATCTTGCGGTGCTGTTCTTTACCGATGCCGGTAAGATTGCCCTTGCTATACCTTACTTTCTCGTAGAACTTCTCATAACGGGAGAAAAACTGTTTTCCCTCATCGGTAAGGAGTCCTTTCTCGGCGGACTTGGCAAACCAGTCGCGGATAGCATCGTACTCGCTGGTGCAATAACGGGCTCCATGTCTGCCGAAATGGCTTACATAGAAGGGTTTGTATCCTTCGGGAGCGGGGGTGAGGGACGATGCGTCCTTATAATCATACACATAGAATGAACCTGCTGCCTTGAGCGGGTCATTGACAATGGCTTCTTTGGAGCCCTGCGCGAAGCATAGTTCCAAAGAACCCACAACAAAAAGTAAAAGTACGGCTACTTTCTTCATAAAATTTTTACTTGATATATATTGCGGTTCCTACGGTACGGAGAGTCGGATTGTCCCAGTTCATAGGCTTCTCGCAAGGGTGGTTGACGATTCCGTCTACTCCGTATCCGTCAATCCACATTGCGGTTCCGCCGCCTCCGTCGAGGTTGATGGCCTTGTAGCATCCAAGGCTCTTCATAAGCTTTGCAAGAACAGGAGCCTCCATTCCTACGGCCTGTTTCATCGGATCAGTTGATGTCCAGCGTCCGTCGACCGTCACCTGGATGACAGTGCTGCCGTCCTCGGTCACACCGATCGCGGTGCGCGGGTGGGTCGTTGCTATGAACTCTTCGTTCATGTCAAACTCCTGTATTACTCCTTCATAGACCAGCATAGGTCCTGCGCATCCGACGTTCTGGTTAGGCAGGGCTGCTGCGTCATAGTTGGTAGTCGTGCGCACGATGTCGAATACATTGTCGTCAATCGTGATAGCACCTTCCGTGATGTAATAATCCTGGTCGTTTGCCACGCGCTTGGTCACGCCGTCGACGCGTACGTAATGGCAGCATGCCATAGGACCGTTGGTGGCAACCAGAGGTTCTACGATGTCGCATTTGTCCCTGAGGTCCTGGCCGTTTCCGTAATCGTAGTACATGGCGATCCGGTTCTGGGACGACAGGGTAGTCTTTACGATATTGATGTTGCGCATCTGACCCTCCCATTGGTCATGGATCTGGGTCCATACGACTCCTTCGCGCAGCACTGTGGTCTTCCATATGGCATTGCTGCTCACGATGTCTCCAGTCCATCCGAAGGTATCGTCCGAATAGACGGAAGTTCCGGATGAGCAGTGCTTTCCGTGATAAGCCCAGCGGCCATGGTCGTTGTCAAAGTTCGTGAGATTAGTGGGAGCAGCGTTGGCTTCAACTTTATCAGTATTGATCCTGACAAGCGGAGCGCTAGTGCTGTTGACGTTAGGATGGTCGTATTTCTTGCTTGGTACCCAGTATGCAGTGAGCTGCATGCCAGGCTTGCGGTAGTTGTTCTTGAGTACGCAGTTCGGGTGGGCACGGCCGACTACGGCGCCGCTGCTGTAGTTGCCCAGCGCATATCTGGCAGGAGTTATGACTCCGTTCCATGCTATGCTGTTGGTGATGTGTACGTTAGACGTGTACACCTGGCCGACCAGTCCGCCTGCGCCGGCAATGTTGCCGGCAGTGATGTTGCCTGAAGCGAAGCACCTGTCAACGGTCACTTTGCTGGTATTCTGGATGGTTCCTGCGATTCCTCCTGCAAAGCCCCATGCATAGACGTTGCAGCTGGACCAGCAGAGGGTTATGCTGGTAGTTCCTCCCGGCTCAACTATACCCACGATACCTCCAGCATGGCGTTTGCTTCCATCGATGGTTACGGTTCCGGTAGTATGGCAGCGCTTGATGGTGCCGCCGGAAATGCTGGCCACGAGACCGCCTGCGTAATGATCTTTTCCTGTCACGGTCGTGTTCTCGACTGAACAGTCCATGATAGTGAATGCCTTTTCTATATGGCCGATAAGACCGCCGGCGAAGCCTCCTTCGGTATTGACGGTACTGTTGGTGACCTTAACGCCCTGGACGGTGCTGTTGGCAGTCTTGAGGGTTTTGGCAAGGGCTCCGATGGCGCCGTCGCCCGAAACAGTGGACTGGTCGAGCCTGAGGTCATATACTTTTCCGTTGAGGTCGTCGAACAAAGGAGCGTCAAGCTTGGTGATGGTCTTGCCGTTTCCATTGAGATCGACTTTCTTGGTACATGGTTCCGGATTCAGCGGAGTCCAGTCGATCACATGTACGTCGATGTCATCGACCAGCTTGAAGTATTTGGTCGATCCTGCCGCAAGAAGCCCGGCCATAGCCTGCATCTGGCGTCTGTCACCGACAAGGTATGGATGAGCCTCGGAACCGTTGTCATCCAGTCCGGCGCTTTTGTTTATGTTTTTGCAATCCAGGGTGACTGTATGCGACGAGCCGGCAGGGATGGTGGATGCGGAGCCGTGCTTGCGATACGCCGTGTATTTGTTGGTGGCGTTCGTCGATACCTGGAACTGGTAGAGAATCTCAGTTCCGGCCGGTATGGCAATGTCCCCGGCAGGGAGAGTGGCTGATACCGTGATGGTCTTGCCGTTTCCCGGAACGCCGGGATTGCTGATGTTTATGGTGAGGGTCTTGCTGCCCCCGAATATCTTTGATGATGCTTTTACAATGATTTTCTGTACGGCATTTGCGATCGAATGATTCGGAAGTTCAGCCTGTATGGTGAGAGTCGAAGAAGACAGCATTCTTCCTCCGTTGGCTTTTGCCCAGGCCTCGGAGAATACGGCTCCGTCAAACTTGTCGACTCCTTCCAGCGTGGCAGCATACACCAGATGGTCGGTGCTGCCTATGGCTGTCTGGGTCTGTTCGGTCAGGTCTTTGTCCTTTCCGCTGTTGAGATAGATGTTGTATTTTACAGATTCCTCCAGTGCTGATACATCGGCTGTGGAGAATGTCGCCGTTGAGTTCCCTTTTTCGGATGAGTAAGAGAATGTCGCAGATCTGGATTCGTCATAGGCATCTTTTACGATGATGATGTCAGTTTTTTCCCAGCAGGTCTTAGTTGCGCTGTCAGAATTCAGGTCCGCCTTGGTGATACCCTCAGCGGGGATGGTAAGTGTAATGCTGGAGGGATGGGCTTCTTTCGCCGAATCATTGATTGTCGGCTCAAGTTCCTTGTCCGTGCAAGCCCCAAGGAGAGCAGCCAGTATCGCAAAGGCGAGCAGCTGCAAGCAGTTTTTTTTCATAATCAATTGGTATTAGTGTTAAAAATGTGTCATGTGTTATTCGATTGTGAATTCCCTCAGCAGGCCTGCGTCACCTTCTGATACGGTGACGACTATTTCTATGTCGTTCTCACCGGTTTTGAGGAATGGACCTATGTTTTTCTTAAGCGATTTTCCGGCAAAATTTGCGACTTTGGCACCGTTTACCCATACGGCGCATGATTCTCCTTCCCATTCTGTTATCCGAAGGACGCGTCTGCCTATCGTCTCGGGCGCTTCGTACTTGCGGCTGTAGGATACCTCTCCAGAGTAGAACGGCATCCCTTGTCCGGAAAGCGGGGCGACCTTCAGAGTCTTTGATGGAGCGACGAGCCATTCGGTTTCGTCCGAAGCAAGCACATTGAAATCTCCCGCGATGCATGCCCGGGATATTTCCCCGTTGCCCTGAAGTTCAATGACATTTTCTCCGTCGAGGACCCTGCCGCCGATTACATAGCAGCCGTCGGTTTCGTCAAACATGTGCTGTCTCTTCGATGGCAAGATTTCTTCACCGTTCATCTTTACGGTCCAGTTTGCCGGCCTTTCACAGACAAAAATCGGGTTGGAGTCGCAGAGACAGTTCTGCGATACGAAACGGTATCGGATTGTGACTTCGTCTGGATCGGAGTTCATCTCGCTGATTTCCAGCGGAAGTCTGTTGACATCATAGCTTTCCACGCAAATTTCGGACACAGGCTTTATTTCACCAAAACGGCTCCCGCCAGTCTGGCAGGAGTATGATAGGGTGAACAATAATAAAATATAAGCGTAGCCGATTAAATTGCGCGGCATGTTATTCCTTTAAAATACTTTTGATATATACTGAAACAAATTTGCGGCGAAGTTGGAAAAATGCTCAGACATTTCCAAAAATATATGGAAAAAATATAAAGATTTCCGCCCTCCCGGATGAGTGGAAAGACGGAAATATAAATGGGTAAAAAACGTATCGTAGAGGTGGGCTAAAAGTCTATTTTCTCACCTTTGTAGAAATCAAGGAGCTGGGTCTGGAACAGATGCTCATATCGGGCCTGCGCGAGATCCGATTCGGCTTTCATGAGTGTGTTCTTCGCCTCATTGAATTCGGTGATAGTGGCCTTGCCTGCCTCATATTTGGCGCTTACCAGCTCGAATGAACTCTCTGCGCTTTCCTTGACTTCTTCGCTGCTGATGTATTTGTCCCTGGAAGCAATCGCTCCGTACCATGCCTGCTGGATTTCCTTGTAGAGATTCTTGCGGGCATTGTCGAGCTGGAGTCTCTGGTAGTTGTACTGCAGCTTTGCAGAACGGATATTATTGCGGACCTGGAAGCGGCTGAAGATCGGGATGCTAAGGTTAAGCCCGACATATTTACGGAAGTTGTCTCTGGTCTGATCAAGGGCCGACTTAGGAATATCCGAATATATTCCGGAAGCTATGCCTCCCGAAAGGGAGAGGCTTGGATAAAGCGAACTTTTTGCTACTCCGATTTTGCTCTCGGCGGCTTCGAGTCGTGCTTTTTCGGCAAGGATCGAAGGTTTTATGCCGATAGCTGAAGCGTAGATGTCTTCGGCGGAACCGATCAGGCGCGCACCTATGGTCTCAGTATCCGGAACCGCCACGTCGAAATCCTCAGGGTCAGAGAGCTCCAGAAGCTGGGTGATATCCAGAATGGAGAGCTTCAGGTTGTTTGCGGCCTGTGTCTTCTGGTAACGGCTCTGGGCAAGAGCTGCTTTCTGCTGGGCGACCTGTGCGGCAGAGGCCTTCCCGGTCTCGAACATGTCCTCGAGACGGGCTACCTGCATTGAATCGATGGCAATCTGGTTCTTAGCGACCGAGAGAATCTCCTTGTCGTAGAGAATCTGCACATAGGCCTTCGCCACGGCGATGCGGATATCGTCCCTGGCCTTTTCGAGGTCGGCAGTCGCGGCGGCGAGATTCAGCTTGCTGGCTGCGATATCATGTTTTATCCTGAAGCCCTGGAATATAGGGACGTCGATTCCGGCACTGGCGCTGGTAGTAGCGGTATAATCAGTGTTGGCATAAATGTTATCTGCATTAAGACCTCGTCCGAAATTGAATTGCTCCGATACCTGTGCGCTAGCGCCCGGAAGGCGGCTGTTTTTAGCTGTATTGAGCTCAATCTCGTTCTGCATTACGTTCAGCTCGTTCTGCTTTACGGTGATGTTGTTCTCGAGAGCATAATCGATGCATTGTCTCAGGCTCCAAGGAGTCCCGGCCCATGCTCCGGCTGTTGCGGAGAGAAGGAGGATAGAGGTTATGACCTTGCGCATATCTATTCGCTGATTACTTTGTTTCCACGTATCTTGTCAGACTCTTCCAATCCGGAAAGAACCTGGATGTTGACTCCGTCGCTTAGTCCGGTCTTGATCTGCCTGCGGGTATATCCGTTGGCTGCATCTCCGACATAGACATAAGTGCTGTCTCCGTCGAATTCGACCGCGCTTTCAGGTACGGAAAGTACGGATTCCTTCTTCTCGAGGACAATGGTAGCGTTGGCGCTGTATCCCGAGCGGATCTTTATGTCCGAAGGAATGGCAACCGCAGCCTTGATCTCGAACTGGTTGGCTCCGTTGTTGACGATAGCCTTAGGGGAGACATACTCGAGGACGGCGTCATAGCTGAGGTCCTGGAGGGCACCGATGGTTATGCTTACAGGCATTCCTTCAGACAGTCTTCCGACTTCAGTCTCGTCGACATTGCCGTCGAAGATAAGGTCGTTCATGTTGGCGACTGTAGCAATTGTCGTACCATCGTTGAATGTGTTGCTGAGTATGACAGAATTGCCGACTTTGACAGGAATGTCGAGAATCAGACCTGACACGGTGGATCTTACGAGAGTCGAGCTGGAGGAAGCGTTTGTCTTGGAAACTCCGTCCCGGATTACTTCGAGAGCATCCTGGGATGCGGAATATTCTTCCTTGGCCTGCTCGAGAGCCTGGCGGACCTGCTCGAATTCCTCGGCGCTGACAAGCTGCTTGTCATAGAGGGCTTTTTCTCTGTCGAAGTTGGTCTGCGCCTGCTTGAGATTGATCTCGGAAAGGCGCACCCTGCTCTGGGCGGCACTGAGCGAACTCATGTCAGGGATGACCTTTACTCTGGCTATGACTTCTCCGGCTGCGACCTGCTGGCCCGCCTCTTTATAGAGTTCGGAGATGATACCGCTGATCTGCGGCTTGATGTTTACTTCGTTGCGCGGGATTATCTTGCCGGTGACCACTGCGGTACGCGAGATATCCTTCAGCGAAGGGTTGATCTCCTCATAGACGTCTTTCTTCGTCTTCGAGTTGTTGTAGAGGAACATGAATGTCCCGACGAACAGGATGGCCAGCAAGGCCCAGATAATGTACTTTTTCATATTGAGTTATGTTTTATTTTTCTAATTATTCTTCTCTCATCGCATCTACAGGTTTTATTTCCATCGCTCTCTTGGCAGGGGCCAGTCCGGCGAGCACTCCGAGTACCAGAAGTATTGACAGGACGACCATGGCGGAGCCGAAGCTTACCTGGAAACTACCGTCGGACGAGGTCATGTCAACGATTGAAAGGATTCCTACCGAAACAATGATTCCAATCATTCCGGAAACCAGAGTCAGCAGTACGCTTTCCTCCATGATCTGGGTGATTATGACGCCCGGAGTCGCTCCTATGGCTCTGCGTATTCCGATTTCTGTCGTACGTTCCTTTACCGAAACCATCATGATGTTGGACACTCCGATCACCGCAGCCAGGATTGTTCCGAAACCGACGATCCAGATAAGAAGATTGACACCTTTGAAAAGGTTGTCCATTATTCCGAAAAGAAGCTCCAGATTGAGCGTCATTATCGCTTTTTTGTCATCCGGGTCGAAATAATGGTTCCTGGCCAGTATTGTCTTGGCTTTCTCAAGTATATCCTTTATCTTGAAACCGTCTTTGGCTGTCAGGCAGAGAATGTCTATATCTTCACCTCTGTTGTAGATTTTCTGGATTACGGTTATCGGGATAGTGATGCTTTCCGCTGATCTTCCGTTTATGCTTATGCCGCCCTGGGCGTAATCTACGCCTACTACCATATAGCTGATACCGTCAAGCTGGATGAATTTTCCGCAAGGGTCTTCTCCTTCTACGAAGAGATTGGTATATATGCTTTTGCCTATGACGCAGACTTTCCTTTCCTGCTGGATGTCTATTTCATTGAGGTATCTTCCGTATTTGATTTTCGGAGCCTCTATTTCGCTATAGTCAGGTCTTACTCCTTTAGCGTGGCAGGATGCCTCGTTTACTTCGAAGACCGCCTTTGACGACCAGACGGAGACCATAGGGGAGACGGCCTTGACCTCTGGAATGCTCTGTTTGAGCTTTTCGATGTCTGTTGTCTCGAGGTTCCAGCTCCTGCCGCTCTTGAAACCCTTGTATGGCTTGGAGGTCTGCGTTGCGCCTATGAAACCTGAGTTCGTGGCGAATCCGTCAAACTGCATGGTTATCTGGTCTTTCACGCCTTTTCCTCCTCCCATCAATATGAGCAGCATGAAGATGCCCCAGAAGACTCCGAATCCGGTCAGTATGCTACGGGTCCGGTTGCGGGTGATAGCTTCAGTAAGCTCCTGTAAAATATCTCTGTTAAAGTATTTCATTCTGCTCTGAGTGCTTCAATTGGTTTGACTTTGGTGGCCTTCCATGCCGGAATCATTCCTGCAATCGTGCCTGCTATTATCAGCAGAAGAGTCGCTTCTACTGCCGTGCTCATGCTTACCCCCGGGTTGACGAAGATTGTTGCCTTGGCGACACCGACGTCGATAGCTTTGTCCGACATGGTTATGTCCATAATCTTGTTGGCCGCGATTCCGAGGACCATTCCGATATACCCGAAGAAGGCTGTTATCGTTATGCTTTCGGCGATGACCAGTTTGAGGATTTCAGCCGGCCGGGCTCCTATCGCCTTACGGATGCCGAATTCATGGGTCCTTTCCTTTACGGTTATGAGCATGATATTCGATATTCCGACGATACCGCTTATTAGGGTGAGAAGACCGAGAATCCACAGCGCTTTGCGTATCTTTTTTGCCACGCTGCCAAGTCTCTGCCTGTTCACTGCATTGTTGTAGGCTTCAATTGTCCTGGTATCGGTGGGGTCGGCATGGTGGTGTAAATTGAAAGCTCGACGGTAGTTCTCCTCGAATTCTTTGTTCTTTTCTTCGGTGTCAAGCCCGTGGAATGTCAGCTGGATCCAGTCTATATTGTTACCTTTAGAGTATATGCTTGATACGGTCGTTGATGGTGCATATATGGTCACATTAACGAAGGAGGCTACGCTTTCATCGCTTTTATAGATTCCGACAATCTTGTAGATGAAGCCGCCTATGTCCAGATATTTCCCCACGAGAGTTGAAATCTTGACGCCTTTTTCAAGCATCTGGTCGGCCTCCTTGCTTCCGATGACCACAACTTTTCTCTGACCTTTCAGATCGTTTCCGTTTATGAAACGGCCGTGTACTATTTCTAAATTGTCTATTCCTTGGTACAGAGGGGTTACGCCCTCAAGTTCGCAGTTGAATGAATACTGGCCGTAGACCATCTGGGTCGTTTCGCTGACGATGGCGCTGACATCTTCTACGTATTCTCCGAAATAACCTTCGTCCAGAATATCCACGTCATGGCTGTCAAACTCAATATATCGGCCTTCCTTGTATCCTGCGTACGGTTTGGAGGTCCGCCTGTTGATTATCTCGATGGAGTTCGGGACGAGCGATATGTTCCCGGAGACGGAGTTCATGACTCCGTTTCCAGCACCGATCAGGGATATTATCATGAATATTCCCCAGGCGACCGAGAAACCGGTGAGCGCCGTCCTCAGTTTGTTCTGCCGGAGCGTACTCCATATTTCTTCGACAATGTCTCTCATAAGATCAGTCCGTCTTTGATTCTGATGACACGTTTGGTGTATTCTGTTACGGTCGGGTCATGGGTGACTACGATTATGGTCATATTCTCCGACTTGTTGAGGTCGCGGAGAAGTTCCATGATTTCGACGGATGTCTTGGAGTCGAGGGCTCCGGTCGGCTCGTCCGCAAGGATGATCTGCGGTCTGGTGATCAGGGCGCGTGCGATTGCGACCCTCTGTCTCTGGCCTCCGGACATTTCGTTAGGATAGTGGTCGGCCCAGTCCTTAATGCCCATTTTCTCGAGATACTCCATTGCGAGCTGATGGCGCTTCTTGCGCGGAACGCCCTGGTAGAAGAGGGGAAGTTCCACATTCTCCACGGCAGTCTTGAAACCTATGAGATTATATGACTGGAAGATAAATCCGATCATATGGTTTCTGTAGTACGCGCTGCGGGTTTCGCTGAGGTCTTTTATAAGTGTTCCGTCAAGCCTGTATTCCCCCTCATCGTAATTGTCGAGTATTCCGAGGATGTTCAGAAGCGTGGATTTTCCTGAGCCGGATGCGCCCATGATGGAGACGAATTCTCCTCGTTCTATGTCGAGGTCGATTCCTTTCAGGACGTGTAGTGGCTGACCGTTGTTGTAAGTCTTGTTTATGTTTCTTAGTTCAATTATCATAGTGTATTAGTTTAATAATACACTGCAAATATCGGAATTATTTTGATATCTGCAATATCTGACCCAAACTTTTTATAAAAAATGTGCCAAATATCCTGTTTCTCAGTATACAGCATTGTTTTGGCTGGGGGACTAGTGTCTCCGGCTGACGTCTTCGCTTCGCTCGACCCCTCCCAGCCTGACGGCCGGGCCCCTCCCTCTTACGTGGCCGAGGGTGGCCACGGTCACCGGAGACACTAGTCCTCCAGCCAGAAGATAAGACTGTTATTATGAAAATTTTTAGAGAAGATTATCTATATAGGAGTGCGGTAGCCCAGACCTGGCAGCCTTCGCAGCGGCCGACAAATCCGAGATGCTCGGTAGTGGTCGCTTTTATGGACACGCAATCTTCTCCGATGCCGAGAACTCCGGCGAGAGTCGCCCTCATCGCAGGAACATACGAACCTATCTTCGGCTTCTGGAGAGCTATGGTAATATCGACATTGCCCACGGACCAGCCTTTGCCGGAAACCAGCCCGACAACCTTGGAGAGCAGAATCTTGCTGTCAGCTCCTTTCCATTCGTCTGAAGTATCCGGGAAATGGTGGCCGATATCCCCGAGAGCGAGAGCGCCGAGGAGGGCGTCGCAAAGGGCGTGGATAGCTACATCTCCGTCAGAATGGGCCACGAAGCCGACAGGACTCTCGATGCGCACTCCTCCGAGCCACATAGGCAGGCCTTCAGCTACCGCATGTACATCATATCCGTTACCGATTCTGAAAGGGCAGACGTTCTTATCCATGATAATTCGAAATTGATCCGAAAGCAAAAATACGGAAAAAATGCATATCTTTGTTAATTGATATTAAAAAACAGATTATGGCAGGATTCGGATGGTTCGGAGACCAGGAACACAGGGTCTTTAATTATAAGCCAATTTACTACGACGAGGAGAAGGAAAAGCGCCGTCAGATGTTCGGAAAAGTTGACGGAAGCGCCGAAGCAGAGCAGAAGTCGGAGGGTTATACTCCGGGTTCGTATATCCAGGGCGCTTTCCGTAACGGAAACTATGCCCGTAAACGCGGGGCTACAAGGGCCCAGTCCATAATCGGGATAATCGGCCTGCTTCTTGTAGCCGGAATTCTTATCTTCTTTACAAAATTCTACGCACTCTTCTAGACCTGAACGATGGAAATCAGAATACTACCGGGCAATATCGCTAATATGATTGCCGCGGGCGAGGTCGTACAGCGGCCTGCGTCTGTGGTGAAGGAACTTGTGGAGAACGCTGTCGATGCCGGAGCGGACCAGATTACCGTCGTCATAACAGATGCAGGAAGGACTCTCATACAAGTCATAGACAATGGCTGCGGAATGTCTCCCGACGAGGCTGTCCTCTGCTTCGAGCGTCATGCTACCTCGAAACTCGCGACCGCTGAAGATCTGCAGCATATATGTACATTCGGCTTTCGCGGAGAGGCTCTCGCTTCGATTGCCGCTGTCGCCGAGGTGACTCTCAAGACAAGACGTGAGGAAGACGAAGTCGGCTGTCAGGTCGAATTCGCCGATTCGAAGCACCTCGCGACCGAGGAAGTCTCCGCTCCCCGGGGATGCAACTTTGCCGTACGGAACCTGTTCTACAATGTCCCGGCGCGAAGGAAATTCCTGAAATCCGACAACGTCGAATTCAAGCATATCATAGAAGAATTCACCCGCGTGGCTCTTACCCGCCCGGAGATAGGCTTCACCCTTACCCACAACGGTAAGGACGTGTATGTCCTCAAGCCGGCGAAATCCCTGAAATTCCGTATCCAGGACCTTCTCGGCGGTTCGGCCGTCGATAACGTCGTCGATATAAGCGCCGACACCTCCGTCGTAAAGGTCAGCGGTTACATCAGCAGCCCGGAGAGCGCACGCAAGACTCCAGGAATGCAGTTCTTCTTCGTCAACGGCCGTTTCTTCCGCAGCCCATATCTGCACAAGGCCGTCATGAACGCCTACGAGAACCTCATTCCAGACGGAGCTACTCCGGCATATTTTATCTACCTGACTGTCGATCCGCAGACTATAGATGTCAATATCCATCCGACAAAGACCGAAATAAAGTTTTCTGAGGATTCCGTGATCTTCCAGGTGCTGTTCGCATGCATCCGTGAAGCTATAGGCAGGAACTCCTTCGGCGCGGCGATCGACTTCGATGCTCCGGTCAGCGACATTCCGGTGATCAGCCGGGATTATGAGAAATACCGTCCGGCCGACCTGACTCCTGATACCAGCTTCGATCCGGGTTACAACCCGTTCGAGCCTGACACTCACTCTTCCGCCCCGGCCCAGGACTATTCCAAATACATAGACAGGCGCGAGGAATATGGCCGCCTCTTCGAAGAAAAGGCTGCTCCGAGTTCGTCTGTGATAATATGGCAGAGCAAATACATACTTACCCCGTCACGGGACGGCGTCCTCGTCGTCAACATCCGACGTGCCCGCGAGAGGATTCTATATGAAAAGTTCATAAAATCGGTCGAGGTCAACGGCCATGTCAGCCAGAGCGCGCTGTTTCCGGTCCAGGTGGCCGTCGGAGCGGAGCACCGGCTGCTGTTCGACGAACATGAAGACCTGCTGCACAAGCTTGGCTTCGACATCAGCGCCTTCGGCACGGACACAATCGTAGTCAACGGAGTTCCGGAAGGTTTCTCCTGCGATTCGTCGAAGGTCGAGGCGATGGTCGCCGACCTGGTACTGATACTTGAGGATGACTCCGCCGGACTTGCCGGAATAATGGAGGCCGCAATGGCAGAGAAATTCGCAAGAATGGGTGCCGCGGAAGGGGACAACCTGACCTCTTCCTATGAGGCCCAGCGTCTTGTGGATGCGCTTTTCGCCTGCCAGAACCCTGAATATACTCCGGGAGGAAAGAAGACTATGTCACTTCTCTCTCCGGAGGAAATCGAAAAGAAATTCTGATTATGTTCAATATCCCGAAAGTAACAAAGAATATATTGATAGTCAATGTGATAATGTTTGTATTCACATTGATTAACGAAGATTTCATGATAAGGACCTTCGCCTTGTTCTATCCTACCTCTCCGCTGTTCAGGATCTGGCAGCCGGTCACCCATATGTTCATGCACGGAGGCTTCATGCATATCTTCTTCAATATGTATACTCTCGTCCTTTTCGGCTCTGTGTTGGAACGGGCGATAGGACCGAAGAAGTTTCTGGTATTCTATTTCATTACCGGACTCGGCGCAGCGGCTCTCCATCTGGGTGTCCAGCACCTGCAGTTCGCTGCGAATGCCGGCAACTACCAGGCCCTTGTCAATATTCTGAGAACCCCTACTGTCGGCGCTTCGGGAGCAATCTACGGCATCCTTATCGGATATGCGATGCTTTATCCGGAATCGGTGCTTACTCTGATATTCCCTCCGGTATCCCTGAAGGCCCGCTGGCTTGTGATCATATTCGTGGTCATCGAACTGGCGACAGGTATTTTCGATACCGCAGACGGAGTAGCTCATTTCGCCCATCTCGGAGGAATGCTGTTCGGCTTTCTCCTTATGTTCTACTGGAAAAAGTATTATAGACTATACAACAGGGACAAATGGTTCTAGGCCATGGCACGCAAGCAGAAAAAGAAACATAGCCTTTTCATGGGAATAACCTCCCGTGCAGTAATGCTCATTATTGCCGGGCTGCTGTTCCTGAGCTATTTTTCTGTGCTTTTCAACCCGGCGGGGGCGTGGCTCATGACCCTTTTCGGTCTCATGTTCTTTCCCCTTCTTTTCCTGAATCTCGGGTTTGCGGTATGGGCTCTTCTGAGGCGTTCTTCCGCTGCCGCCATTCCGATAGTCGCGCTGCTGCCGGCGCTGCTCGTCTCGGGATGGTATGTCCAGTTCTCAGGATCGGATCTCGAGCCGGACGCTGACGATATCCGGATAGTTTCCTATAATGTCGGCCGGTTTGCACTGCCGGACGGTACCATGGACAGGGAAGCCTGTGCCGATTCGGTGGTCTCTCTCCTGAAGCGTCAGGACGCCGATATCATTTGTCTCCAGGAGTTCTATATGAAGGATCCGGAAAAAGTGAAGTCCTTCCTCCGGCGTAATTTTCCCGGCTACCATGAGGAGTACTACGTATATCCGACACGGACGGGATGCTACGGCAACGTCACTCTCAGCAAGTTCCCTCTCGTGGGCAAGGGCAAGCTTGATTTCGAGAAGAGTTCCAATCTGGCTCTTTATTGCGACTGCATAATCCGGGGAGTGCCTCTCCGTATTTACAACTGCCATTTCCAGAGTTATGCCATCTCGCTCTCCCATATCGCGGAGGGACTGAAGGGCGACTACAAGAAAATATTCCTCGACACCGAGGAGAAGATGAAAGTCTCCATAAGGCGCAGGCCGAAGCAGGTAGATGATGTGCTCAAGGATATCGAGAACTGCCCGACCGGAGCGATCATAACGGGAGACTTCAACGATACTCCGATGTCATATACATATATGAGGCTCAAGAGAGGAAGACGCGATTCGTTCGTGGATGCCGGCAAGGGATTCGGGGCGACTTTCACCTATCTGCGTCCGTTCCTGAGGATAGATTATATCCTTTTTCCGGAACAGTTCCGTGCGGTCTCCCACAGAGTTCTCAAAGAAAGATACTCGGACCATTTCCCTGTGGTTACTGATATTTCCCTGAAGGAAGCGGCCCAAAATTGATTTGTTATGAAAAAGCAGATAAGCGAAATCATGGCGGAGACCTTGAAGGTCCTGCGTGAAGGAGGAGTGATCCTCTACCCTACAGATACGATATGGGGTATTGGCTGTGACGCGACCAATCCTCTTGCAGTCGAGAAGGTCTATAAGATCAAGCGCCGTTCGGACAGCAAGGCTCTTGTCCTTCTTGCCGACAGCCTCGATACGGTAGGCCGTTTCGTAAAGGAGATTCCTGACATCGCAATCCAGCTTGTCGAGGTCAACGACAGGCCTATGACCATAATTTATCCGGGAGCCCATTGCGGCAAGGCTCCGGCAGAAGGGGAGACCGCCAAGCCGGACCGCTTCCATCTCGCTTACAATGTAGTTGCAGAGGACGGCAGTGTCGGAATACGCGTCCCTATGATGGATTTCTGCCGTGATCTGGTCTTCAAGCTCGGACGGCCGGTCGTTTCGACTTCGGCCAATATCTCCGGTGAGCCTTCCCCGAAGACATACGATGATATTCCTCAGGAGATCATCGAGGCTGTCGATTATGTCGTCGAGCCTTGGGTCGAGAAGGATTCTACCGGCATGGCTTCCCAGATATTGAAGGTGGGACTCAAGGGGGAGATCCAGATAATAAGGGAATAATCATGGAGATTTTCTACAGTTCAGACGTTTCCGCCGGTCTCTGCCGGCTTGATCCGGAGGAGTCCGCGCATTGTGTGAAGGTGCTGCGGCACCGCTCCGGCGATGAGATCAATGTCATCGACGGCGCCGGGACCATGTATCTTTGCCGACTGGTTTCGGACAATCCTAAGGGGGCAGAAGCTTCGGTCGTGGAGGCTTTTCCCGGCTGGGGTTCCCACCCTTATGAGCTGACGCTGGCTGTATGTCCTACCAAGAATAATGACAGGTATGAATGGTTCGCGGAGAAGGCTACCGAGGTGGGAGTAGACCGTATCTGTCCTGTAATTGGGGATCGTTCGGAGCGTAAGGTGTTCAAGACGGAGAGGCTTAGGAAGATTGTCCTTTCTGCGACGAAGCAGTCGCTTAAGTCGCGGATCCCTGAGGTCTCGGAACCTGTTTCCGTCAGGGAGTTCATCGCTTCCTGCAAAGGGTCGTCTGCCCTTAAGCTGATTGCATATTGTTTTGAGGGAGAAACTGTGCGGCGTTCCGTGAGGGAGGTCCTGGAGTCCGGGGGTGCGGATAATGTTATCGTGATGATCGGGCCGGAGGGGGATTTTTCTCCTGAGGAGGCTTCTCTTGCCGTCGCTGCCGGTTTCATTCCGGTGCATCTGGGTTCATCGCGACTCCGCACCGAAACCGCTGCTGTCACCGCCGCCGAAGCCCTTTACTTCCTGCATTTATAACTTCTGATTTTTTGGCCCGGTCTGCTGACTGCTCCCTGAAGCCGTGGCCGCCCGCGGCCATCGTGAGCGGGAGGGGCCCAGCCGGACAGAGGATAAGTATATGAAAAAACGATTCAACTAATAATTTATAAGCAATGTACGTCGGAATTATATCAGACACCCACGGAGTCTTCAGCGACGAATTCAAAAACTTCCTCGCCCCGGTAGATGTGATCTGGCACGCCGGAGACTTTGGAGGAGGCATAGACTTCGTCCACTCCATCTCCGCGTTCAAACCCCTCATCGGAGTCTATGGCAACTGTGACGCGCAGGAAATCAGGTATGAATGCCCTCTGACTCAACTGTTCAACTGCGAAGGACTCAAGGTTCTGATGACCCACATAGGAGGATATCCCGGCCATTATCCGTTGAATGTAGCCGCCATGATAGACCGTCACAGACCCGACATTTTTGTCTGCGGACATTCTCACATTTTGAAAGTAATGAGAGACCCCCGATATAATCTTCTGGCTATCAACCCCGGAGCAGCAGGCCTGCAAGGGTGGCAAACCGTAAGAACAGCTCTCAGAATGCGCATTGATGATGGAAAACCTTACGATTTAGAGGTATTTGAGCTCCCCAGATAGTTCCTAAAACGTTAAAATTCATAAAATTGTTTGTTTTGAATAAAAAGAAAGCTACTTTTGCGGAAACAAAAATTTTTGTTTAACGGTTAATGTGTTTTATATTATGAAAAAGGTATTCGTTTCTATGGCAATTGTTGCCATGATGTTCGCTGCCGTTTCTTGCGGCAACAACAATGCAAAGAAAGCTGCTGAAGGCGCTGCTGCCGAGGCTGCTGAGGCTGTTGAGGCAGTTGAAGAGGCCGTTGAGGCTGCTGCTGACTCAGTTGCCGCTGCTGCTGACTCAGTTGCTGCTGACGTTGCTGCTATCGCTGAATAATCGACAGCAACCAAGCTTTTTTTCAAGAACTGCGACACCATCTGGCATGGTGCCGTTTTTTTTTGTATGTTTGTAGATAGATATGGCTACGAACAGTAAAGAAAAAACAGTCTGGTTCTGCACCTCGTGCGGAAACGAAAGCCCCAAGTGGCTGGGCCGCTGCCCTGCCTGCGGGGAATGGAATACCATGGTCGAAAAGACAGTGGCCACCGGGAAACCGAAAAAGAACGCCGCTGCCGCCTCTCGTGCCGGAGGTCACAAACCGCAGTCTCTCAGTGAAATAGGTTCGGCGCGCGAAAGCCGTATCTCCTTGGGTGACCAGGAAATCGACAGACTCCTCGGCGGAGGCCTGGTCGAAGGCTCGCTCGTGCTGATCGGAGGAGAGCCGGGTATCGGAAAGTCCACCCTGTCCCTGCAGTTGCCGCTGCGCTGCCCTTCCTTGAAGACTCTATATGTGTCCGGAGAGGAAAGTGCCAGGCAGGTGAAGATGAGGGCGGAGAGGCTTGGAGGGGATGCCGCCAACTGCTTTATCTATAGCGAAACCCTTATCGAGAATGTAGTAGCCGAAGCTCTGGAGATGCAGCCCGACCTGATGGTCGTGGACTCTGTCCAGACCATGTACTCCGAGACGGTCGAATCTTCCGCCGGCTCGGTCGCCCAGATCAAGGAAGTTACCTCTATCCTCCTGCATTTCGCCAAATCCTCCGGAATCCCGGTGATTCTGATCGGTCATATAACCAAGGACGGCTATATCGCCGGCCCTAAGATCCTGGAACATATAGTCGATGTCGTCCTCCAGTTCGAAGGCGACGACAAAGGTTCATACAGACTGCTCCGCAGTATCAAGAACCGTTTCGGCTCGACCTCCGAGCTGGCCGTATTCGAGATGACAGGCGCAGGACTCAGGCCTGTCACCAACCCTTCCGAGATGCTTATGCCTATGCATGAGCAAGGACTCAGCGGCACTGCTGTCGCCGTGATGGTGGATGGGGCGAGACCGTTCCTGTTCGAAGTCCAGGCTCTGGTAAGTACGGCCGCATACGGTACCGCCCAGCGCTCTGCGACCGGATATGATTCCCGCAGGCTGAATATGCTGCTGGCTGTGCTGGAGAAGAGGGCCGGATTCAAGCTTACCATGAAAGATGTGTTCCTGAACATGGCCGGAGGTCTCCGGGTCGCCGATCCTGCCTGCGATCTCGCGGTCGTATGCGCGGTGCTCTCGTCCAATTTTGATTTCGCTCTGCCGTCGGATATATGTTTCGCCGGCGAAGTCGGACTCAGCGGCGAGATCCGTCCTGTGAACCAGGTGGACCGTCGAATAGCAGAGGCTGCCAGACTGGGCTTCAGGAAGATATATGTTTCCAAATATGCTTCCTTTGACAAGAAGGCCGCCGAAGGAGTGGAGGTCGTCAAGGTTGCAGATATCCCGGCGCTCGTGCGTTCGGTATTCAAAGGTTGACCATGAAATTTCTGACATCAATAGCGGTGATTCTCTGCATTGCCGGTGTCCAGGCCTCAGCCCAGGCTCCGGCTGCCCGTGCCGTGCGCACAGAGGAGAACTCCCCTAAATTTATACGCAGTTATCTTGAAATCCTCGATAAGGGGGACGTGCTCGGCACCTCCTCCTGGGGCGTCGTCGCCATGAAGGCTGACGGCGATACCATAGTCTCTTTCAACGGACGGCGCAGACTGGTGCCGGCGTCCAATGTCAAGCTTCTGACGACCGGACTGGCGATGAATGAACTTGGAGCCGATTTCCGGTTCCGGACATCGCTGGCCTACAGCGGCCGGATCGAAGGCGGGACCCTCAAGGGCGACCTCTATATTGTTGGCGGCGGGGATCCGACCCTCGGCTCCAAGGATTCGATAGCAGTCGCAACCGACGTCCTGTTCGCTTCGTGGAAGGCTATCCTGGACAAGGCCGGGATCTCGCGGATCGAGGGCCGGGTCATAGGTGACGGCCGTTATTTCGACGGTCCGATCGAGAAGGACTCATGGTCATATCAGGATATAGGGACATATTACGGCGCCGGCGGGGACGGTCTGTGTTTCTACCGGAACGTCCTGGACGTCCGCGTCGCTGCCGGGGCGACTGTCGGAGCTCCCGTGGATGTCAGACCGGAATATCCGGAACTGCCCTGGATGAAATACTCCAGCGTGGCCATGACTTCGGCGAAGGGGACTGGCGACAAACTGTTCCTGTTCAATTCGGATCTGGCTCCGGTTGCCCAGATGCGCGGGACGTTCGCGATCGACCGTAAGCCGAAGAAAGAGGAATGCAGCAACAAGTTCGGGGCCATGACTATGGCATGTTATTTCTGCAATTTCCTGAAATGGCATGGCCTTCCGGTTTCGGGAGGGTTCGCGGATATCGATTATGCCGGCAGGATAAGGTCGGATTTCTCTGTGGAAGGGCCGTTGGCGACAGATTCCGAGAGTCTTGTTCCTCTCGGCGGTACAGATTCGCCTTCGCTGCGCCGGATCGCATATATGACCAACTGGAGAAGCGATAATTTCTATGCCGAGACTTTGCTGAGGGGAATGTCCCGGGTTCGCAAGGGCTCTGCCGATTACAGTGTCTGCAAGGATGCGCAGGAAGATGCTTTCAGGCATCTGGGCCTTGACCCATCCCGGGTTCAGCTTACTGACGGAAGCGGGCTATCCAGGGATAATTATGTCTCCCCGGAATTCTTTTGCGATTTCTTGCTCAAGATGATGGATACCAGGGTGTTCGGGGATTATGTCGAGACTCTTGCCCAGCCGGGTTACCGTTATTATGAGCCTCGTCTGAAGGGAGAGCCTGAGACTCTCAGGTCCCGTATCTACTATAAGAGCGGCTCCATGGACGGAGTGCGTTGTTTCAGCGGTTATGTCGTCCCTTCCGAAGGTGGGAAGGAGGACACGATCGTCTTTTCTGTGATGATAAACAACTGCACCGCCCCTTCCTGGAAGGTGCTTTCGATAACGGATAAGATAATTGCTCTTATCGCAGCATGCAACTGATTATGAGAAGGTTACTTGTGTTTATGGCGCTTTTGGTTTCTGCCGTTTCCTTCGGGCAGGGGCGCAGCGCTGTCGTCAATATTTCTGTCAGCAATATGCGTAGTCAGCCGGATTATGAGTCTTCGCTGGAGAATCAGGTGCTGATGGGGCGTGTCGTGGAGGTCGTGGATTCTTCTTCCTACTGGAGGAAGGTGGTTGCCCATGCCCCGGAGTATACAGGGTGGATCAATGTGCTGGCTCTGGCTCCTGTGGCTGATGTGGAGGCTTATAATGCTGCTGCCAAGTATCTTTGCACTGCGGCGCATTCGAATGTTTTTTCGGCTCCTTCCCGCCGTGCCGGGCGGATCTGCGACCTTGTCCAGGGCGATATCCTTCGTGTGGCTCCGGGTCGGTCCCGCCATGGTTTCTGCCGGGTATTGTTGCCGTCCGGTATAGCCGGATGGGTTCCTTCCGGGGATGTGGAAGAGAAGGGAAGTTATTATGCAAGGGTGCGTACTTCTGCGCACGGGATTATCTCTTCTGCATTGCAGTATGTCGGTGTTCCTTATCTTTGGGGCGGTAATTCTCCGAATGGTTTCGACTGCAGCGGTCTTGTCGGACTGGCTTATTATATGAACGGAATCCAGCTGCCGCGCAATGCTTCGCAGCAGGTCAAGCTTGGTACGGGGCTCGATGTCTCGGGAGTCGCTGACGGGGATTTTTCAGCGCTGGAGCCTGGTGATCTGTTGTTTTTCGGTAACCGGGATACCGGGCGCGTGACTCATGTGGCTCTCTATATCGGGGACGGACATATAGTACATGCTTCGCAGCTTGTCAGAGTCAATTCGTTGCGTCCGGGGGATGCGGATTATTATGAGAATTCGCATCGTCTGCTTTATGGACGCAGGATTCTTGGCACTCCGGATGCAGATTCAAGAAAAATAGTTATATTTGCATCAATTAATTAACTTTTAATAATATGAACCTTAGAGATTTCAAGAAAGACGTCGAGTATTTCGTTGGCGATTTTATAGATGATTGCGCTCTTTTCCTTCTGCGTAATCCTGAGAAGGCTACTGATGAGGTTTCTGCTGTCATCGAGGAGGCTGTTGACCTTTATAACGAGATGAAGGATAAGGGTAACGCCAAGGTTGATGCCAAGAAGAGCACCTACTATGCCGGTCTCCGTAAGGAAATGTTCGAGAAGATCGATGCTCTCTATGAGAAACTCAGCGACATAATCGCTTCTCAGAAGGATGCCAAGCCTAAGAAAGAGGCTGCTCCTAAGGCTGCGAAACCAGCTGCTTCCAAGCCTGCCGCCGCTAAGAAGGCTCCTGCAGCTAAGGCTGACAAGGAGACCAAGGAGGCCAAAGAGGCTAAACCTAAAGCCGCTGCCGCCAAGAAGCCAGCCGCCAAGACTACCAAGGCTGCCAAAGCAACCAAGGAATAATCCAGTCTTTCACCAAATATAAAAGGAGACTAGCCATAAAAGCTAGTCTCCTTTTTTTATGCGGAAGATATCGGGGTTATTTCTTCCAGAGCTTGCTCATGTCTTCGAGGGTTTTGCCTTTGGTTTCAGGGACCATCTTCCAGACGAAGATGGCGGCGATGATACTGATTACGCCGTAGATCGCGTAGGCAGTGAAGTGGCCGAAGGCGACGCCCATCGAACCGACGCGCATGTTGTACAGAGGCACGAAGGTGGAGGAAACGATGAAGTTGAAGATCCACTGGAAAGCGACGGCGATTGCTGTTGCCTGGCTTCGGATAGTGTTAGGGAAGATCTCGGAGATGAGAACCCAGCAGATCGGTCCCCAGCTGAACATGAATGCGGCGCTGTAGACAAGGATACTTACTACAGGAACAATCGAAGGACATCCTGCGATGACATTGCTGAATGCCACGCCGAGAGCTCCGACAGCCATCAGGGTAGAACCCCAGATAAGCAGAGGCTTACGCCCGAGCTTCTCGACAGTGAATACGGCAAGAAGAGTGAACGAAATATTGATGACGCCCATGAACACGGTGTACATCATAGGGTTGCCCATGCCCATCGACTCGAAAATACGAGGCGCAAAGTATAGAACCGCATTGATACCGATAGCCTGCTGGAAGACGCTGAGCATTATGCCGATAAAGATAACTACCCAGCCGTATGTAAACAGCTTCTCGGTCTTCTCGGTAGCTGTAGCCTTGATCTCCGCAAGAATCTCCCTCGCCTTGCTCTCGCCATTGATATTGCTCAGCACGGTAAGGGCCTTCTCGTCCTGGCCGCTCAGGGCAAGATAACGAGGAGTCTCAGGAACAAGCAGGATAAGCAGGGCGAACAGGCCGGCAGGGACGCACTCGCTGACGAACATAAGCCTCCATCCGGTAGCTGCAGTCCAGGCGGAAGCCTCCGGATTAAGAATCTGGTTGACTCCGTCGACGAGGTCGATGACCGGATTGGCATGACTTCCGAGAATAAGGAAATTGACGAAATATACGACCAGCTGACCGAAGATTATGGCAAACTGGTTCCATGAAACGAGAGTGCCTCGCTTGTTGGCAGGAGCAATCTCGGCAATATACATAGGACAGATAGCTGAGGCCATACCTACGCCGAGACCGCCGAGGACACGGTAAAGGTTGAAGGCAATCAGCAGACTGAAGGTAGGCTCACCCTTAGGGAAGAAAAGGAACTCAGGATAGTAGGAACCCATCGCTGAAAGGAAGAAGAATACTCCGGCAAGGAAGAGAGCCTTCTTTCGGCCCATCCTTGAAGCCAGAACTCCTGAAAGGGCGCTACCTATGATACAGCCGATAAGGGCGCTGGAGGTAGTAAAGCCATGCAGAAAATTGGAGTAGGTAAAATCCTTCGCATTCATGAAGAATGCCTGAAGTCCCTTCTCTGCGCCGGAAATGACAGCCGTGTCATATCCGAACAGAAGGCCGCCGATTACAGCGACCAGGACAATGGAAAACAGATATCCGGCGCTGCCGGTCTGACGGTAATTTGTCATTGTTTTAGATGTTATGTTTTTGTAAATATAGGCATTTTATTTTAATTTTGGGCCGCAATGGAATATCTTGACGGAAAGCGATACAACACCTTCGTGGGGTACTACCGCAGACGCTACGGAGAGCGCCTGCAGAAGCTCGTGATCGACGCCGGATTCACCTGCCCGAACCGCGACGGGACCAAGGGTGTCGGCGGTTGCACATACTGCAACAACGACGCCTTTCATCCTGGCTACAGCACTCCCGGGAAAAGCCTTGCAAGGCAGATCGACGAAGGCATAGAGTTCCACAAGGTCCGCTACCGCAACACCTCGCATTACATCGCCTACTTCCAGGCCTATTCCAACACATACGCCCCTCTCCCGAGACTCAGGCAGCTGTACGCCGAAGCCCTGAGCCATCCCGACATCGTCGGCATCGATATCGGCACCAGACCCGACTGCGTCGATGAAGAGAAACTCGACTGGCTCCGCGACCTCAAAGAAGGCCGGGCGCTCGAAGGATGGTCCCGCGAGATCGCCGGCAAAGAGATCCATGCGCCGCTGGTGACGGTCGAATACGGGATAGAATCATGCTACGACCGGACTCTCGAACGGATCAACAGGGGACATGATTTCGCAACGGCGGAAAGGGCTGTCCGCATGAGCGCGGAGCGGGGACTCGACGTCGGGGCCCATTTCATACTGGGACTGCCCGGCGAGACCAGAGAGATGCTGCTCGAGCAGTGTTCCGCGATCAGCAGTCTGCCGCTGCTGTCGGTCAAGTTCCACCAGCTTCAGTTCGTCAAGGGGACTAAAATGGAGGCAGAACATGACGCCCATCCGGAGGACTTCCTGTCCTTCGAACTGCCGGAGTACATCGATTTCGTCATCGATATACTCGAGAGGCTGAGGCCTGATCTGTTTATTGAAAGGATTGCCGGAGAAGTGCCGCCGAGATTCGTGCGCGAAACGCGCTGGGGGCTGATCCGGAATTTCGAGATATTGCATCTCCTGGATGCCGGACTCGAGAAGAGAGATACCCGCCAGGGAGCGAAGTATCTTTAGAGATTGCCGCGGACAAGGTCGGCCATATAACCGAAGAACTCCTTACGCCCATATTTCAGAGAGAACGGAAGACGTTTCAGAATGCGCCTGACCGTGTCTGTCTTGCGCCTGAATGCCGACGATTTCTCTGCGTCGGCCCGGCCATCGGCATGGTGCCCAAAATTGCCGCCCTCGAGGATGATGTCCATGAGAGGATCCGGAGGCGGAAGGGTGTCGGAAGAATATGGATGAGAGTTGCAGCCGAGATGGGCGGAAAGGAAAGACGCCAGCAGACGGTTCCATTGTTCCAGTCCAGTGCTGCTATATATTCCTGCTAGAACAGGCTTGCTGTAGCTGCCTTCGAGACTGCGGTATGCGACCGTCATGTCGCAGATCTGACGCAGGCCTACTCCCGATGTCATGCAGTGCTTGAGAATATGGGCGGAGAGCATCAGAAGAGTCGCATACGGGCTCGGGACCTCCGGAAGATCACGTCGGCGGAGATCATAGTAACGGCGGTGCTGGTCGATCCAGATGCCGTCGAAAAGGTATCGTACACTGCCGTCGGGCGATTTTATGATCCCGACCCCGAGAGAAGAGATTGTCGAGACCGCCTTGTCGAAGGCTGAGCCCGGAAAATACAGGTCGAGATCCCCGCATTCCCTGAGTTCGGGATGGAGGTAGAAAGCGGCGACTTCCGGCCCTTTCATGACTACCGGCCTGAGCCCTTCGGCGTTGAAGACCTTGTCGAGCCGGGTGCGGACCTCGGAAATCCTGGCGGAGGCCCGGGCGATGCCGTCGGCCTTTTTCATGAGCTTCATAAGAACTTGGCCGGGGATGTCGTTGCCGTCCGGAAGATGCGATACTCCTCTGAAGACAAGCCCCGTGACGGTCTGTGTAGAGGCGAGATAAACTATATCCTCCCATTCCTTTTCGGAGAGAATGAGAGGATACTCTATGTCTTTTTCTTCCAGCCCGCCGCGAAGCAGGGTGAAGAAAGCTTCTATTGTTTTGTCAGACCATATTTTTCCCATAGTCCTGTTATATCGGAGGCTTCCGCCGAGGCGGTCGCGGAGTCCATTCCGTACTCTTTTTCAAGATAGGAGACGACGTCTTCCAGAGCGAATTCCTTCGCAGCAAAGGCAGCCCAGATCTGGCTGAAACTATCGTTGACTTCGAGGTCCCTTTCCCCGTGTTCTCCGGGGATTACAAGAAGGAATCTGCCTCTTAGTCCGGTAATCCGGCAGTCTTCGCGGAGTCTCATCGGCCTATATGGAACAGTCTCTTGAAGAAGGACCTCTTCTTGTGCCTCCTCCTCGGAGTCTTGGATACAATCTCGTAGATTGTACCCCAGTCAGGCAGGCCGCCGAGATTATGGTCGTCTATATAGACATCGGCGATTACTTTGGCCGACTTCTTCATTGTTTCTTTAAATTGCATTCCGCTGGGGCGGTTACTGTTGACAGCGTAGAACTCGAGGCCTCTGTCTTTGCAGAATTTTATGGCCTCGTCAAGGAGTTCGCCGTCTCTTGCCGTCCAAAGTATCAGCTGGTGGCCGTCTGCCTTCAAGTCAAGTAGTGTTTCTATGGCAAACGGCAGTTCTTTTCCGATTTTGGGATATTTGTGTTCAACAATGGTCCCGTCAAAATCAACTGCTATGATCATTTTTTATTCTTTCTCCCCGTAACCATACCCGTAACCGTAGCCATACCCATAGCCATAACCGTAGCCGTAACCGTAACCATGTCCATAGCCGTAGCCGAAACCATGTCTGAGTATGCCTCCGTTTAGGATGATTCCCGGATTCTTTAGTTTTCCACTATTGTTCAGTTCGTCAATGGTCGGCAGGTTGCGGCGGTCCATCTGGCCGCTTCGTATGATGAACAGGTTCATGTCAACGACGCGGTTGATGATCATCGAGTCTGCTACCACATTGAACGGTACACAGTCAAGGATTATATATTCGTAAGTCTTTTTCAGTTCATCGATAAGGTCGTCAAAACGCTTCCTGCTGAGGAGCTCGGTAGGGTTCGGCGGTATATGGCCGGCCGGAATGAGGTCGACTCCGTTAAGTACGTCATCGTAGATTATGCTTGCGACTTCAACTTTCTCATCGTAGATATAGTTGGTAAGTCCGACAGTCCTGTGCTTCATTCCGAACAGGCTGGAAACAGACCTCTTGCGGAGGTCGAGGTCGACGATGATGACTTTCTTCTTGGCGTCTGCCAGGCAGGCGGCGATATTGGTTGTAAGGAAGGTCTTTCCGGCTCCGACCATGAGCGAAGTCGTCGAGATCACCATGTTTTCTTTTCCTTCCGGTTTCATGAAGTCCAGGTCGGTGCAGAGGATTCTCATCGCTTCTGTAAACAACCCCTTCGAGTTAGGGTCATAAGCGAGAGAGATAGAATCGTTCTTGGCCCTCTTTACCCACTTCTTCTGCTTCTTCATCGGTATTTCGGCGATGAACGGAACCTTGACAATCTCTTCGACGTCTTTTCTCGAATATACCTTGTTGTCCAGGAACATCTTGAACAGCATTACTACGGCAGGAACCAGCAGACCCATGAGGACTGCGAGCAGCATCATCCTCTGGCGGCTTGGATATACCGGGACAGGGGAGCCTTCCGCGGAATCGAACATGATCGCGTTGTCATCGACCATCGCCTGCGAGAGTTCGTTCTCTTCTCTCTTGTTGAGGAGGTAGATGTAGAGGTCTTCCTTTATGCTGAGCTGGCGCTCCATCTGGCGCATCTCGATAGCCTTCTCCGGCATCTCGGTAAACTTCTCCATCGCCGTGGCTTCCTGGCGCAGAAGGTCTCTCTTCTGCACGTTCAGGCTGGTCATGAGATTGTCGATGGTTCCGAGAATATTCTGCTTCATGGAGATCATCGCGTCTTCGATCTGCATTACCGCCGGGCTGACGCTGCTGCTGGCCTTCTCGAGACGGTCTCTCTTGATTACCAGATCGTTGTACTGGGAGATAGCCTGGTCCAGGTTGGCGTCGTTAAGTCCGGTATTGGCAGGGATGACTTCGAAGGAGTCCATGGAACCGCGGACATAATCACGGAGGTATTCGGCAATCGAGAGATTGGTCTCGACCTGGGAAATATCCGAACCATAGCTACGGCTTTCCGAAAGATATTCCGCAGCATCGGCATTGGCATCCAGCAGTTTCTTTGTAGACCTGTAGCCGGACATCATGTCTTCGACATCGCTGAGTTCCTTGCGGATTATCTTTATTCGGCTGTCAATGAATTCGGCAGTATTGACTGCAACCTTGTTCTTTTCTTTTACGGCCTCTTCATTGTACCTGTAGACAATGGCCGTGAGGATGTCGTTCGCTCTCTGGAGAGAGAAGTCCTGGATAGAAAGATTCAATACCGTCTCGGCGGAGTTGTTCTGGGAGATGCTCAGGGCTGAACTATAAGCCGCCGCTGCCTGACTTACAGGAATCTTCTGGATATAAATCGCTTCCCCAAACCAGTGCTTGCCAAGATTGCGTGTCTTGTCGATAGTAAAGGAGCCGTCTCCTATCTTGACTTTGTCGCCGTAGGATACCACTACATTCTTCTGGCCGAGACTGGAGAGATCCAGCTCGATTGTCTTGCTGTCTCTCGGAGTCGCCTTGATCGTGAAATAACCGATAGGGTTATCTTCCCTTGAGAAGAAAATGCGTATCGGCGCATTCCTGTAAAGTTCGATGTTGCGAAGACCGACGTGGTGGATATAGTTCACGTCGATGTTCAGATCTTTTACTACCTCGGCCATGAGGGTCTTGGACTTGAGCTGCAGCATTTCATTTGACATACTGACGCTATTGATCAGGTTGCTGTAGTTGTCCAGTTTTGTGGTGGCTCTGGTATTACTCGGATTCTTGATAATTATGGTCGCATTGCTCCTGTAGGAGAAAGGAGTCTTGGCATATCTGTAGCTGGTGAAGGCGACGGCAAGCCCTATACACAGCACGAACCAGTACCAATGGTTCAGCAGATAGAAGAAAATGTCGACCAGATTTATCTGTCCGCTATTTTTCTGATTGTTGCCGTTTTCCATAGTTTATTGTTTAGACGAATTCCAAAGCAGGATATAAACGACAGCAGAGCCGATTCCTACAATGGTGTTGACAAGGGTCATAGCTGTCTGACCGCTTGTCGAGAACCTTAAGCCTCGCGGCTTTACGTAGACTATATCGTTCTGCTGAAGATAAAAGACAGGAGACATGAACAAGTCTTTGGACTGCAGGTTTATCGAGTATGCCTTGTTCTCTCCATTCTCTTTTCGGATTACCATCACGTCCTTTATCTTTGCGTTATCTGAAGTTCCTCCTGAATTTGCTATCACCTGAAGGATATTTATCTTATTGTCGTCAACCTTGAGCACGTTCTGTCCGGCTTCTCCAAGGACGGTTACCGAAAAGTTAGTGAGATTGATCCGTATGACAGGGTCTTTTATATATCCTCTGGAGATTATCTCGTATTTGAGGTGGTCGCTTACCTGGCGCATAGTATAACCCCCGACATGGATTTTGCCCAATACCGGGAAGTCTATGTTTCCGTTGTTGTCGACGGTATATTCGGCAGCAGCAGTCTCGCCGTCAGAACTGGTGGCCGTGCCTAATGGGAAGAAAGGAGCTGCAAGTTCGCTTTCTTCGCTGAGAACCTGAATAGCCAGCTTATCTCCTGATTGTATCTTCAGTTCAGGAGGCTGGACACCGGGGAAGGTCTTGTAGTATTCGATGTCTCTAAGATACCCTATTTTCGCCGGGGTTGCGCAAGATGCAAGCGTTATCAGCAACGCTACAGTCATTAGTCTTAGTACGTTCTTCATACAAGTTCAAGAAATTAGATATCATACCTTTTTCGGTGAATACCGAAAGATAATGATTTCTTGCGTTATTTGAAAATTTTTCGTGTGTTTTGTTGTCGCTGCAAACGCTTGTAATAGCGTCAGACAGGGCTTCAGGGGCCATTATGCCGACGTTAAGCCCCGAATATCCATGCTCGTTGACCCAAGATACTCCGGACTCCGGAATTCTGGTGGCTACCACAGGTTTACCGCAGGACATGGCCTCGATCTGGACTATTCCGAAAGCTTCGGTCTTCATCACCGAACTGAGAACGAAGACGTCGCATGCTCCGAAATAGCCGGGAACGTCTTCCTTTGCCATGAATCCGAGAAGCTTGACCTTATCTTCCAGCCCGGCGGCTGAGATCATGCCCCTCAATTTGCTATCCAACGGCCCTTTCCCTCCTATCAGGACTATGTAGTCATCGGGCAGGTTCCGGGCTGCCTGGACGAGGTATTCAAACCCTTTGTACGGGACCAGACGTCCCAGGGAGAATACTATCTTCTTGTCCTTGTAAAGCTTCTTTATCTCCTTGACCTTTACATCGTCTGGCTCGACGGGCCTGATGCCGATAGGAATATATGTTGTCTTGTCCTGGACTTTCTTCAGATACGGCGAATCCCGGACATATACCGGGGTTGTCCCGACTACCTTCTCAGCTCTGCGTATGAGCCATGACTGAAGAGGCTTATATAGCATCAGAAACACCTTCTGGGATAGTATATCGCTGTGCCAGTGCAGGAATACCCGGCCTTTATAACCACTCAGGAAGAGAGCCAGGGCGGCCATCGGGTCAGGGTGATGGACATGGATGATATCATATTCGCTGCAGTGCCGGCGCAGATATCGTACCATCGCCGGAGAAATCATGGTAGCAGCTATCTTGGCCATGGCGCGGACTATCAGGACGCGCCCATGACCGTTGAACCTGATGACCTTGCATTCATCGGTTTCCGAGATCCGGGATTTGTCCTCGTCATCGACAGGATCGGAGTCCAGAGTCGCACAAAGCATGTCGCAGTCGACACCTTCGGCAGAAAGGCCTGCGGTCACGTCCCACATTACTTTCTCGACGCCTCCCCTTATCGGGTAGAACTTGCCTAATTGTAATACTTTCATGACGCTATAGATCTTTCGTTTGACTCAGGATGACAGAAAAGAGTTCTTTCCAGCCGTTGGCCGCAGGGGAGGCCGGCCTGGATGGCGGGACCGGTGAGAATCTTCCGTATTGTTTTCTTACGATCTCGCCCATGAGAGAAGCCAGATTATCCGGATTGCTTGCTTCGAAGAATGCCACGGACTTGGCTCCTGCCGCGGTTTCATGAGCGTATGGCAGATCGGCTATGATCATAGGCTTGCCTGACGGAAGGAATTCCGAAATCGGCAGACCCCATGTCTCGACTCTTGAAGGGAATACCAGACAGGCCGATTTCCCGTAATGGTCATATAGCTCCTCCTTGCTCATGAGCCCGTGGAAATCTATCGATTCCACCTTTCCCCAGCGCTTGTAGAGCCACTTCGCATAGCGGTTTTCGTCTCCGCTTACCGTGATTACCGTCCTGAATTTGTCTTTGCCGAAACGGTTCTCCAGTATCACTGAAGCCTCGCAAAGGGTCTCGAAATTCTTATGGCAGTCCGGAGTGGCAGGATAGATGAACACCGGAATTCCGGAAGGGTCTCCTTTTATCTGTGGCACTTCGAAATGCGGCGGAGCCACGATTATCTTCTCCTCAGGGAATTTCAGCATGTCCGACAGACCCTTTCTGAACCAGTCCTGCTGGACTATCAGAAAGTCGTTCTTGTGGACGTTTATCCTGTAGGCGAACCTTGTAAGCATCGCGAACAGCGGAATCTTGAAATCCATCCGGAAATCTTTTGCCTTTATCTTCATGAAAGGGAAAGATGTGTGGCAGTATACGGCCCTTCGGGCTGCATGGACGCGAGGGGTCGTATCATGAAGCGACAGCCAGAGATCGACCGGCCCCAGCCGGCGCGATATTCCGGCCATGGTGACATATTCGCACCATAGCCTGCGGCACCAGCCTTTGACGCTCCACGGGATTTCGATATAATCGATCCCAGGGAAGTCACATAGCTCTCTGGAATGGACCAGAGCGGTAACTTTGTATTCTCTGCAGGAAGAGAGGTATCCCAGACAGTCTCTGAGTACTGTCAGAGTGCCGCCTTTACGTATGTTGACGGCGGAGATTACGAGATGCTTCTGAATAGTGCTATCCATTTTTTCATTACAGTTTTTCTGTCCCAGCGGGCCGCATCCTTATAGGCTTCGGCTCCCATGGAACGTATAAGTTCAGGTGATTCTATTGCTATCTTGAGGGCTTCCGCGAAACCCTTTATGTCGTCTTCCGGCACCAGCAGGCCGTTCAGTCCGTCGGAAATCACGTCCTTCGGCCCGCACTTGCAGGCAAAAGCCACGGCCGGGACCCCATGGGCCTCAGCCTCCAGCAGGGCCATAGGAAGGCCCTCGTATCTCGAAGTCATGGCCAGCAGAGCTGCGCCGTCATATTCTTTGTCCATGTCCTTGACCGGCCCTGCCAGGATTATGCTGTCTTCGAGTCCTTTCGTCTTGATCATGTCTTCGAGTCTGCCGCGGTCTTCGCCGTCTCCGATTATCCGGACTTTCCAGTCTTTCCTGACGTCGGCGCTGATCAGACTCCAGGCTTCTATCAGCCGTTCGAAGCCTTTCTGGTGGCAGAGCCGGCCGACGGCGATTATGGTCCTGGAGTCGAGAGACGAAGGCTTCGGACTGATCCTGGCGATCGAGTTAGGAATCACGGCTATGTTGTCGAGATTGCCCCAGTAGCCCTTGTCTTCTTCGGTAAGTACTACGAAGCAGTCGAATTTGCGGATGTGCCTGAGGTCGGAGTTGCTGCGGTATCTGTCTATGATGCCCCAGAGCCCCCCGCGTGCGTACTGGAGTCGCTTGAATCTGGAAAAATGGGCCTCCAGCACCTTTTTGCTGCCGTCTTTTATGTCCGGGAGGAAGGTCTCGTCGTTGCAGAACATCGAGACTGTAATGTCCGGGCGGATTTCTTTGAGCACAGCTTCCAGCCTCTTTTTATGCCGCAACTGTTTCAGCGGGAAATTCAGTATCTTGGATATGAGGGAGCCGTTGTCGGTCTCGTAGTTGATTCCGAGATCGATGGTCTTGACGGAGGCCGGCATCGGGAAGGCCGGCTCCTGGTCCCGCTGGTCGGTAGTGATGATTGTCACCCGGTCGCCCCTTCCTGCAAAAAACGAAGCCTTGTCCGCAAGAACTCTTTCCATTCCCGCGGCCCTGTAGGTTCCGGCTATCGTATAGACTATTTTCATTGTGCTTCTATAGGTTCGGGCTCAATCTCGTTGCCGTCATTGTCGTAGTCTCCGTCAATGCAGAACAGAATTGCGTTGAACAGGAAAATGTCGGTCGCAACCTTGAGCCAGATTATGAATGTCAGGGCTATTATCATTATGCAGGCCATATTGAAATCCCTGAATTTGGTTCTTACGGCAAGCCCGTTGTAGATAAAGAATAGCGAGAATATCGCAAGTCCGACTAGTCCGCAGTATAAGGTGAAACGGCAGTAGCCGATATCGGTGCTATAATAGAAGTTGCCGAAGATGCCGGTTCCGATTATCCAGGATCTGGTATCTGTCGGCCATATCCACATTACGGCATTAAGCTTATCTGAAGAGTCTGTCCTGAAGACACCTGTCTCGGCCCAGTTGAAGAAGCCTTCGAATGCAAATCTCATGTTGCCTCTGAATTCGGCATCGGCCTGATATAGACGTACCGCAACTAAGATAGTCGCAGCGACAATTATGGTCAGTACTGAAAAGATTCTAATCTGCCTGCCTGAAACAAAACCGCCTCTCTGAGGCATGATATATCTTACGAGGATATAGAACAGACCCAGACCGGTTCCTACCATGGTGGTCCTCGCGATCATACTTCCCATAATTGTTATAAGTATGAATGCGACTATATAGAATCCCAGGTATTTGCGGTTGCTGTTGATAGCATGGTTTGTGACGATCTGGTGGGCGATCAGGACCATGGCTACGGCAAATTTTATTCCGGCGGTATCAAGCGCGGCTCCGAGTCCATAAAGTCGGTTGACCTCCTTATAGTAAAAGTTTCCGTCAGACACGATACCGTCCACAATAGTCCTCATGAACGGCATATTGTCTACTGCAAGAGCCAATATGCCCTGTGCGACGCAGACTATTGTCAGATATTTTGTTATTATGGCCAGATCAACCCTTTCATGGAAACTTCTCATCAACGCGACGACTCCATAGGCGCCTCCCAGCCATACGGCGAAGGATACTATGTACTGGGTATATGAATCGTCGTCCGTACCATTGACCATTACGCAGTAGTAGCACCAGACAGAGAAGATGCAGGCGATAACTCCGGATATTATTTCCTGTCTTGAAAGAGAGGCGGTCTTCTCTTTCAAGGCCTGAAGCATGAAAGCTATTATTCCTATGACACCCAAAATCTGTTTCGTGTTAAGCGAAGATGGCAGATGTCTTATTGAAAAAGAGAATACATAGCAGCTGACTACTATGCAAAGGAATATAGCTATGAAAACCTTCTTCATCGGTAAATCACTCCGTAAACGAATTTATACACAAGCAGATGGTAGATTTTTACACCTGTCCACATGCTTCTTGCCGCCATCCACTGAAGCAGCCTTGTACGTAAAGGTAATGCTTTATTTCCAGCTGCGAAAGCGTTTGCGCTGTCGAACCAGCTATACCATATCCGGTAATTCTCTTCATCGGAACTGATAAGAAGCGGAAGCTTGATATAAAGTTTCAGATACTGGATATATCTTTCAAGTTCTTTTGCATAGCGGGAACCGGCGACAGCTTTCTCGACTTCGGCGATGTTCTCTGTGACTTCTTTTCTCCTGGCCTCGCTGAACTGGCGGCTGATGGAGGTGGTGCTTACGGCGTTGTATCCGTAGAGAGATTCATGGATCTGCACTACATTCCCGGCCTTCAGAAAAGCCTTAAGGGTAAACATCATGTCTTCGCCCATATTGGCTCCCGGAATGAACCGGATCCCGTTGTCGGCGATCAGGCTACGCCGGAAAAGGAACAGCCAGAGGTTCCATCTCATCGTCCCGCCCATCAGATGCTTCAGCGCCTCTATCGGGGTGCCGTAATCATATTGCCTCATATAGCGGCCATTGGTCTCGAATCCGAGGGTCCAGTCCCATCCGACTATGTCGGCATCATGGGCCTCCGCAGCCGCTACCGCTTTCTCGAGCGCTTCCGGTTCTATGACGTCATCGGCATCCACGAATGCCAGATAATCCCCGCCGGCGTTGTCCAGTCCGAGGTTTCTTGCCGCTGCAACTCCTCCGTTTTTTTCGGCGCGGACGATCCGGCACGGAATTCCGCTGTTCTCCGCATAGTCCTTTATCATCTGCGGAGTATTGTCAGTGCTGCAGTCATCCGCGAATACTACCTCGAAGTCTCTGAAGGTCTGGGCGCTGATGCTGTCCAGACTCCTCTGCAGAGTCTTCGCGGCGTTATATACAGGCATTATTACGCTTACTTTCATATAGAAAGATCCTTAATCTTTTCAATGAATCCCATATCCCTGCTGTTGAATTTCCTGGCGAACAGAGCTGGGGAGGATTTCAATTTTTCATAATCTGCGCCGCTCCAGTCCACCAGTTCCCCGTTTCTCCATCCGATACTTCTCATGCAACCCTTTCCGTCGTCGGTGGTGCAATAAATGTTCTTGCGGTATGGAGATTCCCAGCAAAGGGTCTGCATTACAATCTCGTCAGAGCAGAAGGTGTGTCGGAATACTTTCATCACCCAGTCCTTGCGTGAAATGAAATACTTTGCCATGTCTTCAGTAATACTGCACCACTGGGAGCCTTTCTTGAAGTCTATTTCTTTGTTCCGTTCTATTCCAAGCAGCTCCTGTATTCTCAGGAAAGCGGCGCGTACTATCCGTTTCGCCCCGGATCTCTTTCTGAAATCCTTCGGGAACAGATGCCATCTCTGGACTTTGCGTACCACCTCCGGGGTTATTTCCGTCAGGGTATACCCGATGAATTCTTTTCCGTTATTCTTTTCCAGAAAGTCGTTTATATAGTCTTGGGATTTCAATGGGAGATCGACGCCGGACAGGAGATGGTAGTAATCGTATCCGCCTTTCTTCAGGGCCTCTTCGAAAAGTGCGTACTCCGCTTCTACCATGCTCAGATCCCCCCAGCGCACGTCGACTCTGTTTCCCAGAATCCTCAGTCCTGCTTTTTCAGTATGGAGCTCCGGCAGAGTGCCGACCTTCTTGTCTATATGGACATAGATATCGTTTCTCTCGTCGTCCAGGCAAGAGAGCAGGATATCCAGAAGTCTCCATTCGTTATGGGCGAGTATGAGGTATGCGTTTCTCATCTATATTCTGGTGCCGCAAAGCACTGAAAGGGTGTGCGGCATGAACTTCTTCAAGAATGTATAGAATGCAAGGCAGATCAGGCAGACTGTCGGAGTAATCAGCACATAGCTCAAGCTGGTTCCGAACAGGCCGGTGCTGAGAACTCTTTGCAGGAAGCCCCTTACCCAGTCGGTGAGATATACGGCGTGTAGGGCATATACGAAGAATGATGCTCCTGCCAGCCAGGTAAGTATTTCCGATATCTTTTTCTTGTCGCAGACACTGTCGAAGATGTTGAAGACAGCGATGAACCATATAAAGCATGAGATCCGCAGGAAAATGTATCTGTACTCGTAGTTTTCGGAAAACAGCGTCACCGCCAGTAAAATGACCGAGAGGATGAAAGATGGTATCCTGAATTTCCTGCAGAACGATAGCACGTCAACGTCCTTCAGGCTGAGGCAGGCACCAGTCCCGAAGAATATCAGTGATGAGGCGTCCGGACACTCAATGTCCCATGGCAGCAGGCACATTACGCCAAGGAAGACAATGAATAGCGGCAGGGCTTTGCGGATGAGCCAATAATAGACCGGAGCCAGCAGAGACATTACCATCAAGCTCCTGACATACCACAGTGGGAAATCGAGCGGTCCCGTCCAGAACAGATATCCGAAGCCTCTGGCGAGCAGCTGGTCCTTGTCATCGTTTTCCAGACCCAGCCGGGTGAAAATGACTTTCTTCGCCAGGATCGCCACGATGTATAGTACATTCCATATGATGTACGGAACCAGAAGCGTCCGGACTCTCTTCTTCCATTTTGTGATGAAATCGGAGAACTGGAGGTTCCTGTCTGCGCAGCCGGCAAAGAACAGGTAGCCTGATATCATGAAGAACATCGGGACGGCGACCGCTCCGATGTTGTGCGAGATCAGTTCGGAGATGTAATGATAAAGCTGCCATCCGAGAGGTTCTCCTCCCGTGAACGGAGCAGACTGCGGCATTCCGTGTATGAACAGAACCAGAATGATCAGCGGGAACCGCATGATCCTTATGATTACAGATAACCGTTCGTTCATCTTATGGACCTGAGTATGTTTAGACCGGCATCGATAACCATCTGTACCGGACGGATTCGGTATAATCTCCATATCTTCGGAGCCCTGCCGACCGGAGTCCATTCTTCCTTGATCTCTGCCGGCAGGGAATCATAAGTCTTCCACCATTGCCCGAACTTGACAGTAAAGAGATTCCATGGCTTGCCTCCGGTATAGTGGATAGTGCCCGATTTCTGGACCTCTTCCCATAGAGTCTCGGAGTACTGGCTGACAAAGTCCTTCTTGTACTGGGGCAGGAAGAATGTCCTTATTCCGTTGTAGACCGGACTCAAGGCTATTACCCTTCCTTTGCAGACCTGGTTGAGGGCATCCTGGTCAGGGAACTCAAGATAGTCAACCTTGCAGGCGTCTAGCAGTTTCTCTGTCAGCCTGTCCTTGCGCATCTGTTCCAGATTCATGACAAGGAAACCCGAGTTGAAATATTCCCGCGGATTGCAGCCGAGGGCCTTGAATCTTTCGGCCTGGTTTTCTATCGGAGCCTCATATACTACGCCCAGATAGTTGTCCTTAAGATCCAGATTAGCATAAAGTCCTGCGATGTCTTGTCTTACAATGACATCGCAGTCGATATAGACGATGCTTTTGTATTCGGGGAGAATCTCCGGAAGAAGCAGTCTGAACGAGGCTGCTTCCGTATATCTCGGATCGGTATAGACGTCTTTCAGCCTTCCGGCAAGGCTGATATATTCGAATTCCAGCCGTCCTGCCCCCAAGCGGACGAGTTTGTCTTTCATCCTGTCAGGGATGTCTTCGGTGACAAGGCATATTACTCTGTACGAATCTGCGTCGGACGAAGAATCCAGCAGAGACTTGAGCATAGTCGCTGCAGGGACGAAGTAATTCGGGGTGAATGCAATTGCCAGCGGGGTCATTTGGTGATTCTTGTTTTTATCCAGCGGAGTAACATCATAGCTTTTTCCGGAGCTGATGCAAGCCGGCAGTATTTCAGATATCTGATTTTTCTCATCGGAAGATGTCTGATTACCAGATTGAAATAGTCGAAAAGACATCTTCTGTGAAGAAAGTCCCGGCTTACAGGCAGGTTATTATCCGGATTCATAAACCACTCGGTGAGTTGGGAGATTGCTTCCAGTTTCTCCGGAAATTTACTTGCGTCAGATGATAAATGGATGTCTGTCTGTCGGAACTGGAAAAGCATTTTCTGTGTATTAGCTACTCCATTCCACGCCAGGGCAAAAGGAGTTGCTATATCTGAACCGAAAGCGCACGGGAAGGATATGAATCCTCCGATCTCTTCAAGAGCTTTTCTTCTGAACATGAAATTACCGATACAGGTAAAGGCTTTATTGTCAAACCAGCTGCGGATAAACTCATCCCTGCTTGTATACTCCTTCAGAATGCAATCATCCCAAAGATGCTCTCCCTTGCTGTCGATTTGTTCTACTGCTGACCGTATGATGTCTACGTCAGGATATTTTTCTGCCAGTCTTATACAGGTCTCGCAATAATCCGGGGAATAAGTGTCATCGTCTGAGGCAAGCACGATGAATTCCCCAGCAGCATATTTTATACAATGGTTCCATTGTTCTACCAGGTTTCTGCCGCCGATATTGACCTCGTTTCGTCTGTAGCTTATCCGTGGATCTCCTAAGCTGTCGACAATGCTCTTGATATCCTGAGGCGAACAGTCATCAACGACGACCAGTTCTATATCTCTATAAGTTTGCCGCAGTATGCTTTCAATGGCAGAATGCAGGAAGAGAGTCTTCCACGCCGGCAATATAAAAGAGACCTTAGTCATTGAGCGAACTTTTATTTTTCTTTTGCCGGAACGCCAGTTACAGTAACGCCAGGAGTCGTTATATCCTTGACCACTACAGCTCCTGCTCCGATCTTGACATTGTCGGCGATCGTTATTCCTCCAAGGATCTGGGCGAACTGTCCGATATCTACATTGTCCCCGATGACAGGGGAGTCGTCCGGATATCCGCCCTTGCTGCCGATGCAGCAGTTCCCATGGATAGTGCAGTTTTTGCCGATCCTGGATTTAGGGTTTACTATCACCGAACCGAAATGCTCCAGCTTAAGGCCTTCTCCGAAACAGCCGGCACTGATAATGAAGCCAAGCTTAGCCCCCAGCCTGTTTTTTCTTGCCTTGTAGTAATAAGCCAGGAATCGGCACGGCTTGTCAAACGTATACCTTTCCTCTTTGCGGAGAAGCTTGAGATATTTTCTTATGTAATATGTCTCCGGGCGTATCAGCCACTCGAGGAATCTTTCTTTATTGCTCATTTTCTGTAAATTTTCTGGCCCAGATATACTCTGAGTCTTTAAGTGATTCGTAATCCTTAAGCGTCAATGTATAAGGATTGCTTTTATTGAATCTGACATATAGCAGTTCCGGGCAGTCGGAGATATGGAACTGTTCCGGATGCCTGTTCAGTTCGGACGCTGCATAATACTCGTCCCCGCACAGCGAAAAACGGTATCTGGATAATATCTTGTCCGCGTTCCGGGTCAGATACTCCACTCCTTTCTGTGACAGGCTTTTCCAGTTGTCTGTCTTCAGGAAGGTCTCGCGACGGAAGTGTCGTATTCCGAGTACCTTCTGTATCTTTATGATAATACGCCAGGCAATCGCACTGCTGTTTCTGATTCCTTTGCTGAAAAGATGGTATCTTCTCAGTTTAAAGTCTGCATCTCCCGGATCGTCAGGCCAGAATCTCATGACTTCCTCTCCCTGATGTCTGCTATAGAATGCATCAAGTCCCTGTATGTCTTTCAACGGAAGGTGAGTTCCGGAAATCAAGTGATAGAAATCGTAGGGACCATTATTTAATGCCGCCTTGAACAGGACCAGTTCTGTCTTGATCTGAGAGACATTTCCCCAGCGGACATCAATGCGCTCCTGCGGAAAGAATACCGCGCTTTTTTCAGTATGTATGGATGGGACCTGCTTTACTTTCTTGTCAAAATGGATATAGATGTCATTCCCTTCAGAATCCAGCATGGAAACCAGTCTCTGAAGAATCTTGAATTCATTGTGGGCTATTATCAGAAAAGCATGCCTCATGTGCCTATCCTCTTATTCTGTCAATCTCTTTTTCGGTCCTGAGTCCCAATCTGTTAAGTATGGCTTTGACAGAGTTTTTCAGAGCAAAGATAATCCTGTCCTTTCTGCTCAGAGTCCTTCGCCATGATGCATTACAGCAATGGACTGCGGCTGCCTGGGGCTTCATCAGATATGGCTGCGGGCAGAATATGTCTGCAGAATAGAGCTTTATTCCTTCCTGCAGATCTTGTTCCTGGTCCAGATATTTGAACCCGTATTTTTCAGCAATCCCGGCAAATACGATAGGGCTTATGTTCTCTTCAGATGGAATGCCGTCTTCTCCGACCACGAAATCCCTTGATTCATAGTAATCCATACAGTCCTTGAAGAACGGATGATGTTTTTCGCCACCCATGATAGCCGCCTGGATCTGTATGCCGTGAATCTTTAAATCCGGATCCCGTTTATTCCCCTTATCGTCGACAAGGTTCTCTTCCTTTATTTTCCTGACCAGGTCAGGATAGCTTTCGATAGCTGAGAACGCCCTGTTTCCAAGGGTGAAATCCAGGTTCTTGCGGACAAGGACGTCGGAGTCCAGATATACTCCTCCCTCGTTGTATAAGGCATAAACCCTGATATAATCACACGCGAAGGCCCACTTCCGCGCTTTTACCGCGTCTCTGACAAAAGGTACGGAATCGACATTGAAGTTAGATGTATTCCATAGTTTAATCTGCCAGTCGGGCATATGTTGCTTCCAACTTTTTATGCACTCGCAGAGATCCGTGGGTATAGGATCTTTACTGAGCCAGCAGTAGTGTATTGTTTTAGGAATCATATTATTGATGGTATGATATTGCGTCAGCGAAGGCAAAACAGTGCCACAATCCTTCTGAACCTGCGATTGGTCCTCTGTATGAACTCATGAATCTTTCTCTTTCGACCATGATAAACCTTCCCGGAAGGGGAATGGTCAATGCACGAAAGGAAAGAAACATTCCGGGAACAGTAATTGGAATCTATCAGAAGTGATGGGGTAAAATTATTTCTGTATAATACCAGCATCAGACTCAGCTGGTCTCTCTGCGATATTTTCTGGTATTCGTCCCACCATTCCGAGTCGATCTTGACGATTTTCCCGTCATTGTGTTTTCTGAAGATAATGTTATTCTCATAGAGTCCGCGATTCCTTGGCATGCCTTCTTTTACAAGATATCTTCTGACTCTTCTGGCAGTCCGGAGATTGATTTTTTTTGCTATATAACAGAAGGCGTTTTCCTTGTAAATACAATGATTCCATGGATGGGCGACTCCACTCATCAGAGCCCCTTCTGCAATAGCTTTATCTACTATGGTATATAACTCTTTCCCGGTAATGCGGATGTTTCCGTCTATCCATAAGCTATAATCATATTCCTTTAACACTTCGTGCGGAAGGAGTTTGACATAGCGAGATTTTCTCGTACCATTAGAGTTTTTATATGGAATCGGCCGGATTTCCCACACGCCTATTTTCCCTTCTTGAAAATCATCGGAAAAGCAGATATAATCGAAGCTATCGTCGATGACCCCCGGTTGCATCAGATTGTCGTAACCTCCGACAATGCAAGTGTAGATTACTTTCTTGTTCATTTTATTGGCAGTTTCACATGGTCTCCAAGTTCCTTGAGGTACTCCGGCGTATAGAAATTAATCTTGCCGGCAAGAGTGGCAAAGGTCATCTCTCCAAAATAGAGACGGCCGTCGATTTCATAAAAATCCACCCTGACTTCCGGGAATCCTTTAGATAAATCAGCGGCCACCGTCATCATGTGGTCGAATGTCTTAGGCTTTGGAACCTTTCCTTCCCCATTTCGGTAATGATCCGTAAAAACGGAGTATTCCGGGTGGACATTCCAGTCCAGGTCGTAAATGTTCACATAAGCACATTCAGCGCTTCTGCTATAGCATGCCCAGACAGAATACGGTTTCCCGTCAAAGCACCAGACTTTGTAGTCTATTGCAGAAGAAGAGAAGTCTTCATTTTTTGCTTCGAGGTATTCTTCCGCCAGAATCCTGCTTTTTATCCGGTTATAATAGGTCTCGCCATTGACGTAACCGAATTTTACCTTCAGGTGCTTATCCAGGTCTTTGTTTATGGCTTCCTTGTCAAATCCTTTTTTCTTGTCGATTATATGAGTGGAGCCGCTATCATGGTTGCACTTAAGGACAAATCTTTCCGGGAGTGCGTCATAATCGATATCTTTCGCTCTTTCCCAGACCCCCAATGTCGGAACGACCAGATCGCCATAGCCTCGCGATTCAAGGAATTCTTTAACCTTGATTTTATCAGATAAATCGCTCCAAAGAGAAGTATCTCCATAACACATGAGCCACTGGATTTTCTCATTGATATCTCTTGGGTTCTTCCAGTCGACTTTATAACCATATTCATTTTTCCAGACACGGTCAACCCAACAAGGCCTCCAGTATTTCAGAAGCATCTTCCTGGCAAATCTTCTCAAGCGTGTTACTATTCCGTTCATCTTTTTTTCAGTCTTGATTTCAGGATGTCAGCTATCTTTATCCGTTCATTCTTGCGGATGCCAATTAATGCCGATATTGAAAACGCGAATATCGAGGTGAAAATGAAAGCTGGTATTTTATACAATCCTTGAGGCGAAACCATGTGGTATACATACAGGTACGCCAGAAGAATAGCGATTATCAGAAGTATCCTCGGGTATACGGATGAGAGATAGCTGCCTACTTCAAAATGTATTATCTTTTTCATCAGAATAAACTGACAAATACGCAAAAGTACATCTGCTATTATGAACAATATAATGATCCAGTATGGCGGCATGCCGGATTTAAACACCAGATATCCGGCCGGCAAGCAAATCAAAAAAAAGATACTTGATATTATCTTGAACCACTTGATTTCTCCGGTAGCGTTTATAAGCAACGTTATTCCGCAGGATGTCGAGGATACTACTACCAGCAATAGCATCAGCTGACTGAAAATCAGCGTCCCCTCCGGGACCTCCTTGAGCCAGAGGTCCAGAATTGACGGCAATTCTGTATAAAGGATGAAACTTGCGGCCGTCGCGACGACAATGCTGATCCGGCTTATATTCTCCACAAGCGCAAAACATCTCCTGTGATCTCCGGAACTGTAGCTTTGAGTAATCTGTGGCCCGGAAGCGGAGTCGATGTTGCCGATAAGCGAATTGACATATGTCTGGATTGTCTTGGATATGGAATATACGCCGTTGGTGGCAGTCCCGAAAAAGAAGTTGATCAACAGGTTACTTCCGGTATCGCGAGCGATAAGCGAAACTGTCGACAGGATATTGTAATTGTTGAATGAAAGTATGCTCTTATATGCCGGATTCCTGCGGACAAGCCTGTGCCTGACTATTTCCGGCCAATATCGATATGCCAGAATGTGATATACAATAAAAGTTACAAGACTTACAACTGTCATCAGGATGGCATAGACTCTCAATACATTACCCTTGACAAGGAAAAGCAAGTATATCAACCCAAGCTTGATGAGCAAACTAGCGATATTGATGAGGGCCATCTGTCCGAACCTCTCGAAGGCGGCGAACAGACTCTGGTATGGGATATTTATCAGACCGAGACAGAATACGATGATCGTGATCTGGTATATGAACATCGCGTCCCATTCCTTGCCGGGCTCGACGTTGAGGTAATTGTTGATATACCATATACCGCCGATTTCGGCAACGATGATTACCGCGACGGCAAACAGTATGTGCAGGACAAGACAGGTGTTGAAGATCTTGTTGAGGTCCCCGTCCGGCTTGCCCATTTCGAAATTGACGAACCGGGTAGTCGCGGCGCCCAGGGAACTGGCGAAGAAGGTAAACATACCGAGGACTCCGCCGACGATATTGTACAGACCATAGTCGGATACTCCGAGGATCTGCAGGACAATACGCGACGACAACAGCCCGATTATTATTGAAACGGGCAGCTGGATGTAGTTGAAAATGGTGTTCTTTACCAGTCTCCGGTTACCTTCCGAATAGTCCATATCTTTATTCCATATCACCCCTCAGGGCAAAGACTATATTGAGGATTCCGTCTTTCAGGAAGAATGGCAGCCAGGAGCAGAAGAAGCCTGAAGTACCTTTCCTGCGGATTTCATGGATCTCAGACATTTCTTTGCAGAGCTGTTTTCTTGTAGGGTAATCGTAGCGGATGTAGGCCTTCCTCACGGCAGCGGCCAGACGAAGTCTGAACAGCTTTTCGAGCCTTTTGCCGAAATATGTCTTTTTCTTCGGAAGGAGTTCGCGCTTCATGTTATATTCCTTTCTGGAAGCCTCCACTATCAGGAAGGAATCCATAAGAGTATTGAGAAGGCCGCTCTTCTTGGCATGGTATACATAGACGACATCCGGGATCAGCACCATTGAACGGCATCTTTTCATGCATTCCCAGATGAAGATATGGTCTTCCATCCATGACAGCCCTTCCTCGAAAGTGATATCCTTGACCATCTCGCGCCGGATGGCGGAATTCCAGAGATAGCCGCGGTACTCTGAAGTATCAGTATTGAATAGCATCGCTTCGGTATCATTGTCCGGGATAGAGATTACCTTCGGGATGGTGATTGTATCGGATATTCCTCCGCGCACTTTCTCATACCCGGCTTTTATCATGTCGGCATCATACTCCTGGATAGTATTCCAGTAAGTCTTTAACGCGTCGGGAAGAAGCAGGTCATCGGCGTCCGTGAACGTCAGATAATCTCCTTTTGCATGCGATAGTCCATAGTTACGTGCCATGCTGACTCCGCCCCATGGTCTGGAGAAATACGAAATTCTGCTGTCTTTGGCAGCCATTCGAGTGCAGATATCATCGGTACCGTCTGTACTTCCGTCATTTATCAGAAGAAGCTCGAAATCTGAAAATGACTGGGCAAGGACGGCCTCGATGCATTTTTCTACGGATGCCTCCGCATTGTGGATAGGGACAATAATACTGAAGGTCGGATTCATTTTCTCAATGGTTGTTTTGGTTACGTTTTGTATATAAACGGGAATCCGGATACGAGGCCTTTTTCAGGTCCCGTATCCGGATTATTGTTTTCTTGTACAATTGTCGCTTATTCGTAGAAATAAAGTTCGACACGGCGGTTGAGGTGCCTGCCTTCAGGTGTCGAATTGTCGGCAATAGGTCTTGTCGAACCATAGCCCCGGTAGAACAGCCTATGCTCGCTGATACCTGCGTCAAGGAAGAAGTCCAGGACGGCCTTTGCTCTCTTGACGGAGAGCTCATGGTTGTAGTTGTTGCGGCCTGTATTGTCAGTATGACCCTCGATGCGGACCTTTATCTTCGGATATCTCTTGAGCCATTCGGCGATATTGCTCAGCTGCTGACGAGCTTCGAGAGTAAGCAGGAATGAATCCGAGTGGAACAGGGTCATGTTCCTGAGAAGTTCGTTGACCTCTTTTGTCATCTGGTCGAGAGACTGCTTATCCTCTCTGATGACGACGGTATCCCTTACGACTCTGGTGACCTCGACTTCCTTGATGACGGTCTCGGTCCTTATGACAGGAGGTTTCGGTTTGCCGAGCCTGAAGCTTACTCCGACCGTAAGACTCAGGTTGCCTCCGATATTCTGCCTGCCTCTGCTGAACGCCTTATGGCTGAATCCGGCATATTTGAAATCCGATACTATGCTGATCTTGTCGTTGATTCTTATAGGGACTGCGAAGCCGACTCCCACGGTCGGCACGGCACGGTCAATCTTGAGATAACCTCCGAAGATATATGGATTGAACCATTTTGTGGGCCTCATCACGAAGTCCGCGTGGAGAAGATTGAAATCTTTCTCTCCGAAGTCGGTAAACTGGTCGCTGTCGGTCAGACCCTGCCAGCCAAAACGGAATCCGGCAAAGTCGGAAAACCATTTTCCTATATAGAAATCGGACGCCCATCCGGCTCCCATGTGGGAGTCATATCTTTTCTGGCCTCTTACGCTTCCGTCGAAACTTACATTAAGTCCGCCTCCCAGTCCGAAAAACCAGTTGGCATCCCTGTACTTGCTTTCTTCCTGTGCGAATATTTCAGGAATACATACCAGAAGCCCTACAAGGGCTACAGTGATTTTTTGAAGTTTCATGTTTACTATAAATGATAAATGAATCCGAATCCGGCGAAGAATTTCAAATCAAGCGGGAAGCCGGCATAGCCTTCTCCCCAGTGGTTATATTCGCCAGGTTCAAGTCCGTTGTAATTGTCCGACAGGCCGGCTCCGTTTATCTCGAAAAACAGACCGGCGTCTGAAGGCAGGTCATATTCCAGAATGACTCCAACCCTGAATGCCAGGGCCCTGTTTGAGGTCACGTATTCCTGCCAAGGATGTGGATTATCCGTATCGTCTTTGAATCCGGAACTCGTTCCAAGTCCGACGCCACCGAATACTTTGGTGGAAAATGGACCGAGGTCGTCTTCCAGGCCGCTAATGTTTAGTATTGCATCCAGGAAGAAGTCGACGCTCCTGAACGAATACGGACGGAAAATCTTGTCCGCGGTTTCTTCGATGTTATAGGCGGCACTATTGTCTCCGTAGTTGATGGAAAGCCTTGTGCCAAAGCTCTTTGTGAAGTCATACCCTATGTCCAATGTCTTCTGGATATTGAACAGGTCTGCACCCTGGCGGTGATTGTAGTATGCGAAGTAATTTTCGTAGATCTGATAGCTTGGTCCTACCTGGAAGGAAATATTCCATTTTTTGGAGTAATCGTAGGACTCTCTGTAGCCGTCACTCTGTGCGGCTGCGACTAAGGCGCTCGATATTAGCGCTCCGATTAGTACAACTCTTTTCAACGTCTTCTAAATTTATCAGTGCGATTATAGGCAGGTATCACAGCTTCGCTTCCGGACCTGCAATACCAGACCCTGATACAAAGCCAATGATACATCTATACTGCATCAGTCTAACACGGTCATTTCATGACCATTGACATATGCAAAGGTACACTTTTATCGGATAGAGTCAAACATTTTATCCGAAAAGTAGAATTTTATTGTCGATATTACTCTCCAGCCTCCCAAGAGTGATTGAAAGAGTCATCGGCCATATTATAGCTTTCCACGATCTGTCCAGTTGTCTGGACAGTCATATCGTCAGATACAGAGCTCTCCAGAATGGCATTTTCAGCCTCGATCTGAAGTTCTCTCAAAACTGCCGGTTTTACATAAATCTTTCTCATAATACTTGTTTATATGTGCTCAAGCCATGCCCGAGGCACTCTGGCTTTCGCAAATATTGTATTGCATAGACTTACTACTACATAAGTCTTGCCATGAAACTCAATGACATAACCCTCGACTCCGGTAAGCGCTCCCTTCGTCACCCTGACCTTGTCTCCCAGCTCAAGAGGTTCGTCCATCAGACCGCCTTCATCGATCGAATAATCCATCACGGCCATGAAATCCATCATCTGCTTGTCCGGAATGACCATCAAAGTCCTCGTCGCGCAATCTATCACGTATCTCACAGGGAGGCCCCGGTGGTTCGCCAGATCGCAGGCTTCGTCCTTTGTCGTCCTCATGAAGACCATTCCCGGAATCAGGACTCTTTCCACATTCCCTTTCCCCCTGGACGCCTTTCTCGTCTGCGTCGGGATGAAATTCTCTATCCCCAGACTGGCAAGACGGTTCCTGACGCCGATCTCCTGACCGTGTCTAGTCTTCGCGACATACCATTTTACGCTCAATTCCTCTGCTGCCATAAATCAGAATTTCTTACCTGTCATAATGTTTAGGAAAGTCATCCACAAGACTTTGACATCGAACATTACCGAGTGGTTCCTGAGGTAATACAAGTCGAGGTCCAGCCTTGTCAGCATCTTCTCCAGCGTGTCGGTATATCCGTTGTACAGGGTCGCGTAAGAAGTAACCCCGGGACGTATCTGGTAAAGATACTGATACCTCGGGTTCTTCTCCATGATCTGGTCAATATAAAACTGTCTTTCCGGACGGTATCCGATAAAGGACATGTCCCCCCGGAAGACATTCCAGAGCTGCGGAAGTTCGTCCAGATGGTGCTGGCGCAGGAATTTCCCGACTCTGGTAAGTCTCTCGTCGTCGTCTCCCGAATAGAGAGCCGGCTTTCCGTTTTCTGCGTTGATCCTCATCGAACGGAACTTATAGATGAGGAACGGTTTCCCGTTGCGCCCCATCCTCTCCTGGCTATATAAAGCAGGACCGCCGTCCTCATTCTTGACCGCCAGAGCGCAGACGAGCATCACCGGCGAGAAGATCAGCAGCAGGATTCCGGACAGGATGACATCGAATCCTCTCTTGATGACATGGCCCACCAGGGACATGCCATCGCGCTGGGCGACTGTATTCTTGGGATCATCTTTCTCCTGGGCCCCGTCTTTCGGGAAACCGTCGTCAGGATCCTTGGTGAACAGAATGCAGTCGACTCCGCCGAGCCTCTGCATGATTCCCTTCATCTCGCTCTCGTTGCCGCATTTATAGACCATCCTGTTGCCGATAAGCATGCCGGACATCGCCGGATCCGCACTGAGGAATCCGACCACATCATATCGGCCGCTGGCTGCGGCTTCGTCGGCCAGGTCTACTGCTGCGCGGCCTGTGCCCATTACCAGGGCGGTCAATTTGCCTACCTGGTCCTTGACACGACCTGTCTCTCTCGACAGAGAGGTCAGCGAGAATCTCAGATAAAGTACGAAGAAGATAGATGCGATGAAATCAGCCAGAAGGGCCATCGCAGCGAGAGAAATAGAAGGAAGCTTCACAAACCCTACAAGCATCACGACGACAAGGAAGATTGTCTTGATAAGCAAGGTCCACGAAGTTTTCATAGCGGAAGTGTAGGAAATATACGTCTTGACATTCTTGTGGCTTCCGGTTACAAGCATGCCGATAATTGTGCCGACTAAGCCAGCCCCGAGCCACTTTAGAAGTAGCCACGTATATCCGGGGATTGGATCGCTCAGCCAGCGGACCAGCAGAATTGCCATCAATGATCCGAGTAACGACAGCACGTTATCCTGGAACATTATCCGGCCTTTGCTGGCATACTGTTTTTCATTTTTTGTCATTATTTTTAGGTCTTGTAGGTTCGCATATCTCTAAACAACAAAGTTATAAAAGAAATTCATATAAGACAAATTATTCAACGTAATGTTACATTGTGTAAGTATTTCAGTTTTTTTTGTTAATTTTGCCAAATTTTAAACAATAGATCATGCAGCGATTTTTAACCTCAGAAATTCAGGAAGGTCTTACCTTCGACGATGTATTGCTTATACCTGCCCATTCGGAAGTCATTCCAAGGGATGTGGATGTCACCTCAAGATTTACCCGGGATATAGTTTTGCGCACGCCTATCGTGTCCGCCGCGATGGATACTGTAACAGAGGCAGAACTTGCAATTGCGATGGCAAGAGCCGGCGGTATCGGAGTCATCCACAAGAATATGACAATTGAAGCGCAGTGCGAGCAAGTGAGGAGAGTGAAAAGAGCTGAGAACGGAATGATCTATGATCCGGTCACTATCCGCGAGACAGCAACAGTCGGCGATGCCCTCTCGATGATGGCAAAGCACCATATCGGTGGAATCCCGGTAGTCGACGGAGACGGAAAGCTTATCGGAATAGTAACCAACAGAGACCTGAGGTTCAGGGTTGATTCCAGACTCCCGATAACTGAAGTCATGACCTCGAAGAACCTCGTGACTGCAAAGAAGGGAATCAGCCTTTCAGAGGCTACTGACATCCTGATGTGCCACAAGGTCGAGAAACTTCCGGTAGTCGACGATGACTACAAGCTGGTAGGACTTATCACCTACAAGGACCTCATGAAGATCAAGGACAACCCTATCGCCAGCAAGGACAGCAAAGGCCGTCTTCTCGTAGCTGCCGCCGTGGGTGTCAAGTCCGATACGATCGAGAGGATAGAGATGCTGGCTTCCGCAGGCGCAGATGCCGTAGTGGTCGACACCGCCCATGGCCATTCCCAGGGAGTGCTCAATGTCATCTCTGAATGCTGCAAGGTTTTCAAGAATAAGGAAATACAGATCATTGCCGGCAACGTCGCCACTGCAGAAGGCGCCAAAGCCCTCGCAGACGCAGGCGTAGATGCTGTCAAGGTCGGAATCGGGCCTGGTTCAATCTGCACCACCCGAATCATCGCCGGAGTCGGAATGCCTCAGCTCACGGCTGTCATGATGGCTGCAGATGCACTCAAGGGCAGGGATGTTCCGGTAATCGCTGACGGTGGTATCCGTTATTCCGGAGACATCACGAAGGCCCTCGCTGCAGGAGCCGGCTCTGTCATGGCCGGATCCCTCTTCGCAGGAACGGAGGAAAGCCCTGGCGAGACAATCATCCTCAATGGACGTAAGTTCAAGTCCTATAGGGGAATGGGCTCTCTCGAGGCCATGGAGCACGGCTCGAAGGACCGCTACTTCCAGGATATGGAAGAGGACATCAAGAAGCTCGTTCCGGAAGGCATCGTAGCTCAGGTCCCTTACAAGGGTACTGTCTCAGAGGTTGTATATCAGCTGGTCGGCGGACTCCGCGCAGGCATGGGATATGTAGGAGCTAAGAACATTGAAATGCTGAGAGAAGCCAAGTTCGTACGAATCACCAACGCCGGCTTCCTCGAGAGCCATCCTCACGATGTGACTATCACAAAGGAGGCTCCTAACTATTCGAGATAGTTTGAAAAAGATACTGCTCATAATTGCGATGCTTGCCGCGGGACTTGTGTCCTGTCGGCAGGTTTCGTCGTTTCTCCATGATGGGGACGTAGTCGCCAAGGTCGGGGACCATAAGCTTTATGCGTCCCAGCTGGCCCAGTATATCCCGGCCGGAATTTCCTCGGAGGACAGTACCCATCTTGCGCTCTCTTATATCAACAAATGGGCTTCGGACATGGTCTTCATGGACATGGCCGATGCTGAATTGTCCAAGAGCGAGAAAGACGTCACCGAGGAGCTCGAGGCTTACAGGCTCTCCCTCCTGAAGTACCGCTATGAGCAGAAATATGTAAATCAGAGACTGGATACGGCGATAGCCGCAAGTCAGATCGAGAATTATTATAACGACCATAAGGACAACTTCAGGCTTGACCGTCCTATCGTCAAGGCCCGTTTCGTATGTATCGCCCTGGATTCTCCGAATATCGATGCGGTACGCAAGAATCTCGCGGGCTCGGATGACGATCAGCTTATCGTGGCGGATTCCCTGACTTATGCCTCGTCTCTGAAATATACTGACTTCGGAGGAAAGTGGATAGATATAATCACCCTTTCCAGCGAATTTGGGACTGACTACCGTGAGGTGCTTTCTTCTGTCAAGAAAGGCTATGTCGAGATGGAAGATGGCAAAGGCGGTATCAATATCGCATATATCAGCGACATGATCAAGACCGGGGAGCAAGCTCCTGTCGAATACTGGTCGCCGAGAATAAAGGATATAATACTTAGTTCACGAAAACAGACTCTTCTGTCCGGTTTGGAACGGGACTTGCTAGAGAAGGCCCGTGGACAGAATAACTTAGTGATATATTAAGATGAAGAATATATTGAGGATTACTGCGGTATTGGCAGCTGTGATGACAGTCCTGCCGGTTTCCGCCCAGACTTATCCCAAGGGATTGATAGACAAGACCGTCGCTATCGTCGGAAACGAAGTGATAACGATCGGCGAACTTGAAGAGCAACTCCGCATGATGCGTATCGAGAGAGGCGTCTATGCTTCCGACAATATCATGCGTTGCGAGATTCTCGAGAGCATGATGGAGCATAACGTGTTCCTCATGCAGGCCAGGATCGACTCGCTTTCTGTCAACCAGGATAACGTTACCGCCCAGCTGAACAACCGTATCGACCAGATACGTACCAGCCTCGGCGGCGATGAAGAGGTCGAGAAATACTTCGGGAAGCCTCTCTATAAACTCCGCCAGGAGTGGAAGAAGACCTTTGAAGACCAGAGCCTTATCCAGCAGAAGCAGGGAGAAATCGCTCAGGATATTCCGGACCTGACTCCTTATGACGTCAAAGAGTATATCGCCCAGACTGATTCTGCAGACCTTCCGCTTGTGCCGATACGTTACCAGCTCAGCCAGATATGCGTTTATCCTGACCGCGAGACCGCAAATCTCGCCGTGAAGGAGAAGCTTATCGGTCTCCGCGAAAGGATAATCAACGGCGAGAAATTCTCCACCCTCGCCAGAATCTACTCGGAGGATCCGGGAAGCGCCAGGAAAGGCGGCGAACTCGGAATGGCGTCGAAGTCCATCTTCTGGCCGGCATTCTCCGACGCCGCCATGTCCCTCCGTCCGGGAGTGATATCCCAGATCGTCGAGACCCCTGACGGATTCCACCTGATTGAAGTGATCGAGAAGAAGGGAGACATGTTCAATGCCCGCCATATCCTTCTCAAGCCTCAGTATACGGTCGAAGACCAGCAGAAGGCATTCAAGACCCTCGACAGTCTCCGCACCGAGATCAACAACGGAGCCGTGACCTTCCAGCTTGCCGCACGTTTCTACTCACAGGATCCTGCAACTAGGACAAACGGCGGTCAGATGGCTGATCCGGAGACCGGTTCTTCTTATTTCCAGATCGATGAACTCAAGCCACAGGACTACCGTGCCATCAAGGACCTCAAAGAGGGAGAGATATCGGAACCGGTAGAATCTGTCGACAATGAGGGACGTGGCAATACCGTCTATAAGATCATCAAGGTCGATAAGATCATACCTGCCCATACGGCTACTTTCGAAAACGACTATAATCAGCTTATCGACGGCGTAAGGAACGAAAAGGCTATGGCTGCCATCAGCAAGTTCCTTGACCAGAAGATCAGGACTACCAAGATTTATCTGGATCCTATGTTCAGCGGCTGCGAATTCACCCGTGCCGCCTGGAACGAAGTCGCCGAAAAGAACAGATAATGTATCGTAAACTGGTTATCACCATCCTGCTGGCCCTAGCCGGCCTTTTGAGACTGCCTGCTCAGGAATCTTCCGAGCGGGTTGATTCTCTTGTACGCCTTCTCAGCGCCCAGAAGATGGAGATAATCGATGATCACGGCAACAGTCTCCGTAAGGTTACGGGACCGGCCCGTTTTCTGCACAACGATACCTTCCTTATCTGCGATACCGCCCTCTGGAGTGTCTCCAAGGCGGAGATCGAGGCTATAGGAAACGTCCGTATCCTACAGAATGAGACAGTCCTGACCGGAGACAAGCTGACTTACTATATAGACCAGGATCTCGCCGAGTTCCGCGGTTCGGTCGTCCAGCTCGAGGACAAGGACCACAATATGCTGAGGACTCGCCATCTCGACTATAACACCAAGGACAGCGTTGCCGTCTTCCAGAACGGCGGAGCCTTGAAGGACAAGGACGGCCAGATCATCGAGAGCATCACCGGAACCTACGACTCCAAGATAAAGACATTTACGTTTACTGACAACGTCAACATGTTCACCGACTCGATCTTCGTCAAGACGACCAGACTCGTCTACGACACCAGAAGCGGAGTCGCCACCTTCGGCCACATGACCGATGCCTGGAGGGACGAGAACATGCTGTCGTCGAACGCCGGCTGGTACAACCGGCCACGCGAGGTCTTCCTCTTCTACAATAATGTCCATGGACTCGGCGAGACTCAGGAGGCATGGGCCGACTCTGTCTACTACCACCGCAATACAAACGAAATCGAGCTTCTGGGCAATGCCCAGGTTACAGATACGACCAGAAACGTCTCTGCTCTTGCCGGACGTATCCATTATCTCGATTCGACATCGACGCTGACTCTCACCCGTGACCCGGCCATCGTCGGGATTACACAGGAGAAGGACCAGCCGGCGGATACTGTCTATTTCGGAGCTGATTCCCTCGTCTACAAGACTGTCAAGCGTTACGAAATACCTGAAAGCACTGTCAGTGCCGCTGAGAAGCGTCTGGAAGACCTTGGTCAGGACGCCATAATGACTTATAGGCAAAAGGCGGCGGAAGCTGCGGCCAAGGCTGCCGAAGAGGCGAAGAAAGACGACCCTAACCGTCCTCCGGTGCTTGACAAAAAGAATCTTAATGACAAGGACAAAGGCAAGGATAAAGACCTCGTAAAGGATAAAGACATTGAAAAGGATAAGAAAATCGAATCTCCTTCAGACAATCTGAATATCCAGCCGACTGACAGCCTGAATATTCCGCCGACTGATAGTCTGGCCCTGACGGACAGTCTTGCGGTTGCAGACAGCACTGTTGTGGAGGTGCCGAAAGATACCACCAAGATAGGCTTCCTTACCGGTCTAAAGAACGTCAGGTTATTCAGGAACGATATCCAGATCGCGTGCGATTCCCTTTCCTACAATGACCTCGATTCCCTTATCCGTCTCTATAAAGAGCCTATAGTATGGAACGAGATTAAGCGTCAGTATGCAGCCGACAGTATCTATGCGGTGATCAGGAATAACCGTATGGAGAAGGCGAGTCTTATGTCCGAAGCCTTTATTGTAATAGAGGAAGCGCCGGAAATCTATGACCAGATCCGCAGTACCGAGATGCTTGCTTATTTCGACAGTACCGGAGCCCTGCGGAGATTTGACGCCCTTGGAGATGCCAATGCCGTCTTTTATCTCAAGGAAGACAGCACCTTTGCCACTGTCAACAAGGCAGAATCGAAGATGCTTTATGCGACCTTCGTGAAAGGAGATATCGACAGGGTATATTATTTCGACCAGTCCAAGAACGATGCCTATCCTCTTGCTCAGTTGAGAAAGGATGACCGGCTGCTCAAAGGGTTCAGCTGGGTGCCGGAGAAACGTCCGGTCGATCCGACCGCTGTCACTAAACTCACCCTGAGGTCCGGAGAGAGGGAGAAATATGCCGGAAGGCCTCGTGCAAAATATCGCCAGACCGATATCTATTACCCTGGATATATGGAAGGCGTGTATAAGCAGATAGCCGAGAACGAGGCTGCCAAGAAACGTCGCGAACAGGAAAAAGCTACTGCCGACAGTCTGGCTGCCGCTGCGGCCAAGGATAGCCTGAAGACGGCCACCGACAACCTTGCGCTTACCGACAGTATCGCGGTATCTGACAGTATCAAGACGAATGTCGCAGACAGTCTGTCTACAGTCGTGGATAGTCTTGCCTCCGTCAAGGATACTGTTGCCGCTCCTGTCCTGAGTCCTAAGGAGGCTGCACGCAAGGCCAAGGAGGAAGCCCGGGCTGCGAAGATAGCCGCAAGGGAGGCGAAGTGGGCGCGTCTGGACAGCCTCGATGCCGCCAAGGCCAAGATCAAGGCTGAAAAGAAAGCCGCAAAACTCAGGAAAAAGAAACTTAAAGAACTGAAGGCCCTGCTCCGTCAGGAGGAAAAGGATCGTCAGCGTCTGGAGAAATACAAAGCAGCCTTCGAGGCCAAAAAGGCCAGGGAGGACGCTAAGAAGAAGAAAAAGGAGGAGCAGGAACAGCTACCCGGCGATGCCGAACTTCCTGCGGAGAGCGTCGAGCATGTCGACGGTCATGGAGTCGAGGTCGAATGACGGCTTCCATCCCCATTCTTCGCGGGCGCAGCTGTCGTCCATCCTGTCCGGCCATGAGTCAGCGATAGCCTGACGTACCGGATCGACTTCATACTTCATCTTGAAATCAGGGATATGTTCCCTGATTTTATTGTATAGTATCTCAGGGTCGAAGCTCATGGAGGCGATGTTGAACGAATTCCTGTGGATGAGCTTGTCCGGATCGGCGTTCATTATGTCGACTGCTGCCTTGAGGGCGTCCGGCATATACATCATATCCATGAAAGTCCCTGATGCTATAGGGCATTTGAAGACTTCGCCCTTGACGGCGGCGTAATATATCTCGACTGCATAGTCGGTTGTTCCGCCTCCTGGGAGTGTCACGTTGGAGATAAGTCCCGGGAATCTGACGGATCTCGTATCGACGCCGTATTTATGGAAATAATAATCGCTGAGAAGTTCGGTAGCGACCTTTGTGACTCCGTACATTGAGCGCGGACGCTGGATAGTGTCCTGCGGGGTGTTGGTGTGAGGAGTTTCCGGCCCGAATGATCCTATCGAGCTCGGAGTGAAGACTGCGCAACCTTTCTCCCTTGCGACTTCCAGAATGTTGATGAGACCGTTCATCTGGATGTCCCATGCTAGCAGAGGCTTCTTCTCGGCAACCGCAGACAGGAGGGCTGCCAGATTGTATATAGTGTCGATTTTATACTCAGATACTATTTCGGCCAGCCTTGCAGCATCTCTTACGTCAGCGATTTCTGACGGGCCACTCTCCAGAAGAATCCCTTTCGGCTCAGCACCAGCTATATAGCCGGCTACTATATTGCCTTCCGGGTACATCCTTCTCAACTTCATCGTAAGCTCCGATCCTATCTGTCCGGTCGAGCCGATTATCAGTACGTTCTTCATCCGTGTGAGATTTCTCAATTAATTAGTGTCAAATATTTGGTGATGCAAATTTAGTCTTTTTTCGGACAAAGTGTTATTTCGTAATAAAAATATTGATTTTCGAATTGAATAATATAAATTTGTAAGAGCTAAACACTACAACCAATGTACGGAAAATTTCAGAAACATCTTCAGGATGAATTAGCTTCAATCAAAGAAGCTGGACTTTATAAAAACGAACGCAACATCGCATCCCCACAGTCCGCAGAGATAACCCTCGAGGACGGCTCGGTTGCCCTTAACTTTTGTGCCAACAACTATCTTGGTCTCGCCGACAATCCGAGACTGATTGCCGCCGCCAAGAAGGCCATGGACAGCCGCGGATACGGTATGTCTTCAGTCCGCTTCATCTGCGGAACTCAGGATCTGCACAAGCAGCTCGAGAAAGCCGTATCAGACTTTTTCCATACTGACGATACAATCCTTTACGCGTCTTGCTTCGATGCCAACGGAGGAGTCTTCGAGCCTCTGCTGACAGCCGATGATGCGATAATCTCAGACTCTCTGAACCATGCGTCCATAATCGACGGCGTCCGCCTCTGCAAGGCAGTCCGCTACCGTTATGCCAACGCCGACATGGCCGATCTCGAGCGCTGTCTCAAAGAGGCCCAGGCCCAGAGATTCAGGATCATATGTACGGACGGCGTCTTCTCGATGGACGGCAATGTCGCTCCGATGGACAAGATCTGCGACCTCGCAGAGAAGTATGACGCCCTTGTCATGGTCGATGAGAGCCATTCGGCCGGAGTAGTAGGCAAGACCGGCCGCGGAGTGGCCGAGCAGTTTGACTGCTACGGACGCATCGATATCTTCACGGGCACACTCGGCAAGGCCTTCGGCGGCGCCGTCGGCGGATTCACTACCGGCCGCAAGGAGATCATAGACATGCTCCGCCAGCGCTCCCGTCCATATCTTTTCTCCAACTCCATCCCTCCTATGATCGCGGCTGCTGCTATCGAGACATTCAAGATTCTCTCAGAGAGCAACGAGCTTCACGACCGCCAGCAGGAGAATGTCGCCTACTTCCGCGACAAGATGATCGCCGCCGGCTTCGATATCAAGCCTACCCAGTCCGCAATCTGCGCAGTGATGCTCTATGACGCTCCGCTCAGCCAGAAATTCGCTGCAAAGATGGCCGAAGAAGGCATCTTCGTGACAGGCTTCTATTATCCGGTAGTCCCTAAGGGCCAGGCCAGGATAAGGGTGCAGCTTTCAGCAGCCCATAAAAAAGAACACCTTGACAAAGCGATTGCCGCATTTGTCAAGGTGGGTAAGGAACTTGGAGTAATCTAGGCTATCCTACAAACAGGCTGACTATATTCAGTATTACTTCGGAAGCCTTTTCCATAGACTCGTAAGGGACGTATTCCATCTTTCCGTGGAAGTTCAGTCCTCCGGCGAAGATATTCGGGCAAGGCAGGCCTTTGAAACTGAGGTTGGCACCGTCGGTGCCGCCTCGGATTGGCTGTATCTTGGCCTTTACTCCCGCCATCTCCATGGCCTTTACGGCCTTGGTGATGATATGGTAGTGCGGCTCTACCTGCTCGCGCATGTTGTAGTACTGGTCTTTCAGCACCAGGGTAGCGGTGCCTTCTCCGTATTTGCCGTTGATGAAGTCCACGCATGAAGTGATGGTCTTCTTCTTTTCCTCGAATTTCGCGCGGTCATGGTCGCGGATGATGTAGGCGATGTCCGCTTGTTCAACGGCACCGTTGAATGCGATGATGTGGAAGAAGCCCTCGTAGCCTTCGGTGTATTCAGGTCTCTGCTCCACAGGAAGCAGGGAATTCAGCTCGGAAGCAATCAGGATGGCATTCTTCATCTTGCCCTTGGCCATGCCAGGATGCACGTTGCGGCCCTGGATATGGATCTTGGCTGAAGCAGCGTTGAAGTTCTCGTATTCGAGTTCTCCTATTTCGCCTCCGTCCATCGTATAGGCGTACTCTGCGCCGAATTTCTTGACGTCGAACTTCACGACTCCGCGGCCGATCTCCTCGTCAGGGGTGAAGGCAATCTTGATCTCGCCGTGGCGGAATTCCGGATGAGCCATGATATACTGGACTGCGTCCATGATCTCGGCGACTCCGGCTTTGTCGTCGGCTCCGAGAAGGGTCGTGCCGTCGGTGGTGATTATCGTCTGTCCCTTGAAATGGAGAAGCTCCGGGAATTCGGACGGTTTGAGGAAGAGGCCCGGAACTCCTTTCAGAGCGATGTCACCGCCATCGTATTGCCTGATGATCTGAGGCTTGACGTCCTTTCCTGAAGCGTCAGGGGCGGTGTCTACATGGGCGATGAATCCGATGGCCGGAACCGGCGCGTCGATGTTGGACGGGATGGATCCCATGACATAGCCATACTCGTCCAGAGTTGCCTGTACACCCATCTCATTGAGCTCGTCGCGAAGCAGTCGCAACAGGTCGAGTTCCTTGGCCTCGGAAGGCTGTGACTCGGATTCCTCGTTGGACTGGGTGTCTATGGCGACATATCTGAGAAATCTGTCTAATAACTTTTCCATATATTAATTCTTTTCTGTTTTCATAGATGCGCGGATCATGTAGATGACCAGCAGGGCGAGAGGGATGATGGCCACAGCCTCGCCGTACTTGGCGTTCCAGCCATACAGGAAGAGATCGACGTTGGCGAATTTCAGGATCGCGCTGACAACTCCCATGAGGGCGCCGCCGGCGATGAATCCGGATGCGATGAGGGTTCCCTTCTCGAGTCGGGCGTTGTTGACTTCCTTGTCGCTGCTGCGGGTGCTGACGTACCATGAGATCGCTCCACCGAGCAGAAGCGGGAGGTTGAGGTCGATAGGTATGAACATACCGAGGGCGAACGGCAGTGCCGGAACTTTGCAGAGAGTCAGCACGATTGCGATTACAGCGCCGATACCATAGAGGAGCCATGGAGCTCCGCCACCGTTCATCAGAGGCTGGATGACAGCTGCCATTGCGTTGGCCTGAGGGGCAACGAGGGCGTTCTCTCCGGTGAATCCATAAGTCTTGTTGAGGATGAGCATGACGCCGCAGACAGTGACGGCCGATACGAGTACGCCGAGGAATTTCCATCCTTCCTGCTTCCTCGGAGTCGAGCCGATCCAGTAACCGATCTTCAGGTCGGTGATGAATGAGCCTGCAACCGAGAGCGCCGTGCAGACGACTCCGCCAATGATCAGGGATGCGGCCATGCCGGCGTCGCCTTTGAGTCCGACGGCTACGAGCACCAGCGAAGCTATGATCAGGGTCATTAGGGTCATGCCGCTGACAGGGTTGCTGCCGACGATTGCGATAGCATTTGCGGCGACGGTCGTGAAGAGGAATGAGATGATTGCGACGATCACGAGACCGACGAGGGCCTGCCATACGTTGCTGACTACTCCTCCGAAGGCGAAGAAGGCGAAGATCGCGATCAGGGCGATTACGATGCCGAAAACAATGTTCTTCATCGGGATGTCCTCTTCGGTGCGGACTGTTGCCGTTTCGACGGCCTTGCCTTTACGGGAGAACTCTCCCGCTGCGAGGCCGACGGCGGATTTGATGACCCCGAAGGAGCGTATGATTCCGATGATTCCGGCGGTGGCGATGCCTCCGATGCCGATGTGGCGGGCGTATGTCCTGAAGATCTCTTCAGCTGACATTGCGGCTGCGTCTGGGCCGAGAATCAGGGCTGTCACCGGGTTGATGAGCAGCCATACCAGCAGCGAACCGCAGCAGATTATGAAGGCATATTTCAGTCCAATTATATATCCGAGGCCGAGTACTGCGGCGCCGGTGTTGATTTTGAGAACTATCTTGGCTTTGTCGGCTATTGTCTGGCCGATTCCGACGACAGTGGTCGTCAGTGTTTCTCCCCATGCTCCGAAGGTGGCGATTATGAAGTCGTAGAGTCCTCCGATGAGACCGCTCATGACGAGAGTCCTGGCGCTCTTGCCTCCGCTTTCTCCGCTGACGAGGACCTGGGTCGTCGCGGTTGCTTCAGGGAACGGGTATTTTCCGTGCATTTCCTTTACGAAGTATTTGCGGAACGGGATAAGGAAGAGAATTCCGAGGATGCCTCCGAGAAGGGAGGACGCGAACATCTGGAGGAAGTTGACTTCTACTCCGAGGATGTAGATGGCAGGGAGGGTGAAGATCGCTCCTGCTACTACTGCTCCGGAGCAGCCTCCGATAGACTGGATTATGACGTTCTGGCCGAGTCCGTCTTTTTTCTTGAGGGCGCCTGTGAGTCCTACCGCGATTATGGCGATAGGGATGGCGGCTTCGAATACCTGGCCGACTTTAAGGCCGAGATAAGCGGCTGCCGCCGAGAACAGCACTACCATCAGGAGTCCGACTACCACGGAATACACTGTGACTTCTGCATATTTCTTTGCGGGGTCCAGCAGTGGTTTGTATTCTTCTCCCGGCTTAAGCTCTCTCTGGGCGTTTTCCGGCAATGAGAAATTGTTCTTTTCCATATATTATATATTTTTTCGGAAAGCAAATGTACGAAAATCCCCCGATAATCTCTCATTTCAGATATGGAAACGTTTCAGATGAAATTTTTTTAACTTTTTTTGGGAAAATATTTGCGGGAAAAGAAAAAGTGTGTATCTTTGCAGTCCTTTTCGGAAATAACACACCGAAACAGGACACCAAGAGTTAATTGACAATACTGAGAGAGTAAAACAAAGAGGTAAAGAAAAGATAGAAAATCAGTTTACAAGTTATCAAAGAATCGGAAAGGATACTTTTCGAGTTGCGATAAGGTGGACTGCAATTTCACAGGCAAATGAGTTCATAATTTCTAAGACACGGATGTCCGGGAGGATGTCCGGAGGTTGAAAGAGATTCACAAGAGAAAGAGGAGAAGAGCGAACGGAGGATGCCTAGGCTTCTGGAGGCGACGAAGGACGTGGTAAGCTGCGACAAGGCGCGGGGATCTGCAAACAGGAATTGATCCGCGCAT
>FUZM01000007.1 GCA_900167925.1 Bacteroidales bacterium WCE2008
AAAACCCATCTCAGTTCGGATCGGAGTCTGCAACCCGACTCCGTGAAGCTGGATTCGCTAGTAATCGCGCATCAGCCATGGCGCGGTGAATACGTTCCCGGGCCTTGTACACACCGCCCGTCAAGCCATGAAAGCCGGGGGCGCCTGAAGACCGTGACCGCAAGGAGCGGCCTAGGGCGAAACTGGTAATTGGGGCTAAGTCGTAACAAGGTAGCCGTACCGGAAGGTGTGGCTGGAACACCTCCTTTTTGGAGCGGTTCGACACTTGGACGCTCAAGCGGTCCGTCACAAGGCATCGAGCCTGTACTAATCTTTTAAATATAGTCTCTTAGCTCAGTTGGTTAGAGCGCCACACTGATAATGTGGAGGTCGGCAGTTCAACTCTGCCAGGGACTACAAATCAAAACCAGTTTTCGGGGGTATAGCTCAGCTGGTAGAGCACCTGCTTTGCAAGCAGGGGGTCGCCGGTTCGAATCCGACTACCTCCACAAACGAAAGCCGTCAGACAAATAGTCTGGCGGCTTTTTTCGTACACCCTTCTGCCAAACTTGTTTGAGCAGAAGGATGCAGCGGAATCCGACAACCACACCCACTGCAATAACCAAATTAATGCTTATATTTGCGCCCTGACTCAAACACACATACAATTAATATGAAACGACCATTTAAGTACCTCTCAGCCCTTTTCATAGGACTCTTCTTCACCACTGCCTTCTTTCCGGAACGCTATCCTATCGTTGCAATCATACTAAGCGCACTGCTTACCCTCCTTGCCGCATATTACTTCTTCAGACGAAAGAATGCCAGAAATCACACTGAAATCCCCTTTCCTCTTCTATTGCCGCTTCTGTTCTTAGGAAGTATTACATATGGCTTGCTCTTCGACGACATAGATGATTTATCATATTTATCAGTGATTTTCTGTATTCTCAGCATGCTTTCTTATATACTTTACTGGTTCAGCGAAAGTTCCAACTATAAAAAGCCGCTCAAGCATATTTTCCTGAAAGAATTCACCCTGTCAAAAAGTCTTTCTACAGGCTTTTTCCTGGTTATTCTCATCGGCTTTATCTTTGAACCGGAATCCCGCACATACCAAAAGCTGATAATATGCGCCCTGCTTCTTCTGGATATACTGAACCAGCGAAGAATTGCCAGGAAATACGGAGACGCAATTAAATTATATCCTTAGTCTAGTACTTTATAAGCATCTGCGAGATAAACTTGCGGTACTCGATCGGGGTCATGCCCTTCTTCTTCCGGAAGATACGGATGAAATTGGACTTGTTGTTGAAGCCGCAATCGTAGCAGATCTCCGATGCGCTCAGCGTCGTGTCACCCAGAAGAGTGCACGCCTTCGCGATACGCTGATTATTCACATAATTTATATAAGACATGCCGGTCCGCTTCTTGAAGAAATGAGAGAAAGCGGACTCGGACATATTTACCAGAGCCGAAACCTCCGGGAGGCTCAGCTTCTTGTCCAGGTTCTTGTCAATATGCTCGCAAACGCGGGCTATACGGCGACTTTTGGTGGTCGCCCCCAGCTCCGGCTCATAAAGGTTCGTAACGAGCTTCTTGCGGTTGGAATTGGCCATTAAATTGAGGATATCGAGGAAAGTCGTGACCGACTGGAAACCCTGCATCCTCGTCAGGGCGATTATCTGTTCCTTGATTATCGCCTGCTCCGGTCCCTCGAAGCTGAGACCGTGGACAGAATCCTGCAGCAGCTGGCGGATCGGGCTGAAGATTCGCTTGCCCAGCATCGGGTAATTCAGCATGTCCTCCGAGAACTGTATCGTGATCACATGATTCACCTTCGAGTCGGATTTCCATGCATGAGGCAGCGACGGTCCGACCATAACCAAATCAGAGTCCCCGAATTCCTCTTCCGAGTCACCTACGACACGGGTTCCCGTACAATTCATCACCAGATTGATCTCATATTCCGGATGATAGTGCACCGGATAGTCGAATTTTGCATTCGGGTGGTTAAGAATAATAAACAAGTCTTCTTTATGTATTGGAACTATTTCCTGCTGGAATTCATTCATAATCAATGATATTATCGTTTCTGCAAAGGTACAAAGAATTCTGAATTGTAAATAAGTGATTCAAAAAAGTATATTTCTTTGACCAAGATATACAACAAATTAATGCCTTATTCTTCTATATTTGCAATGAAAACTATAACCAATTAGCTAAATGGGCTCTGCTTCAATCGGATGGATAGACATAACCATTGTCTTACTGTACCTGGTATTCATTATCTGGTGGGGATTGCGTCATGGAAAAAGCTCTGACGCAGGATCATATTTTCTTGCAGGCAGGAGCATGCCTTGGTGGGTGGTCGGCCTCTCCCTCTTCGCCGCCAGCATTTCCTCCACGACCCTGATAGGACAGTGCGGAGACGCATATGACACCGGAATCGCAGTATTCAACTACAACCTCACCGGAGTAGTGGTGATGGTATTCTTCGCAGTCTTCCTGCTGCCGCTCTACATCAAGTCCAAGATTTTCACCATCCCGGAGTTCCTCCAGAAGCGATTCGACAAGCGCTCCCGCTACTTCTTCTCGGCGATCTGCATCATCGGAAACATCTTCCTGGACGCTGCAGGAGCCCTGTATGCGGCAGCCCTGATCATAAAACTCGTTTTCCCGCAGGCCGACCTGCAGCTGCTCATATTGATATTCGCTGTCATCGCGGCCTCATACACCATCCCCGGCGGACTCTCATCGGCCATCAACGCCGAGCTGATCCAGGCCGTAATCCTGATAGTAGGATCAGTCATACTGACCGTCGCATGCTTCGCCAACGGCGGAGGAGAATATCTCGCCGGCCTGCTCTCCAGCGGGGATTTGTCAATGAAGCTGATCCGGCCGCTGAATGATCCCGCAACCCCGTGGCTCGGACTGATAGTGGGCATGCCGGTATCGGGCATCTATTTCTGGGCGAACAACCAGACCCTCGTGCAGCGGGTCCTCAGTTCCAGGAGCGTCGACGAAGGCCGCCGCGGAGTCATGTTCGCCGGACTGCTGACCCTCGCGACACTGTTCATAATAGTATTCCCGGGAGTCATCGCCCGCAATCTCTTCCCGGGCCTCGAAAGACCGGACATGATCTATCCGACCTTGGTGCTGAAGATGCTTCCGACCGGACTTCTCGGAATCATGCTCTCGGCTCTTCTGGCCGCATTGACATCGACCCTCAGCGCCATACTGAACTCGACCTCCACCCTCTTCACCATGGACTTCTACGCCCAGGCGAAGCCGACGACCGAGTCAAAGAAACTGGTCCTCGTGGGCAAGATAACCTCTCTGGTGATCATAGTGATCGCTGCCCTCTGGGCCCCGAACATCGGGAAATTCGGCTCCCTGCTGAAATACTATCAGGAAATGCTCTCATACATCGCTCCGCCGATCGTGGCAGCCTTCCTGCTGGGAATATTCTCCAAGAGAGTAAACGGCAACGGAGCATTCGCCGGACTGCTCGGCGGCTTGCTGATGGCTGTCGTGATGCTGCTCTGGCGCCACAGAATCTTCGGTGACATGCACTTCCTGCTGATAATCCCGATATTGCTTGCATTCAGCATGACGGTTATCTTCCTGGTCAGCCTTGCCTACCCGCGTCCGGGAGAGGACAAGCTCCGCGACACCACATTCTCGTTCAGGGACTTCCGCGCCGAAGGCCATGAACTCAAGAAGCTTCCATTGTACAGCAATTATCGTTTCTGGGCAGGCTGCCTGCTGGTCGCCTGTGCCGGAATCCTCATACTATTCTCATAGACTATGAACCGTAATCTGACACTAATTGGCATTTCTACACTTTTGCTCATGCCTTGCAGCACACAGGCAGCCTCTGGCGACATCTACAGGAACATCGCCCTCCACAGGGCTGCGACTAATTCATCCAGCTACGACTACAACCTGACAGCCCAGCTTCTGACCGACGGGATCATCCCGGAGGAGCCGGCCTGTTACATCGAAATAACCCGGGACGGAAAGCCTATGTCCCGCATCGAGCGTGGCTATCTCACCGACTTGAATTCATTCGGAGTAGAACTGAATGCCGGTTCGACCCTGGAAGTGTTTTTCCACGGATACTCTCCGGCAGCGGACAAGATCCAGCTGGCCTCCAGGAACATGCCGGCCACCAGGACTACCGTCAAGGCAGAGGCCCTCGGACCTGACGGGAAATGGACCGTCATCGGGACAGCCGAAGCGGCCGTCGTCCCCGTACCTATAGGATATAAGGGAATGACTATGTACTGCTGGGAGTTCCCGACAGATGCTTCCCGCAGGGATTACCGTTTCCGTTTCGAAGGGAAATCGGCCGTCACTCTCAACGAGGTGCTCTTCTTCAAGGACGGCAAAGTTGCAGACATACTTCCAAGCAAGAACTTCGTGAGCGCCTGGAAGAGCCTTGGGACCGAATCAGAATGGGCAAGCATCGACCTTGGCGGGGAAGTCCGTTTCGACAAGATGAGATTCAGCTGGATAAACGGCCCTGAATCCGGCAAGGTCCAGGTCTCCGAGGACGGAAAGGAATGGAAGGAGATAGCAAGCTTCGACGGAGCCCGGGAAGAGATCAGCTTCCCTGAGACCAGGGGACGCCACGTCCGTCTCTGCCTGAAGAATGGCAACGGCGGCCAGCCGTTCGAGCTCGGCGAGTGGGAAGTATATGGCCATGCCCCCGTCCGGACCGTCAAAGACGACGAATGGATACTTTGCAGGGCCTCCGAGACCTCTGAAGAAGCAGTCCTGTCCGACAGTTTCAAGGCCGACGCCAACTGGATTCCGGCCAAGGTTCCCGGCACGGTGTTGGGCTCATACGTCGAATATGGAGCCGTCCCGGACCCGAACTTCGCGGACAACCAGCTCTTCATCTCCGACTCATATTTCCGCTCTGACTTCTGGTACAGGAAAAGCTTCGACGCAAAGATCACTTCCGAGCGCCAGTTCCTGCACTTCGAGGGCATTAACTATCAGGCTGAGGTCTTCCTGAACGGCCAGCGTCTCGGCCTCATCGACGGAGCATTCAGGGCAGAGGACTACGACGTCACCGGAATTCTCCGCGACGGCAGCAACGTCCTTGCAGTCAAGATAATACATAATCCTTCATATGGCCAGGTCAAGGAACAGACCGCCGATACTCCGGACAGCAACGGAGGCATCCTCGGCGCCGACAATCCGACCATGCATGCGACCATCGGCTGGGACTGGATCCCGACCGTCAGGGGAAGGAACATAGGAATATACGATGATGTCTGGTTTACCCAGACAGGATCAGTCACCGTCGAAGACCCGTTCGTCCGCACGGAACTCCCGCTTCCGGATACCACGAAAGCGACTGTTTTCGCTTCGGCACGCCTCGTCAACCATGGCGGCAGTGCAGTCGAAGGTCTTCTCAAGATCAGCTTCGGAGAGCACCGGGCCGAGCTTCCGGTGAGCCTTGCCGCCGGCGAGGACAAGGAAGTTGCCTTCGAACCGATGACTATTCTGAATCCTCGCCTGTGGTGGCCTAAGGGCTATGGCGAGCAGAACCTCTATCAGGTCAGCATGACATTCGAGACCGGAGGAAAAGTCTCCGATACCAAGGAATTCCTTTCAGGAGTACGCCAGATGGAATACTCCCTGGATCCATACAAGTCAGATGCAAAATGGAATTTCAAAGGCCGGAATGACGACGTGAGGCTAAGCCTTTACATTAACGGCCGCAGGTTCGTCGGCTATGGCGGCAACTGGGGATATCCGGAGCATATGCTCAACTATGGTCCGCGTGAGTTCGACATCGCCGTCGGATACCATGCCGACATGAACTTCACCATGATCCGAGACTGGGTGGGCATGACCTCCCACAGGGCCTTCTACGAGGCCTGCGACCGCCATGGAATAATGATCTGGCAGGACTTCTGGCTGGCCAACCCGTCGGACGGACCGGATCCTTCAGACGTGGAGAGGTTCAATGAGACGGCCTCCAGATATGTGCGCCGCATCAGGAACCATCCTTCATTGGCCCTCTATGTCGGCCGAAACGAAGGATATCCTCCAAAGGAGATCGACGAGCATCTCGACAAGATTGTAAAGGTAGAGCATCCGGGATTGTTCTACATATCCCATTCGGCCGCTGACGGAGTGAGCGGAGGAGGTCCATACAGAGCCCTGAAGCCTTCCGAATATTTCAAGGTGAGAGGCCGCGAAAAGATGCACAGCGAGATGGGCATGCCTGCCGTCATGAATTATGAGCATCTGCTACGCGCCATGGGCGACAAGGTCGAGCCGGTCAATACGGCGTCCCATCCTAACGCAATGTATGGCCTGCATGACTATGCGCTCGGAACAAAGGCGAACAGCGCCCAGAAGGCTGACAGTTTCAACGGGCTTCTGACAGAGGCATTCGGCGAGCCTGCCAGTGCCAAGGAGTTCGCCGAACTCGCGCAGTGGATCAACTATGACGGCTACAGAGCCATGTTCGAGGGCCGCGGAGAGCATCGCAGGGGCCTGCTGCTGTGGATGAGCCATCCTGCCTGGCCTTCGATGGTATGGCAGACCTATGATTATTATTTCGAGCCTACGGCAGCTTATTTCGGCTGCAAGAAGGCCTGTGAGCCTTTGCATATACAGTTCGACCCTCTCCGCAAGCATGTCGAGGTCGTGAATACCCGCGCGCGCGACAGGAAAGGTCTGAGGGCCGAGGCGATGGTCATGGACATGCATGGAACCGTTGTCGGGACGCAGGACGCCACCGTGGACGTCGCCGAAGACCGGACAGTGACATGTTTCGGTCTGGAAGTTCCTGCAACTGCCGGCCAGGTATATTACCTAAGCCTGTCGCTCAGGGATGCCGAAGGCCGACTGCTGTCCTCCAACTTCTATGTCCAGGGTGTCAGGGAAGGCGATTTCAAGGCGCTCCGGACCCTCGGGAAGACCAGCGTCGAGGCCGATTCCGAAGGCGACGGCCCTTGGAAGGTGACATTGAAGAATACCGGATCGGAGCCTGCTCTTATGCTTCGTCTAAAGCTGGTTGCCGACGGAGAGATGGTCCTTCCTGTAATCTATTCTGACAACTATCTGTCGCTCATGCCGGGAGAAAGCCGGGAGATCGAGATTTCCGCTCCTGAAGCTGTCCGTGGCGGAGCCTCATTGGAAATATCCGGTTTCAACATGGAACCTGTAGAGATAAAGCTTTGATTGAACTATGAAACTCAAGAAATTCGAAGGTAACCCGATCGTCTCTCCCAATCCTGACCATGCTTGGGAGAACCTCGTGACATGCAATCCGGGAGTAATCTATGACGGAGGAAAGTTCCGCATGCTCTACCGTGCCGCCGGCGACGACGAGGACCATGTCATCAGGTTCGGTCTTGCTGAGAGCGAGGACGGCTTCCATTTCACCAGGGTGTCTGATCGGCCGGTCTTCGGCCCGAGCGCTGACGGTCCGGACGGAGGCTGCGTCGAGGATCCCCGGATAGTGAAATTCGGGAAGTTCTTCTATGTGACCTACGCTTTTCGCCCATATCCTCCGGGACGCTACTGGACATTCGCCCACGACGAGGTGCGCTATCCGGAGTCGGACGAGTACAGCCCAAAGGCCTGGGCCATGAGCCTCGGCAACACCGGACTGGCCATGACCAAGGACTTCAGGTCTTTCCAAAGGCTGGGAAGGCTTACTTCTCCGATGCTGGACGACAGGGACGTCATCCTCTTCCCTGAGAAGATAGGCGGAAAATATGTGCTCATGCATCGCCCGAAGGAGTATGTCGGGGCGGACTATGGCGTCGAGTATCCTTCGATATGGCTCAAGTTCTCCGATGACCTTCTGGACTGGCAGGACAAGCCGAGCCATCTTCTCATCACCGGCCGCAAGGGCACATGGGAGGAGAAGATCGGTGGCAGCACTCCTCCTATACTGACCGACGAGGGATGGCTGGTCATCTATCATGGAGTCGCCGACGGAGGATTGTCCCAGTATCGCGTGGGGGCCATGCTACTGGACAGGGAAGATCCGCTGAAAGTGATCGCCCGCCTCCCGGAGCCTATTCTTGAACCTGAATATGAATATGAGACCAGGGGCTTCTATAACGGCTGCGTCTTCCCGACAGGAAACGTGGTCGTGGACGGTACTCTCTACGTATATTACGGAGCAGCCGACAAGTATGTAGGAGTAGCGACCTGCGCCCTTGATGATTTGATACAAGAACTACTCTCAACCAAAATTGACCCATGAGATTATTAAAGTTATTAATTCTATTGTTTTTGCTTCCATGCGGCTGTCGGGATGACAGCCTGCAGGTAAGGGTCTCTGAAACCGCTACCAATCCTTCCTATCTCGGGAACGGAGTGGAATGGGACCCGTACGACGAAGCCGGTTCCTGGGGGTGCGACATTTCGGAAGAGGACTGGCAGAAGTTGTTCCTTAGGATGGACTTCATGCGTCCCGGCTATGTGCGGTGCATGATAAGTTCTCCTTTCCGCTATTTCGACGGCGGGAAATATGACCGGCAGCGCAACGAAGCCTCTTTGCTGAAGCTGCTGCAGTATTGCCGGACCCGCGACATCGAAGTCATCTACGGCGAGTTCAACCCGCCTGATTTCTCCATGAAGGGAGACCAGAAATGGGTTGAGATGAGCGTCGATTATCTCAATTATCTGGTGCAGGAAAAAGGAATGGACTGCATCAGGCACTTCATCATCTTCAATGAGCCGGACGGTTATTGGGCATCTCCGAACGGGGATTATGACTTCTGGAAGTCCATGATGCAGCGGTTCCATGACGAGATGGCCAAGTATCCCGGCCTGACCGACAAGGTGTCTCTCGCAGGGCCGGATGTCGTCGTGGATTACAGGAATCCTGCCTCCGCCTTCGATGCTCCGGGCTGGGTCGCCCGTACTGCAGCCGACCTTGACCACATGGTCGGGCTCTACGACATCCATGCATATCCGGGACAGCACCAGGTGCGCAGCGGCGCGTTTGCCGAGGCTCTCAGGTCTTTCAAGGTCCCCGAGGGCAAGAAACTGGTCCTTGGAGAGGCCGGCTACAAGTACTGGAGGCCGGAGGATGCCGCCCTCCAGGCTGAATGTGACCGCAGGGCCGCGACCGACAAGCTGACCCGCGGCAGCGACAGTCAGATGCTGTGCGGGGAGTTTTTCTATGGGCTCGACCTGCCTCTGCTTGCGATGGATGTCATGGACGGAGGTCTCTCGGGCATGGCTGTATGGATGCTGGACGATTCCATGCACTCCAACGGCGATTCCGGACGTCCGGAGGACTTGAAGGTCTGGGGATTCTGGAACATACTCGGAGAGGAAGTCTTCGGAGACGCCTCCCTGGAGGAGCCGAAGCCCGCATATTACAGCTGGTCCCTGATGTGCCGCTATTTTCCTCGCGGCTGCGACATTCTCGAGACCGAGGCCCCTCAGGTCGATGGCCTGCGCATGGTCGCTGCCGGCAAGGACGGGCACAGGACCTTCGCGGTCGTCAATTTCTCCGACCGGCAGCGGGTTCTCGACGTCCGGATGCCGCTTTCCGACGGAGTCCGCTTCGAGTATGTCGAAGGCTCATGCCCCGTGGATGAGAACGGACTTCCGAAGCCCGTTGCAACCGGTCTCGAGGGCTCCTCTCACAGGCTCTGCGTTCCTGCACAGAGCTTTGTCTTGATCAGTGATTTTAAGTAATACCAACTATTGACTATATGAACAGAAGCTTTTACAGATTCGTTTTTGGGGCAGGCATCCTGGCGGCAACATTGTCGTGCGTCAAGGAAGCCCGCAACACGGAAGAGCTGGTGGACCCTTGGCTAAGGGAACGCACCCCTGTCAACTTCCGTCTGGAATCCCAAATTGGCTCGGCTGTCATAGCCGATGACTGGCGCGACGACGGGAAGGGCTCGGTTTCCGTGAGCCTGATTACCGGCGGACTGGATCTAAGCGCCGTGAAAGTGGAAGCCCTGGATTTCAAGTATCCGGACAGTGAATTTTGCCCTACGGCCGATATCGGGCCGGGCAGCACCCTGGACTTGAGTTCCGGCACGGCCAGCTTTACGGTCACTTCTTACAACGGCGAGACCCGCACATACACGGTCAGCTACGACCAGTTCACAGACCCTCTTGAAGGTACATACACCTTCGCTCCTATCAGCGGCATCCTTGACGGTTCCGCCCCTAAGAGTTCGATGGTCATCATCGGAGGCTGGGACGGAGCGGTCGTCGTCTCTACCGTCCAGGACAAGTATTGGCACTGGGGCGCAGGCTACCAGCCGGGCGACGAGGAAGACAACGTCCTCAGCTTCCGTCTGGAAAAGGCCGACCCTGAAACGGGAGCCACATACGGCACTCTCGTGAATACAGCCGGTGCTGACGGCAAGTATGCCAACTATGTCTACAACAACACGATCGACGTCAACGACAGGTATCGTCTCTTCCCTGAAGGCAAGAGCCGCTGGGCAAAGCCGGGTGACGGCAGCATAGTGATCTATGCCTATGAAGACGAGACCTATTCCACACCTCTGCACCGGGTCGGCCTTATGGAACCGGGCGCATATGAGATTGAGGGCAAGACGCTCCAGACTGCAAGCAAGGTGTTCATCCGTTCGTTCCCGGGACCGTTCGACGTGATCGACTGGAACTATCCGGACACACGCTGGTACACCGACAACCTGCGTCATGTAATCTTGCTCGTAAACAAGGACAGCGACAACCCTATAGCAGACCATTCTGCATTTCTCGGGCAATAATACATGTCAAGGCTCCTGAATATAATTCTTTCCTTGCTGCTGTTTTCGGCGGCCGTCTTCTCATGCGAAAAGGCAAAGAGGGACGTTCCGGAGAATCCGGACGACCGCATGCTTTCTTTCGACCGTGAGAGGGTGGAGGTCCCATGTACGGAAAACAGGTTCTCCCTGCGGGTATCGGCGAATTTCGACTACGCTGTCGGGTTTGACGTCGACTGGATCCGCGAGGACAAGACCAGGTCCTCGACGCTCGTGCGCTATTTCATAGTCAGCGAGAACGTCATGAAGGAGGCCCGTATCGGGGAAATCCGGTTTACCGACGTCGCCGACCGGTATTATGTCAAGACCGTGAAGGTCGTCCAGGCTGCAGGCCAGGGTCCGCGTCCGGAAATGACCATGTCCATAGTGGACAAGGACGCAACTGCCGAGACCAAGGCGCTGCTGGGCAACCTTTGGGCAATAGCCGACAGAGGCTGGATGTTCGGGCATCATGATGACCTCATCTATGGCCGTTACTGGTATGGCGAACCCGGTGGTTCCGACACCAAGGCCGTCTGCGGAGATTATCCGGCATTGTTCAGCGTGGATCTCGCCGAGATCATGGAGGGACGTGCCGGTGCCGATGACGAGGCCTTGCGCCGACGTGCGATACTGGAAGCAAGAGAAAGGGGAGAAGTTATTCTGGCCTGCGCCCATTTGTCCAATCCGCTGACAGGCGGGAACTATAAGGACAATTCTTCAGACAAGGTCGCGAAGGAGATACTGACCGCCGGCACTGCCGCCAGGACCAAGTTCCTGTCTTGGCTGGACAGATGCGCCGACTTCGCCGGAAGTCTGAAGGACAGTCGCGGAAGACTGATTCCTGTGATGTTCCGTCCGTTCCATGAACATACCCAGAACTGGCCTTGGTGGGGCTCGTCCTGCACTACCGACGCCGAGTTCGCGGCATTGTGGAAATTTACCGTAGAATATCTCAGAGATACCAAGGGAGTCCATAACTTTTTGTATGTCATCTCGCCGCAGATGGATGCCAACTATTCGGGTAATACCCGGGGCCGTCTGCTTTACCGCTGGCCTGGTGACGAATATGTGGACGTGCTTGGCATGGACTGTTATCATGGAACCAACAACAAGGCTTTCGTCTCCAACCTGAAGGCCCTGGAGGAGGTATCCAGAGATAAGAAGAAACCTTGCGGCGTGACAGAGGCGGGACTGGAGTCGTTTACCCAGAAGGAATACTGGTCGGACTATCTGGCCGCTCCGCTCAAGGACCGCAGGATATCATTCGTCTCGATGTGGCGCAACAAATATGTAGGCGGCAACGAGAGCGACAAACACTATTTCAGCGTTTACCCGGGCCATCCTTCCGAGGATGATTTCCGCAAGGTCTACGCTTTGCCGGAGAGCCTTTTCAGCAAAGACCTGCCGGATATGTACACCCTTCCGAAAGGATATGAAATCAAATAAAAAACTGCATAATCTATGACTAAGACACTGAAAATCCTCCTTGTCAGCGCACTGTTGGCGTTGCTTGGAAACGTCGGCTCAGTCCTGTCCGCCCAGGGCACAAGGACAGTCGTCGGTACGGTGGCGGATGAGACCGGAGAGCCTCTTGTCGGCGCCTTTGTGGTGCAGCAGGGGACCAACAACGGTGTTTCCACCGGCCTGGATGGCAAGTACTCCATCAAGCTCCCTTCGGGCGATGCGGTACTCGAGTTTCAGTTCATCGGCTACACTTCACAGATAGTGAAAGTGCCGGCTTCCCGGGGAGTGGTCGACGTGACCATGGAACCGGATGTCAACATGATGGACGAGGTGGTCGTAACCGCCTTCGCCACCCAGAAAAAGGTCAATGTGACCGGAGCGATATCTTCCGTGAACGGAAGTGACATCCTCGCAGCCCCGGTATCCAACATCTCCAATGCCCTTATCGGCAATACCCCGGGCGTCGCCGGTCTCCAGACTTCAGGCGAGCCTGGACTCAATGCCGCCAACATCTTCGTCCGCGGCGTATCGACCTATGGAGATGCTACTCCTCTGATCATTATCGACGGCGTCGAGCAGGCTTCCGAGCAGGCCTTCGCCGAGTTCAACGCGATGGACGCGAATGAGATCCAGGGCATCAGCGTGCTCAAGGACGCGGCTTCGACGGCCGTCTATGGAGTCCGCGGAGCCAATGGAGTAATCATCGTGACCACGAAACATGGTTCCACCGGAAAGCCGGTGATCAATTTCTCTGCAAACTATGGTCTTACGTCGGCCACTCAGCTGCAGGAGGGCGTGACCGCCTATGAATATGCCCTCTTCCGCAACGAGGCTATCCGCAACGAGCAGAACGGCTATCCCGGCAACGACGGACTGTCATCATATATCTATGACGACTATGACCTCTGGAAATTCAAGAACAACCGCGACTTCACTCCGCAGGAGGTCGAGGCCATGACATGGCTCACCCCCGAACAGAAGAAGGCGCTCAACGAATCGCCGGCCCTCTACTACGGCGACCATAACCTCTACAAGGAGCAGTTCAACAAAGTCGCTCCGCAGTACCAGGCCAACCTGAACGTCTCCGGAGGTACCGAGAGGGTGAAGTATTTCGTGTCATTCGGATATTTCCGCCAGGAGGGTATCACCCACAACTTCCACTACTTCGGGGCAGATACCAGGTCCCTCTTCAACCGCTACAACTTCCGAAGCAACTTCGACATCAAGATCACCGACAGGACGTCAGTGACGATCCATACTGCCGGACAGTTCGGAGAGACCACGGGCCCGGGCAACGGCGCCGACGTATATGACCTCTCCGCCCGTTACAAGATCATAATGCAGTACATCTATGACTGTAACCCGTTCATCTGTCCAGGTATCGTCGAGGGGCATCTTATCAGCGGTTTCGCAGGCATCACAGGCTCCGCCCAGAACCCGATCGCCTCGAAGACCAACTTCTCCATCGGTAACCAGAATGCTGTGTACAACTTGCTGACCAGCGGTACCGCGACCATCTACAACAGCCTCCTGGACAACACCCTCAGGCTGAACCACAAGATGGACTACCTGCTTCCTGAGCTGAAGGCCCATGTCACGGTCTCATATCAGGACAACTACAACCGCTATGTGAAATATACCCCGTCCCTGCCTTCATACCTGATCCAGCGCAATGCCGAGAATCCTCTCGAATATGATTTCTTCGGCGGATCGAGGGGCAGCGGCTCATTCGAGTCATGGGGCTATTCCAACTGGAACAAGATCTATTTCGACGCCGGTCTCGACTGGGCTCGTTCGTTCGGAAAACACAATGTTTCCGCCCTCCTGCTCGGCAAGGCGTCCAAATATACAATGCCTTCGGATTCATACCATGTGCCTTCGGGCATCATGGGTTTCGTAGGCCGTGTCACATACAATTACGCTGACCGCTACATGGCTGAGGTGAACATGGGCTACAACGGTACCGAGCAGTTTGCGAAGGGCCGCCGTTTCGGCCTGTTCCCGGCAGTCTCTGCAGGTTGGGTCCCTACCCTGGAGCCATGGTTCCCTAAGAACGACTGGGTAAGCTTCATCAAGATCAGAGGCTCATACGGAGAGGTCGGAAACGACCAGCTCGGAGCAAGCCGCCGCTACTATTATCTTCCAAACACATGGAATCTCAAGCAGAGCGGCTACTGGCTCGGAAACTCTGACGGATCTGCCCCGAACCCTTATTTCGAGGGTGCAAGGGAAGGCAGCCTGGGCAATGCCGCCATCACATGGGAGCGCTCCCGCAAATACGATGTCGGCCTGGAGACCAAATTCTTCAAGAGCCGCCTCTCGGCAGACTTCGACTATTTCTATGAGAAACGAGACAACATCCTTACGACGCTGGGCATCATTCCGGCCATCTATGGCGTGAGCCAGAGTGATGTCCCTCCGGCAAACGTCGGTATCACCACCAACCGTGGTTATGAAGTCGTGCTCAACTGGACTGACAAGGTCGGGTCTCTCATGTACACATTGGGCGCAGACCTCAGCTACTCGCGCAACAAGATCATCTACATGGCCGAGGCCGAGAATCCATATGAATGGATGAACAAGACCGGGCACATGATCGGCCAGCGCTACGGTCTGACAAGCGACGGACTGTTCAATACCAAGGAAGAGCTCGACGCCCGTCCGTACAACACATACACCGGCAACCAGGCCACCCTGGGCGACATCCGCTATGTGTCCCTGGACGGGGATGACAAGATCGACCAGAACGACGTCGGCCCGATCGGATTCCCGAACTATGCCCTGTACCACTTCAACTTCAAGTTGCAGCTCGCATACAAGGGCTTCGATCTCAAGCTCCTCTTCACCGGCTCCAAGGACGGCTCATACTACCTGGACGACGGCTATACCATCCCGTTCTTCAAGAATGGAGGAAATGCCTGGAAATGGCAGTATGACGGCCGCTGGACTCCTGAGAAATATGCCGCCGGCGAGAAGATTACCTTCCCGAGGGCAGCGTACAGCGCGACTTCTTCGCACAACAACTATCTTGTCAGCGACTACTGGATGGTCTCTACTGACCATGTCAAGCTCAAGAACATAGAACTTGGCTACACTTTCGACCTCAGCGGCCGCGACTCGATCCTCCAGGCTGTCAGGCTATATGCAAATGCCAACAACGTGTATACCTTCCGCAATGCCCTCACTCCTTACGGCATCGACCCGGAGACCACCGACGGCAGTACTTACGTCTATCCGCTCACCCGTATCTTTACGCTTGGCCTGAGCTTCCGTTTTTAATCCACGAGCATTATGAAAAAGATTACAAGCATATTGATGACAGCGGTCCTGATACTGGGATCCGCCACCTCGTGCAGTTACTTCCTGGAGAAACCGGACACCACCGGTACAGTCGACCAGGACGCCGTGTTCTCGACGGCCAAGAATGCCAAGTCTGCCCTGATGACCTGCTATCGCGACGCCCTGCGTCACGGCTGGCCGGGGGGCATCGGCATCGGCCACAGCACGCTTGGAGCTCTCTGCGGCGAACTCGGCCGCGGCTACAGCTGGCATGGAAGTTACACCATCACCCAGCAGGGCCTTTCCGTCAACGGAATCGACGGCTCCGACGCTGGCGCAGAGAACTATGGCAACAACTGGCGCATTATCCGCGAGTGCTACATAGTATATGAGAATGTAGATAAGGTGACTGACCTTACCGATGCTGAGAAGCAGAACATGAAGGGAGAGGCCCTGGCCCTTATCGCCTATCGCTATATGGGCATGTTCTACCGTTACGGCGGAGTCCCTATAGTCCGCAAGTCCTTCGAGGCGAGCGATGACCTGACTGCAGGCCGCGCTACCCTCCAGGAGATGGTAGACTTCATAATGGAACTCTGCGACGAGGCCATCGGACTGCTTCCTGAGAAATGGAACGCAGCCAATACCGGACGAATGAGCAAGGGAGCTGCCCTGGCAATCAAGGCCCGCACCCTCCAGTTCGCCGCCCGCCCTCTTTTCAACAGCGACAGGCCGTATCTCGACAACGGCGCCGACAATGACCTCATATGTTTCGGCAACGCGAGCGTCGAGAGGTGGAAGGCCGCGATCGATGCCAATGAGGCCGTGCTCTCATGGGCCGCAGCCAACGGAGTCGTGCTTATCAATACCGGCGATGCCGGAGTCGGAGAGCCGAATCCACACGCATTCGACGACTATGGACGCGCTACCTCCGAGCCTTCGAACGAGGAGCTGATACTTGCGTACAAGTTCAACGACAACGGCGGGACTGACGCTCTGGTCAACTTTATCAACTGTTCCAACTATCAGACATACAATCATTTCGATACTGCCGAGAGCGGAATCCTTACAAACCATCTCGAGAAGTATTGGGATAAGGACGGCAATGATATAGACTGGCCTAAGGTCGGGGATGCTGCTCCGAAATCCGGCGCGGACTGGCGGGCCAATGTCGCCAAGACGGAGCCGAGAGCCCATGCCGACATCAAGTTCGGCGGCTTTGATTCTGATAATAATCCGGGCAACTATAACTGGACGAATGCGGGATGGGGCCGAGGAGGCTATTCTGCCGACAAGAACAAGAAGGATGTGTTCCCTAACGCCATAAGCGGCGGACGAGGAATCGGGGAACGTACCAAGTTCTATTACCATGCCGGCAGCCGTCTCTGGTTCGAACCGCCTCTTTTCCGCCTTGCCGAGACTTATCTCTACCTCGCCGAGGCATACAACGAGTACGGCAATACTGCAAAAGCCCTCGAGAACCTGAACATGGTTCACAACAGGGCAGGACTTCCTAAGATCACCGAGACCGACCAGGCCAAGCTCCGCGCGATCATTCAGCGCGAGTGCGCAGTAGAACTTTTCCAGGAGGGCGGCCACCGTTACTATGACGCAAAGCACTGGAAGCTCGCCGACATAGCAGACGGAGTCTGCGGAGGCCCTATGAGGATGCTCCAGTTCAACATCAAGAATGACAATTCGGTCGTATGGCCATATCCTGCCGAGGCTGTGGAGGACTATTGGGACTCCGTAGTCTATGAGGCATTCTGGTCAGATGCCATGTATCTGGAACCATTCCCTCAGACCGAGGTGAACAAGAAGACTATCACCCAGAATCCGGGGTATTGATTGTAAATGAACACAGCTATGATACATTCTGTTACAAGATATCTTATTCTGGCAGGGGCCCTGCTTCTCGCCAGTATGAGCCTTCCGGCCCAGGATTATGGGACGGGAGCAATTTCCACGGCTTCGGGTGACGATCTGTACAAGACCGTGAATCCGAACCTGACGAACACCTTCGTCGGCAACTTCTCCGGTATGAATGTTTATCAGGGTACCGGCGAGCTCGGAGGCAACAACGGCAAATGGATGATCCGAGGGATCGGCAGCTACGGAATGGGCTCATGGTCCTTGGCCAAGTTCTTCGTGGACGGCTTCGAGGTGAACGCCGAGTATGTATGCGCCATCTCTCCTTCCGAAATCGAGAAGGTTGAGGTATTGAAGGATGCCGCCGCCCTTGCCCTCTACGGAGAGAAAGGCGCCAACGGAATCATCCGCATAACTACCCGCAGGGGCGTCGAAGGCAAGACTTCGGTCCAGGCCCGCGTGCGGTACGGAATCCAGGATCCGCAGAGCATGAACAAGCCTCTCGGTTCGTTCGAATACGCCAGCCTCTACAACCAGGCCGTCTCCAACGACAACGGCATGAGATGGACTCCTGTCTATTCGGAGGAGCAGCTCGCCGCCTACAGGGACGGCACCGGCATCGATGTCGACTGGTATGACAAGGCGATGCGGGATTATGGTACATTCTCCGACGTGGACGTGATCCTCAACGGAGGGACCAAGGGTGCCCGATACAATATCAATCTTGATTATGTCGGCAACCAGGGCCTGCTTTCCGCAAAGAACTCGGATTCGACCAAGAATCTCGGATACAACCGCTTCAACGTAAGGGCCAACCTGGATTTCAGCGTGCTGAAGATCTTCGAGGTCCGCTTCGACATGGGCGGCCGTATAGAGATGCTGCACCGTCCGAACTACGCCATCTCCAGCCTGTTCTCGAACCTCCAGAAATATCCGTCAAACATATACAATGTCTATGACGACGAGGTCTGCGAGAATTACAGCGGTACTGCTGTCTATCCGAACAACCCTTATGCTTCAGTCCACGGACTCGGCTGGTACTCATACAAGGGCCGCAGTCTCCAGACAAATCTCTCCGTCAGGGAGAAGCTGGACATGGTCACCCCGGGCCTCTACCTGGAAGAAGCAGTCTCCCTGTACAGCTATACGCTGAGCACATATTCTAAGACTGCGAATTATGCCCGCTGGCACAACGGTTCTACCACTACTACGGACCAGACCACCACGCTCACCGCGAGCGGCTATGGCTCCGCCGGGATGCAGGACCGCAAGCAGGGCAGGATCACGGCCGGTTATGACCATGCCTTCGGAAAACACCACCTGACGACGGCCCTGAACTTCTATCTCTCGGCCTTCAAGGGAGACGGATACTTCTCATACAAATACAACGTCGCCAATCTCAACGGCTTCGTCAACTATGTATATGACGGCCGCTACGTCGTCGAGGCTGCGTTCTCCGAATTCGGCAACGACGCATACGCTCCCGGTCACCGCTGGGCATTCTATCCGACTGTCTCTGCGGCCTGGGTAGTCTCCAATGAGGGATTCATGAAAGGAAACGCCTTTGACTGGCTCAAGGTCAGGGCATCTGCCGGACTCTCCGGTTACTCTGACTCGGCAGCCACGTCGGTACTCGCGGACTACTCCTCCAAGGGTCGTTACCTGTTCAAGGATTACTATACATACAGCTACATCGGCAGCTTCTACACTGGTGCGACTTCAGGTACTTGGCAGACCACCCTCGTTCCGATGTTCGTTCCAAACGAGAATGTCCATTCGGAGAAGAGTCTCAAGTACAATCTCGGAGTCGACGCCCGCATAGGCGGCCTCAGTGCAAGCATAGACGCTTTCCTTGACAAGCGCTCCGATATCCTTACCCTTGACAAGTCCCTGATGGGATACTATGGCAAGCAGTATTCGTTCTCCAATTCCGGCAAGATGACAAATGCCGGTTTCGAGGTCGAGCTCGGCTATTCCGGAAAGACCGGGGACTTTGCCTACGGCATCGACGGTATGGTCTCATTCGCCCGGAACAGGGTGGACTTCATGGATGAGGTTCCTGCCGCCCATGCCTACAATGAGGCCACAGGCCGCCCGTTCGGTACATACATCGGACTCGTAGCCGACGGATTCTATGACATCACTGACTTCGACGACAGCGGAAACTTGATTTCGACCCTGCCTACGCCTGCTTTCGGAGCGGTCCAGCCGGGAGACATCAAGTATCTCGACCTCGACAAGAACGGAATCGTGGACCAGAATGACGTGACCAGGATCGGCCGCAGCTGGGTGCCTGAATGGGGCTTCGCCATGAACTTCAGGTTTGGCTGGAAGGGCTTCGACTTCCAGTGCATGATGCAGGGAGTCGCCGGAGTATCGGCAAACCTCCTCAGCAACTGGAACCAGAACGTCGCCTTCGTGGACAACGGCAATGCTTATGCAATCGCCAGGGGCGCATGGGCATATTACCCGGCCGAAGGCATCGACAACCGCGCCGGCGCCACCTATCCGCGACTCACGACCCGCAGCAACGAGAACAACTACCGTGACAGCTCATTCTGGATCAAGGATGCGTCATTCCTGAAGTGCCGGAACCTGGAGCTCGGCTACTCTTTCGATGCCGAAAAGCTGCAGAAGGCCCATATAAGCGGACTGCGATGCTTCGTGAGTGCGCAGAATGTGTTTACCATCAGTCCTTTCCAGAGAGACTACAATCTGGATCCGGAGAATCTCTCAGGCCTGTATCCGGCTATCAAGTCGTTCAACGCAGGCGTATCCATAACATTCTAAACCGTATCTGAAGATGAAAACGAAATACATTTTACTGACTATGGCTGCAGCGGCGATGACGCTGTCTTCCTGCGAGAAGTATCTGGACACCAGCCTGGATCTTCACAACACTTCCGAGACGGTAGGGACGTCGCGAAACTCCATCTGGGGTTTTGCCAATGCATTCTATTCTCCGATAATCTACGGGTACGCGGTGATTGACGACAACTTGTTCGCATCCGCTTCAGACGAGGCCCAGCAGACCTCTGCGGCATCCGATGTCATCTACTTCAACAAGGGCATCGTCAACTCCAGCGTCAACCCTCTTTGGAGATATTACAACAACTGCTATGAGGGTATCCGCGCAGCGAACTATTTCCTGGATTACGTCTCTGACGGAAAGGGAATGGCCTTGCTGGAGCAGAACAGGAACCTCATCACGGATGCGGTCAACTATGCCCGTGACGTCGCTTCCCTCAACTATTACATAGCAGAGGCCCATATTGCCCGCGCATACTATTATTCCGAGCTCATAAAGATGTACGGAGGAGTTCCGATCATCGAGCAGACCTCGGAAGCCGCCGGCGCCCGGAAGGTCGCCCGCAGCTCATACGAGGACTGCGTGGAATACATAGTCGGCGAGATCGACGGCTGGAAGGACCAGCTCGCTACAGACTGGACGGACAACAACACTAGGGAGGGACGTTTCACCCTCGGCGCCGCCCTTGCTATCAAGGCTCGCGTGCTGCTATATGCCGCATCTCCTCTCCACAATCCTTCGGGGGACTGGGACAAATGGGACAGGGCCGCCAAGGCTGCCGCCGACGTGATCAACCTGGGCACATACTCCCTCGACAGCGATTATGCGACATATTTCACTGGCAACCGTTCCCTCTCCAGCGCGGAGACCATCTATGCGGTCCGCAGGGCTGCCTCTAACACTATGGAGAAGAACAATTATCCTATCGCCACTTCCGGTGGGAAGAGCGGCGTCTGTCCGACGGAAAATCTGGTTTCCGCCTATGAGTGGACCGGAGCCGTGGATGAAGCCGATCCATATGCCAACAGGGACCCGCGTCTCGCCGCCTCCATTGTCGTCAATGGAAGCAGGTGGAACGGACGCGTGATAGCCCAGGCTGCAGGAGAGAGCGACGATATGGCCAGGACCAATGCCAGCCGTACCGGCTATTACCTCAGGAAGTTCCTCACGGACGAGCTGAACCTTACCCAGGGAGCCACCGCCCAGCATAACTGGGTGGCATACCGCTACGCCGAAGTTCTGCTCAACTATGCAGAGGCTGTCAACGAGGCTTATGGTCCCGCATCAGTCCCTGCCGGATTGCCTATGAGCGCCAAGGCCGCCCTTGCGATGGTGCGCAACCGCGCCAGCTCAAGCCTGCCGGCCGTGAATGCGGGCACTGTCGATGCTTTCCGCACCGCGGTCAAGCATGAACGTCAGGTCGAACTGGCCTTCGAGGACCATCGTTACTGGGACCTTCTCCGCTGGAGGGATGCCATCAATGTCCTCAATTCTCCTGTGCAGGGAGTGAAGGTCACCCGTTCCGAGGACAGGTATTCATACGAGGTCTTGGACGTGGCTGACAGGACTTTCATGGAGAGAAACTATTATCTGCCGTTCATGCGTTCCGAGGTCGTCAACTCCAAGGGGACCCTGGAGCAGAATGCCGGCTATTGATATTGAAAAAGTGAGCGAAATGAAGAAACTCTCAATCATATTATCTTGCTTATTATGGTCCTGCATCATGCAGGCGCAGTCTTTCTCTACTGCCGGATGGTGGGATGCTCCCGCAAAGGAAGCATTCTCCCCGGTGGTGGCGGAGGATGGCCGCGTGACATTCCGGGTCAATGCTCCCGGTGCCCGCAAGGTCGTGCTGTCCTTTGACGAATGGACAGTCCGCCGCTATCCTATGTCCAAGAAGGAGAAGGGCGTCTGGGAAGTGACCATAGGCCCGGTGAAGCCCGGTTGTTATGAGTATGCGTTTCTGGTCGACGGAGTCAAGGTGCTGGATTACGGCAACCCTGCAGTGAAAGTCGGCGCTGAGGTATATGCCAATACCGTGGACGTGCCGGGCGGCCGTTTCGACGAGCGTCTGCTCGCTGGCAGCCAGGTAGACGAGATCTCGTACATGAGCACTCCTCTCGGGACTCTCCGCAGGATGTGCGTCTATGTGCCGAAGGTCTATTTCGACGAGCCTGACCGCCAGTTCCCGGTGCTGTACCTGCGCCATGGGAAAGGCGACAACGAGCGCAGCTGGTGGGACGGGGCCAATGCCGACGCCATCATGGACAACCTGATCGCCGGCGGAAAAGCCGTTCCGATGCTGGTGGTGATGACCTATGGCATGACTGACGGCTCATGGGCCGGAGGCAGCGCTCCATGGGGGATAGAGAAACTGGAGCAGGAGTTGCTGGAGGATGTCATCCCTCTGGTCGAGAAGCGCTACCGGGTGCTGCCTGGAAAGGAAAACCGCGCGATTGCCGGGCTTTCCATGGGAGGCGGACAGGCCTTCATGATCGGTCTGCGCAACCTGGACAAGTTTGCATGGATAGGGGAGTTTTCTTCCGGTCTGCTGGCTGACGCAGCTACGGACTTTTCTTCCTACGGGATTCAGCTGGATGCTGATGCCGTCAACGGCGCTTTGGAGCTGCTGTGGGTGTCATGCGGGACGCTGGACGACCGTTGGGAGGGTCATCTGGAATTATGCCGCCGCCTCGACAGGGCCGGCATCGTCTATCAGAGCCATGATGCCGCTTATGGCCATCAGTGGCAGTTCTGGAGAGAGCAGCTGCGTGATTTCGCCGCCGCCATTTTTAAGAAATAAAAAAATACATGGATATGAAAAAAGTATATACACTTTTGCTTAGCCTGTCAGTCGTGGGAATGCTGTCTTCTTGCGGCGAAGTAATTGAAATCCCTGAAGTCGAGGAATCTCAGGGCCAGACTGAACAGCCGGTCGCTCCCGGCGAGGGCCTGTCCGGCGATGTGGTCTTCTCTGCTACATGGGCGACGCTTGCCGACGGCTCGCAGCCTGTCTGGGCCGGTTCGGACGTGATTATGCTATATGACGGATCTTCGGTGCAGACTCTCACCAATTCGGCAGAGGCCGGGATGGTGGCCAAGTTCCCTGCGACCGTCGCCGACGGCTCCACTTCTTTCTTTGCCGTGACTCCGGCTCTTGAGGGGATGTCGATTTCGGGACAGGAGATGACCTGCGTGCTTCCGACTGTCCAGACATCGGGAATAGTGCCTCCGGTGGCTGTGGCGAAGTCGTCCGGCTCCCAGCTGTTCTTCTGTCCGGTGCTTTCCAAGGTCTCATTCTCCGTCGGTTTCGAGGGGGCTACCAAGGTGGTCTTCAAGACTCAGGAGAAGATTGCCGGAGATGTCGTCGCTGATTACAGCGGAGAGCAGCCGGTACTGACGGCTTCGGCTTCCGAGGTTACTGTCATGGGCTCTTTTGCCAAGGGCGAGAAATATAGTTTCTCCATCATTCCTGCGGACATCAGCGGCTATACTGCCGAGGTTTATGTCGGAGATGCGGTCAAGGCCCATATCACCGGGGAGGCTTTCTCTGCGGTGGCCGGCGTCGTGACCGAGCTTCCTGCTTTTGCGCCGGATATCCCTACCTACAGGATTGTTTCGATGAAGCTCTGGGGCGGTACCGGTCCTGAGTACAACTGCACCAAGATATATGACCTGCTCAAGAAGCCTGGTTGCTTCAACAATGAGGACGGCCGCGGCATCGAGGCGCTGAAGGATAATTACATGGTCATGAAGGATGACGGTACGTTCATCAATTATGCCGGCGAGGACGGACGCAACTGGTGGTTCGTCTACAGCGGTTCGCAGAACCCTGAAAACGGCAAGGATATCGATCTGCGCAGCTTCTATGACTTGTATCCTCTCTATGAGGGCAAATGGGCCATGAAGTCGGCCCAGGAGATTGCGTTCACGAAGCCTGACGGCACCGTGACCACTGCGACCATGCTTCCTCCGGGCACATATGACATGCCTGGCACTTCTCCGACGCTGTCCGTCACTCTCGACCATATGGCCCTGATGTTCCAGATCAAGGGCGGAAAGGACAACTGGACCCACACTTGGGATGATTACGGGGTGATTGCCTGCCGTCCTCGTGCCCTGTTCGTCGAGATTGAGAAGATGCCTGACGGTTTCGTGGTTCCTGAGGCTTCGATGACGAGGGATGATGCGTTTAAGTATGAGCCTCCGGTTGTGGTCGATTTTGACTGGAACAGTCTTCCTGGAAAATGGACGGTATATGGCGGCAACGCTTCGCCGTTTGGAATCTTCGTCCTGGGCGGCTCCGGCAGCGATCCTGCTTTTGTCAGTCCGATTGACAAGAGCTGGCTCTGGAATGATTCTATCTGGAGGGAGTCTGACAATGGACTGTCGATTGCAGTCACTTCTATGGCTGGTGCCGAGGTCAAGGGTACTACCAACTGGTGGGCCGGAAACGACGGCAAGTTCTGGGATTACAAGTGGAAGAGTACGGATGAGGATCTTTCGAGGTTCTATAACCAGCTGCCTAAGGGTAAGTATGAGTTTACGATGAACCTCCAGACTCTGGAGATCACTCTCGGCAACGGCCATAAGGCAAGGTTCCTGGGTCCTGGCGTCAATGAGTTCGTCTATGGCAAGACGCTTACCGTGCCTGATGGCTGTTTTGCTCTGGCTTTCCATCTGATGGATCCTATCCCGGCGACTGCCGACCACTACAAGGATGTGGACCGCTTCGTCAATGCTCCTCTCGAGTACGTGATCATCTTCGAGAAACAGCAATAACTTCAAGGGCTGCCTTTCCGGGCAGCCCTTTTTCTATCTTCGCCGTATGGTCTGCCGCCGTCTCGTCCGGTTGACGGGCCGCTTCCGGCAGCGTCGGGAATCCTCGTGGTCGCGGCTCTGTTCCGCCGACTGCGTCGGCTCCATCCCTCCCAATGTCTACTTCGTCCTGCTGCGCAGAACTCGTATCCATCGGGCCCCTCCCTCTGACGTGGCCGAGGGTGGCCACGCTCGCCGCGACCAGAGGACACCCGCCGCTTTCTCGCCACTGCGACTGGCAGTGTCCTGCGGCGTCCAGCTGACGGGCCGCCTCCGGCAGGTTCGGAAAAGCTGCTCGGTCGCTGTCGCCGCCTAAACGGCTAACTCAGTCCTTTTACGTCTCCTTCGTCGCTTCGCTCGAAGTCGCCGTAACGTCCTTCAAACACACGCCGTTTTTCACGGCGGCGCCGGCCGCTCCCTCGCTCATCGCTTTTCCTCAATGCCTCCGGCGTCTCCGCCAGCTGGCCACGGTATCCGGCACCAGCAGAGGTTCGGACAATTGACACGCCCCCGCTTTACGAGTTCTCTAATCCGTCGGATAAAGCGTTGAGGGTGCAGCAATGTGCCACTGAGCGACCTGTATTAAGGGATGGCGCACCCTCAACCTTGATATTTCGGCGTTGAGGGTGCAGCACTGTGCCACTGGGTGCCCTGTATTAAGGGATGCTGCCCCCTCATCCCTGTTTTTTCGGCGTTGAGGGTGCAGTACCGTGCCACTGAGTGCCCTGTATTAAGGGATGGCGCCCCCTCAACCTTGATATTTCGGCGTTGAGGGTGCAGCACTGTGCCACTGGGTGCCCTGTATTAAGGGATGCTGCCCCCTCATCCCTGTTTTTTCGGCGTTGAGGGTGCAGTACCGTGCCACTGAGTGCCCTGTATTAAGGGATGGCGCCCCCTCAACCTTGATATTTCGGCGTTGAGGGTGCAGCACTGTGCCACTGAGTGGCCTGTACTATGGTTTGCCGCACCCTTAACCTTGTTTTTTCGGCATCGAGGGTGCAACACCATGCCGCTGAGTGCGTTGTACTAAGGGGTAGTGCCCCCTCATCCCTGTTTTTCCGGCATTGAGGGTGCAGCACTGTGCCACTGAGTACCCTGTACTGTGGTATGCCGCACCCTTAACCTTGTTTTTTCGGCATCGAGGGTGCAACACCATGCCGCTGAGTGCGTTGTACTAAGGGGTAGTGCCCCCTCATCCCTGTTTTTCCGGCATTGAGGGTGCAGCACCGTGCCACTGAGTGGCCTGTATTAAGGGATGGCGCACCTTCAACATTCAAATGGTCCGCGCCGTTCCTTCTAGACTCTCTTTCTGAAAAGGAGCGTGATCATCACCGTATGTATGAAGAATATGGGAGCCCCGACAGCGATTATAGCCACATTCTCCGTTAATCGGAAAGCTATAAGTACAGTTAAGGCTGTTAAATCTTGAATAATGTGATGAAGTCTGAATTCTCGTTTTGTCTTTTCATCAGCTTTAATTTCTTTCTTCCAGAAGTACCTCTTGATTTGCCTGTCCGCATTGCCAAACAAGCTATCTACCAGATCTATAAAGATCACTGCTTCAACAATATTCAGAAACATTTTTATTATTTTCTTTTCCTTATCCGGATATAATGATCAAAAGAATTAGTAAGCTAAACCTCATTGGAATAGGAGTACAGTTCAAAGATAGGGGAAAGATTTGGGAAATTTAGAAGAAAAAACACAGCGATTGCAAAAACTGATGAAGGTGGAGACGTATTTGGGGATGTTGGGTGTATATAAGATAGAAAACGATTTTTATCTTTGTGGAAGGGAAATGATATTGTAAGTGTATAAGAATCTGGATAACCAGGAACTAGCCAGACGCTGCTCCCAAGGAGATAGATTGGCGGAAGATGAGCTGTATATAAGATATGCAGCCAAGGTGTATACGCTCTGCCGTCGTTACCTGGGAGACGATGAAGAGGCCAAGGACCTCATGCAGGAATCGCTCATCCAGGTTCTCGACAAGATACATACGTTCGACGGCAGCAAAGGTTCCCTCTATGGATGGATCAGCCGCATTGCGATCAACAAGGCGCTGAACCAGATCAAGCGGAAGCGATGGCGGACAGTCTCTCTGGATGCATGGTCCCGGGATACCATATCGGAGCCGACGGAAGAGGAGATGGAAATGATTCCGGAGGAGAAGCTGTTGGAATGGATAGCCGGGCTGCCGGATTTGAGAAGAGTCGTTTTTAACCTGTATTGTATCGACGGCTACTCGCACAAGGAGATCGGCAAGATGCTGGGGATCAGCGAGAAAGGGTCGGCCGGGGTGCTGGCTAAAGCAAGGAAACAACTGAAAGAAACGATAAGACACTATTTGAACGGACAGGAATCATGAGAAAATGGGATGACATAGTCAAGGACAAACTGGGAGAATACGCAAGTAATCTTCCGGAAGACAGCCTTGTCACGTTCCATTCTCGCCGCGCCTTGACTGGAGCGACGAAGGCGAAGCGCTTCCCGCTGGCCTGGGCTTTGGTACCTGCCATCGCAGCAGGGCTCGCCGCCGTCTTGTTCCTCAGGAAACCGACGGTTCAGGAGGAGGGCATCCAGATTATTCCGCAACCCGTGGAAGTATATGGTCAGGTAGATGACTGCCTGGACACTGCCACGCCTCCTGAACCAACAACGTTGATCGCGCAAGCAATCCGGACAAAAACAGTTCGGCACATGCCGAAGACTGAACAGCCGGAAGAGCCGGCAGTCGCCACCGAAGCCGAAGAACTCCTCCAAGCTGAAGAACCCCTCCAAGCCGAAGATGCCACGATTCCTGAAGCGGACGATATCGTTGCGGAGGATTCATCACCTTTCGTGCCTCTGTCATCGAAAGATAGCCCTTCCTTCAAAATAGGCAACGGAGGGGCAATCGCCGCCGGAGGCGGGCTTGTTGCCGCCCTTGCGACACAACTTGCCAAGACTGATATGAATGACGTTAACGATATTAGCGACATAGTACCAACACCAGGCAACGAAGGTGACATAAACGGTCCTCGTGATGGCATCAACGGTATTGATGATGGTATCAACGGTCCTTATGATGGCATCAACGTTCTTGAGGGAGACGCCTCGCATCGCAGGCCCTTGGTTGTCGGCATTTCCTTCAGGTACCCCGTCACGGAAAGGATCGGCATAACAACAGGTCTCGAATACTCGCTCTATTCGTCTTCGTTCTCTTACCTCACTGGCGAAAAGACCCAGTCAGTCCATTACCTGGGCATACCGGTCAGGCTGGACTGGACCTTCGCTTCAAGCAAATGGCTGGAGGCTTATCTTGGTGCCGGGATCAAAGGCGATTTATGCATGGGCGCTAAGCTGGACGGAAAATCCATCGGCAAAGACGGCCCTGCATTCCGGCTGCTCGGCGTCAGCGGCATCCAGTTCAACGCGACCAGAAGGCTCAGCCTCTTCGTTGAACCGGAAATCAGCTGGACTCTTCCCTCCGGCCGCCGGGTCTTATTCACTTACAGCAGCGAGCATCCGTGGATGTTCACGGTAGCTACCGGAGTCAGAATCAATCTTGGAAAGTAGAAATCTTAAAAATATCAGATTTATGGACAGTAAACTTATGAAATGGTTTTTAGCACCGATCGTTTTCCTTTTGTTGTCGCTGGTGTCATGTGAAAAGAAGGCGCCCTGTCACGAAGAAGATTATAACATTACTGCAGCCGAGGCCGTAGAAATTGTCACTCCAATCCTTGACAAATACTCAGAAGAACATCGCTTTTGGTTAATCAGCAAGGATCCGATTCCGGCTAATACAACCTTGAAATATGGCCAGTTCGGATACTATGATCCACACTCGGAGTACTGCGGTAAATTCAAATCCCCCAATTACAAAGCCTGGCTGATTATGATTGGCCCAGACGCGAGAATCGATGGCTCCGTATATGGAACGGTGAATTTATTCGTTGATGTCAATACCGGGGAATATGAGGAGATCCGTGCCGACGGACAAATCTCAGATATAGAATGGGGTAACATCGTACAATCCTGATTAAGGATCTTCAGATGTGATCCTAAACCAAAAAATTTCAGATTTATGGACAGTAAACTTATGAAATGGTTCTTAGCACCGATCGTTCTCCTTTTGTTGTCACTGGTGTCATGTGAAAAGAAGGAGCCTGGTAACGAAGAAAATTATAACATTACTGCAGCCGAGGCCGTTGAAATTGTCGGGCCAATCCTTGACAAATACTTAGAAGAACATCGCTTTTGGTTAATCAGCAAAAGTCCGATTCCGGCTAATACTACCTTGAAATATGGTCCGCTCGGAGTGTATGATCCATCCTGGGAGAACTGCGGTAAATTCAAATCCCCCAATTACAAAGCCTGGCTGATAACGATTATGCCGGGCTCGGGAATCGATGGCGACATACGTGGAACGGTGAATTTATTCGTTGATGTCAATACCGGGAAATATGAGGATTTCTGTGTCGACGGACAGATTTCAGGTATAGTGTGGTGTAGTATTGTACTATCATGATTATGGATCTTCAGATGTGATTTTATACCAAAAAATTTCAGATTTATGGACAGTAAACTTATGAAATGGTTCTTAGCACCGATCGTTTTGCTTTCGTTGTCACTGGCGTCATGTGAAAAGAAGGAGCCTGGTAACGAAGAAAATTATAACATTACTGCAGCCGAGGCCGTTGAAATTGTCGGGCCAATCCTTGACAAATACTCAGGAAAATATCGCCCATGGAATATCAGCAAGGATCCGATTCCGGCTAAAACGACCTTGAAATATGGTCCGTTCGGAATGTATGATCCATCCTCGGAGAACTGCGGTAAATTCAAATCCCCCAATTACAAAGCCTGGCTGATTATGATTGGGCCAGACTCGAGAATCAATGGCTACGTAGCTGGAACGGTGAATTTATTTGTTGATGTCAATACAGGGAAATATGAGGATTTCTGTGTCGACGGAGAGATCTCGGGTATAGAATGGAATTATAATATCTATAGATGTGATCCTAAACCAAAAAAATTACATTTTTATTAAAACTGCCCCGGGCCCTTTGAAACCTTTGAAAAAAGAGCGAAATTTCGGTCACTTAATCGTGTGACATGGAAACAACAACAATTATCTCTGCAATCCTTACGCTGGTAGCGGGTATAGGAATCTTCCTCGTGGCTTGCCAGATGATGAGCTCCAATCTTGAATCAGTCAGTTCCAAAGGTCTTAAGAACATGTTCTCCAAAGCCTCCGGGAGCAAACTCCTCGGCGTCGGCATCGGCACAGTCGGTACGGCCGCCATCCAGAGCTCAGGAGCCACGACCGTCATGGTCATCGGTTTCGTGAATGCAGGGATCATGTCGCTGACCCAGGCGGCCACGATAATCTACGGCGCCAATATCGGTACGACAGTCACTGCCCAGATCGTCGCCCTCGGTATGTTCGGAGGCAACTCGATCTCGACGACAATCCTGTTCTCGACCTTCGCCGGCATCGGAGCCTTCGTCGCCCTCTTCGCCAAGAACGAGACGCTTAAACGAATCGGCGGCATCCTGACCGGCTTCGGAATGCTCTTCGTCGGTCTCAGCATGATGAGCGGGTCCATGTCCGATTTCGCCCATGTCGACGCTGTCAAGATATTCCTCTCCAGAATAGGCAATCCGATCATTCTGGTATTGCTCGGCGCGCTCTTTACGGCGATAATCCAAAGTTCGTCCGTGATGACTTCGGTCGCAATCGCCATGGTTGTAACCGGTCTCATCAGACTCGACCAGGGCATCTTCCTGACCATGGGTTCCAACATCGGATCCTGCGTCGTCGCTCTCATCGCCGGTATGACCAGCGGAAAGAACGCCAAGCGGACCGCCCTGATCCACCTGATATTCAACTGCAGCGGCGTCGTCATATTCATGATTGCCGGCTGGATACTCAGGACCGTCTCCGGCGGCATAACCTTCGGTTCGGTTTTCGAAAAGGCTTTCCCTGGTGCGCCTCAGACCCAGCTCGCCATGTTCCATACGGTCTTCAACGTGGCTACCGTAATACTCATACTCCCTCTGACCGAAGCTCTCGTCCGTTTCGTTACCGGACTTGTTCCTGACCATGAAGCCGCCGCGGATCCGGATGCTCCGAGATTCTACCATATCGACGACAACATGCTCAAGACTCCTGCAGTTGCGGCCCGTCAGACCAAGAAAGAAGTTATCGGGATGGGCAAACTCGCTATGGAGAATTTCAACCGGGCTATCGAGATGGTTACTACCCTCGATTTCTCTGACAAGCAGAAATTCGACAAGACGGAGGCCGAGCTCAACTTCCTTAACATGGGAGTAGTCGATTTCATCGTAAGACTGTCTGAGAAGCCATCCCTGAGCGACTATGATATGAAGTATCTGAATACGGCGATACGTACAGTCAGCGATTTCGAGAGAATCGGCGACTACTCTGAGAACATTACGGAGTATGCAATGAACCTTGCCAGAATGGAGGAATCATTCTCCGACAGGGCAAAAGATGAAATAGCCGAGCTGCGCAAGATGGTGATGGAGCTTTACGACAACACTATGGAGGCCTATATCTATAAGGACAAGCATTCCCTCGAGAAGAGCTTCGCTATCGAAGACCAGATCGACGACTTCACGGAAAAGATGGAGATTAACCATATCCAGCGTATGACAGAAGGCAACTGCTCGGCCAACGTAGGCTCGCAGTACCAGGCCCTCTCGTCCGATGTCGAGAGAATCGCCGACCACCTTATCAATGTCGGAAAATCTATTCTGAGATTAGGTCTGAAAGCAGAAGTAGCCTCCCAGCTGTCTTAGCCGGGTCCATGGCTTCGCTCTCTGGAAGACCTGCCGAGATTTCAACGATACGGTCGAATCCGAGAGCCTCTACTTCGGGGCATGTCTCGACGCGTCCGCCTATCGCCCATACGCGGGCGCCGGGATTAATCCGGCGGGTTCTCTCCAGCACTCCAGCCGGCGCTTTCCCTCTTGCGGTCTGGGCGTCGATCTTCCCTTCTCCGGTGATCACGAGATCGGCGTCAGCGACTTCCCGGTCGAATCCGGAAATGTCCAGAATCATGTCGATGCCTCTCTTCAGGGTCGCTCCGAGGATCAGGGCCATGGCTCCGCCGACTCCGCCTGCAGCCCCGGCTCCGGCAATTTCCCCGACTTCGCCGTAACTTTTCCGCAGCACTTCCGCAAAAGAGGCCATTCCAGCCTCCAGGGCAGCGACTTCGTCCTTTGATGCGCCCTTCTGCGTCGCGAAGACCTCCGACGCGCCAGAGAGTCCGAAAAACGGGTTGTCGACATCGCATGCCACCGTGAATCCGGCTCCCGCCAGTTCTTCCGCCGCTCCGGAGCCGTCGATCTCCGTAATTCTTGAAAGGTTCGCTCCGCAAGGCTCGACGGCTTTTCCGTCAGAATCCAGAAAACGGAAGCCCAGGGCGGCCAGCATTCCGGTGCCGGCATCATTGGTCGCGCTTCCGCCGATTCCCATCATGAACTTCCGGCATCCTCTTTCGAGGGCGTCGAGAATCATCTCTCCGGTCCCGAAGGTCGAAGTCCGCATAGGGTTGCGTTCTTCCGGTGCGAGCAATGTCAGTCCGCTCGCGGAGGCCAGGTCGAGAACGGCCGTCCCGTCGGGCAGAATGCCGTATGAGGACATGATCCTGCGGCCTGCGGGATCATGGACCATGACCCCGACAGTTCGTCCGCCGAGAGAGCGGGTCAGCGTCTCCGCCGTCCCTTCTCCTCCGTCGGCGATTCCGATCCGGACGATCTTATGACCATCCAGTCCTGCTGCTATCGCATCGGCGACCTCAAGAGACGAAAGGCATCCCTTGAACGAGTCCGAAGCTATTATGATTTTCCTGAAGGACATGGCAGAAATCGCCGCAAATATTGTTCCTTAAAAAATGATGCCCGTATTCTGTTTCCAGAGATACGGACATCGGGTTTCCATTGCTTGTGGATTAGATGGATGCGAATTCGCCGACACAACCGCCGCCGAATGCAGATACGCAGTAAGAAGCGTAACCATGACTACACGGAAGTTCTTTCTTTTTGCATGGATCGATTGGAATACCGAAGAATGCACCGCATTTTCCGGCTTCAACGTGAAGAGCTTCTTCGTTGTTGAGAAGGGACATTTTCATGATTGATACGTATTTAGTCTAATGCCTACTCTTTAAAGGATTTTCGGCTTTCTCCTTATTCTACTCGTACAGGTAATCAAATGGTGGTTTGTTGAGGAATGAGTGATTGCAAATGCCGAAATCATATTTGCAAATGCCGAAATTGAAGGTACAGTTTGTCTGAAATCTAACCCTGCAAGTTATAAGTTCTGTAAGGCGGCAATCATCGATCGGAGGTATTATAGCTCCACCTTTTACTGATCCTGCTTCTTCTGAGTTGAGAAGGTTCATTTTCATTGTTTTCATGTTTTAATGTATTTATGTTTCTATTCTGCAAATATATGATTTAACTTTCCAGATAAAGAAAAAACGCCTGTCAAAATCCTAACTCGGGGCTTATGTAACTTTATGGAAACCAATAGAATAAAACACCCGTCGCCACAAAGGGCTAACGGGTGTATTTTAATTCTACCTTTTCGTTCTGATTATAAGGCGTTTAGATTAAGACTACCTGTCGAGATACGGAGGGTCGATTATTCCAAATCCGCCGACGCATGGTTTAAGGAATGATACTTTACATGGCTGCAGGAATCTGGCAGTACATGGATCCAGGAAGCTGGCAAGGCATGGATTAAGGAATTCTACTCTACATGGCTTCAGGAATCTGACAGTACATGGATCCAGGAATGCGGCGATGCATGGATCATATGCAGCTACGCAGATAGGTGCTCCACCTTTTGCTGATCCTGCTTCTTCTGAATTCAGCAGGGTCATTTTCATTTTTTTCATAATTTAGTGTTAATTAATTTTGCCTACTGTTTACGGGCTTCGGCGTTCCCTTTATTTCTTCTTGATCTTCCCTGCAGCAATCGGCCCTATAGGGTCCGGTGCCGGGTTGGCTGGTTCTACGACAAAATGGTTACGGCATTTCTGAATCACCTGGTCTTTGATACGGTTCAATTTGATCTTATCCTGCAGACAAGTGATTTTAGCCTTGGCCTTTTCCTCTACAGAAGTTGCATGTTTAATTCTTGTGTCAAGCACTACCGTTCCGCTTCCTACAGAACCGCCTTTTTCTTGGTTTTTTCCCTTTTCCATAATCATAGTTTTTAGTGTCCTGCAAAGTTATGGTAAAACGTTTTTATTACCTCGATTAACGGCTATAAAAACGCTAACGCGTCTGTCTTTGTAAGTGATTGTAAATAAGTTACTTAGTGTATGCGGAAATCAGCCCGTCCTAACGCTTGTTCGTTAATGGGTTTGTAATGGATTGATGTATAGGCAGTTATGCTTTCGGAAGGATGTCTAGTTCAAGAACAGAGACTTTATAGGACGTATGAACTGCTCTATAAGCCTCATGTCTTCAGTTATGATTTCGGCGACTCCATCCATGTTCTGGACGAACGGGAATTGTTTATGGTAGGTGCTTTCAAGGCCTTCAGGCAGAGTTACATCGATTGTATAGAACAGTCCTTCCTGACTCATTTCCGGAACGGAAGATATCGTTTCTACCTTACCTCTGAGGATTCCGAACTCCAGATACGGGAATCCGGACAGCTTGATATTCACGGTCTGTCCGACCTTTATCTTGCCGAATCCTATGGAGGTCACTTTCATCCTGCCTTTTATATGCATATCCTCAGCCGATGAGACGCTGGCTATTATTTCTCCGGCGGAAATATGCTGGCCCCGGCTCCAGATATTCTGGAGGGAGACGTTTCCGTCATACGGAGCTATGATGGCATACTGTTCTTTCCAGATAGCCAGACTATTGCGGAACTGGCTTCTGGCTTGGCTTATCCTTCTGAGATGCTCGTTTTCTTCGGCTTTCTGCTGAGTCCCGAGCTCCAGGATCTGCTGCTCGAGCTGAAGTCTGTTCAGCCGGGCATTAGTCATCTCTGCATCGAATCCGGCAAGGCTGTTCTTCCTTGCGATATAGTTCTTGAGTTCTCCTTCGTATTCGTCCTGGGATATAGCTTTTCTGGTAAACAGGATCGAATCCCTCTCGAGACTTTTCTTCTCATATCTGAGCGCATCGACCACCGTCGCCCTCTGTTTTTCAAGCTTGCTGTAATATGCTTTTGCGCCTTCAACCTGTTCGGACAGCAGAATTCTTTTCTTGCCGTTCTGGTCTATGCGACGATAATCGCTGAAGTTGGAACAGGCCGAAAGATATTCGATCCAGTTCGGCTGTATGTCCCCAAGCTTGAGGGATTGAAGTCTCTTGAACTCGTCTTCCGTGAACTCGGCGTAAGGTTCATCCCCGGAAACATATTTTTCGGCTATGACCATGTCGCCGTAGTCTGCGGCGCTTGCTATGAGAGCCAGCAACTGACCTTTGCATATCTTGTCTCCGTCAGAAACGAAGACGGAGTCTATGATGCCGGTGGCTTTTGCGACAAGGTCGGCCGGAGGGTAATCTGACGTAAGAGTTATCCTTGCCGAGACTGTCTGTGGATAGCGTATGAAATAACAGCATACGATGAACACCACGATGATAGTTATTAGCACCGTGATGCCCCAACGCATTATCCAGGACGGCTTGCGTCCCATTATTTCCTGGACTTCTTCGCTATGTATGTTTATTATATCTGGCATATCAGTTTCCTAATTCCAGCTGGTTGCGCACCAGCTCGTAATAATAGCCGCGCTTGTCGGTAAGTTCTTTATGGGTACCCTCTTCGACTATATGTCCCTGATTCAGGACGATGATGTTGTCAGCGTTCTTGACAGTGCTGAGACGGTGGGCCACGATGACGACCGTCTTGTTCTCGAAGAGTTTGTCGAGATTCTCCATGATCACCTTCTCGTTGTTGGCGTCGAGAGAGTTGGTCGCCTCGTCGAAGAACAGGTAAGGGCTGTTCTTGTACGCGGCGCGGGCGATCAGGATTCTTTGTTTCTGGCCGGTGCTGAGTCCATGGCCGTCTGCTCCGATCTTGGTATTGTATCCGAGCGGAAGGGCCTCGATCCAGTCGCGGATATTGGCGATATCAGCGGCTGTCCTGACTCTTTCCATGTCAGGGACGGTGTCGCAGAGTCCGATGTTCTCGGCAATTGTGTTGGAGAAGATATAACCTTCCTGCATTACGCAGCCGCACATCCTTCTCCAGTCGCTTTCGCTGTAGTTCTTCAGCTCCAGACCTCCAAGAGTGACGTTTCCGTCGACCGGGGCGTAGAATCCCAGCATCATCTTGAGCATCGTAGTCTTTCCGCTTCCGGAGGCTCCGACAATAGCAGTGACTTTGTTGTGAGGAATCTTCAGGGATATCCTGTCCAGAACTTTAGGGGAGTGAGGCCCTTCGTACTGGAAGAGTACGTCTTTGAATTCTATGTCGGCATCCTGCGGGATGATATGTATCTTCTCGTTATTTGCAGGCTCTTCGTCTTCTTTGTTGTGGATTTCTCCAAGTCGTTCCATGGAGATGCCGGCGTCCTGAGACTCGCGGACAAAGGAGATGAACTGACCGACCGGAGCATTGAGCTGACCGATTATATACTGCAGCGCGGTCATCATACCGAGGGTCATGTCTCCGTCGATTACGGCTTTCGCGGCAAGGAAAGAGATAAGGATATTCTTTGTCTGGTCGATGAACGTGCCTCCGACCTGCTGGGTCTGCGAGAGGGTGAGACCTTTGATGCTGATCTTGAAAAGCTTGGCCTGGATGCGTTCCCATTCCCAGCGTTTCTGCTTCTCGCAGTTGTTTAGCTTGATGTCCTGCATTCCGCCGATCAGCTGGACTATGTTGCTCTGGTTGTTGGCGGCTTCCTGGAACCTCATGTAGTCGAGTTTCCTTCTCCAGCGGAGGAAAAGCAGGATCCAGCCGATATAGAGCAGGGATCCGACGAGGAAGATAGCGAGGATTCCCAGGTTGTATCCTCCCAGGATTGCTCCATAGACTATCAGCAGTACTACCGCCATGACTATGCTTATGAGGGAGTTTGTGAGGAAGTCCTGGATTCTGGTATGGTCCTGGATTCGCTGCATTATGTCTCCGGTCATCTTCGAGTCGAAGAATGCGATCGGGAGTCTCATGAGCTTGGCCAGGAAGTTGGAGATCAGGGAGATGCTGACTCTTGCGGTCATGTGGAGCATCAGCCAGCTTCTGATAAGGTCGTTGGCGAGCTGGCCCAGCACTATCATGAGCTGGGCGAAGAGCATAGTTTTGACAAATCCCAGCCTGCCCAGCGTCACACCTTGATCGACGATGGACTGGGTGATGAAAGGAAGGATCAGGCTCAACAAACTCGCTACAATCATAGCGAGGAAAATCTGTATGATGCTTTGTTTATGCGGCTTGAGATATTTTATAAGGTGGCGTAGGTTGAATTTTTCCGTCCCTTTTTCTTCAGCTTCGTTGTGCTCATAAAAAGCCGGAGTCGGTTCAAGCAGTAGCGCTATGCCTTTATCATCTTCTCCATTTTCACCTTTTATGGCAAGCCAGGATTTGAGAAACTTCTTTTCAGGATATTTCAGCAGACCTTCGGCCGGATCGGATACATATACGTACCACTCGGATCCGTGTTTCTTTATCTCATAGACGACGATGAAGTGGTTCTGGTTCCAGTGCACGATGCAAGGAAGCGGAGCCTCGTCGCGGAGCTGTTCCCACGATATCTTCACTCCGGTAGAATGCATGCCGATTGACTCGGCCGCGTCACTCAGAGACAGCAGCGAAACACCTGTCCTTGATTTGTAGCATAGTTTGCGGAGGTTTTCCATCGGAAACTGTTTTCCGTGGGAAGCCGCTACAATATTGAGACAGGTAGGACCGCAGTCCATCTCGTCCATCTGGTGAAAAAACGGGAAAGCCATCTATGGTATTATGTTATTGTACAAATATAGTAAATTATACTATTTTACACGGCCTTTTCTTCTTTATCTTTCTTGGCCGTAGCCATGATCAGATAGCTCAGCTTGAGGTAGAAAGCGTTCTCGGCTTTGGTAAGGTGGCACTCGTCCTCCGGAAGCGGATCCGTATTCTTGCGGCCGGCATGGATGAGCTGGGCCATGCAGCCTCCGTTGCAGAGATTTCTTACCCAGCAGTCAGGACATTTTTCGCGATTATTCATCGGAGTCGGGGTGAACTCATTCCATTTTTCGGTAAGTGGAGTCTCGTTGTAGATGTTTCCGATGATCCTGTCCTTATTGTTCATGAAGTGGGCGCAGGAGAAGATATCGCCTTTTGAGGTGATCGTGAATGTCGTCCTGCCGGCTGCGCAGCTCAGATTCCTCTTGACCCTGTAACGCAGGATGTTCATTATTTCGGAGCACCTCTTGTTATAGATCATTTCGTGGTTGCGCACCTTCTTCGCGTAGTAGAGGTAGAGATCCTCCATCTGTTTCTCTATGCTGGACATGGTATTCTCGTCGTAGTCGGCATAGTGGTGGCTGGTGTTCTCTGATGAGAAGGCGAAAATGATGGAGAACGGCACCTTCATTTCCTCGAAGAACTGGAAAGTCTGGCAGATATATGGGTTGATGTTGAGGAGAGTAGCGCGGAGTTCTATAGGAACTTTTGCCTCCTGAAACTTCTTTATGTTCTTAAGGACATCGTTGATGCTCTTTGTGCCGTCTTTGTAGTGTCTTACGTTGAATTCGTTGTCCGGTCCGTCTATGCTGACGAGGACGGCGACTTTGTTGTCTTTGAAGAACTGGATTATCTCATCATTGACGAGGGTGCCGTTCGTGGTGATCGAGTAGCCGATAGGTTCGTCTTTGTACTTTTCGTTGACGTATTTTACGGTATGTTTCATCAGGTCGAAACGGAGCAGCGGTTCTCCGCCGAAGAAAGTGATGGATACCGGCATTTTGTTGCGGTGCGCTACTATGAAATCGATTGTGTCTTCAATTTTTTTCTCGTTGAAGGAACCGAAGTGGAAACCGCCGTCTGTCTGCGCGAAACAGTAAGGACATGCCAGGTTGCAACTTGCTGCGATAGGAAGCACGATCTGGCTGTAAGCGATAGTGTCCTTCTCCAGTCTTGAATACTTCGAGCGCGGGCCGCTGGCGATTGTCTCGTTGACGAAATTCAGGATTTCTTCGTATTTCTCTGATGAGTATTTCTTCCTGGTGGCCCGTTTACCGTTGGCCGAGAGATACTCAAGAAATTCTACGAGATCTTTATCATCTTCTCTATCAAGCGGGTACATCTGCATCGTAGCCGCATGGTAGAATAATACTATCGAAGTATCGGTGTTTATAAGGTGGATGTCTTTTGTGCGCAGCATATATGGTTTCCTTTATTAATTTGTTGTCATAAAGTCCGCGGACCCGTTTTGGACTGATCCGCGGACTGGTCATGCGACCCGTTACTATTTCAAAATGTCTTCGAATGGATCGGAAGGCTTGAGGAACTCAAACTTTTTGCAGCGAGGTCCCGGGAAGTAGTCAGCATAACAAAGAATGACGTCGATAGTCTTACAAGGCTCGATCATTGAAGGTACTCCACCTTTGACTGCCTTTGCTTCGGCGGAGTTGATAAGATTCATTTTCATAATATGGTCGTTTTAAAGATTATCGTAAAATATCCTTCAGGATGTCTTCGATTGGATTTCCTTCAGGGAAGAAGTTGTAGACGCAGGTCTTTCCGTACTCTTTCATTCCGCAAGCAGGAACACCCGGGACTTTGATACCTCCGCGGACTTCCTTTGCTTCCGCAGAATTGAGAAGATTCATTTTCATTTTTTTCATGACTAAATGATTTATTTGTTATGCCTACTTTTTTACGGATTTCGGCTTTTCCGTCTAGGGGATAAAAGCAGGTGGTTATTCATTCCAAGTGTTGTAACAAAGATAGTATAAAACGTTCTTGTTTCATCCTTTTCAGCCTCGGAAAAGCCTAACGCGTCGGATTTCATAAAGTGCTGAAATACAATGTAAAAACGGGCTTTGGAAAAACGGCGACCTAACGATGATTGCGGGCGGTTTTATAAGTAATTGATTATCAATACAATACGCAGGCAAGATATTTTCAGGCTCTTTAAAGTGTTGAGACATAACAATTTCGATCTTTTGCCATACTTTAATCGCAAGCCACCGCCCGACAGTCTCAGCTGCCAAGTTTATATGTCAGGAATCAGGACCGAGCGCAGTAGATCCGGATTCTTCAGGCGCAGATACTCATATCCTACACCAGGAAGATTGGTCATGAAACTCATGTTCCAGAATGGTGCTCCCATTGTATATTTGCCTGCAGCGTATCTTGATTCCAGGAGGCCGGTTATTTTCCTGAGATATTCTTCGATTGCCGGGTCCTTCTGGTAAAGGTAGTAGTTGAACAGAAGCTCGAGATTCCCGAAACTTCCGTAAGATAACTCAAAATTGTCGGTGAATCCGTCTCTGAGTACTGTATGGATGGCTGTCTCCAGCTCGGGTCTGACAGCTGTAATTCCCTTCTTTACCATCTCCAGACGAACCAGGCCTATTCCGCCGGCACCATGGGACCATGCCGTAGAGTAATAATTGTCCCCATGCTTCTTTCTGATATAATCTCGCATGTCTTTCCAGTTGCCTTGCCCGGGATTGAAGAGAGAATTCTCGTAAGTGAGTATCCTTTTCAATGTTTCCCTATACTCGGCTTTTTCCGGGAAAAGGCCGCACAATCCGAGAAACGCCAGCGCGAATCCGGAAGATCCATGTGCAAGACCGGAAAGCGGGACTTTGCTGACTATTTTCCATCCGATACCTTCCCCGAATTCTCTTGCATTGTCAATCAGATGTTTTGCAGCAACCTCGGCCAGCTCTTTTGCATTGTCGTCCGGACTGTATCTCAGATAATTGCATATCGATACTATAAACCCGGCGGAGCCTTTGAGCAGAGTGTAATTGGTATCCCGTCTTATCCTCATACGGAAATCGTAGCAGCCCAATATCTTTTTATTTGCATCCAGATACTTTCTGTCCCCGAGGATCTCATACATTTTCGTATTCAGGAATATTATGCTTCCCCATCCGGCATATAGCCCCAGGGGCATCATGCTCCCGTGGGCCTTCTCCATCAGGTCATTCAGGTAAGCATACGCCTTCTTGCCTATAGTTATGGCCTCTTCGCTGTCGTAAATCTTGCCATAGGCGCAGAGGAAAACGATTGTTCCGGGCATTCCCATGAACAGGTCGAATGATGCTTCTGTAAGATAGTATGTGGACCTTTCCAGAGAGGAAGGCTGAAAGTTCAGCCAATAGGCATATCTGTCGGTTACATGGATATTTTTCAGGATGAAGTCATAGGCGCCTTTGGCGATATCTTCTTCTTGCGGAGCTTCAGGGATATGTACTTCTCTGATACTGGACGGAAATACTGAAGCGGCGCGAAGTATCCATGACTGCCGCTCCAGTTCTTCTTCTGACATTTCGTCCAGATTCTCCAATACTGCGTCTTTTCCTGTGGTCTCGAAGAAATCTTTTATCCTGTCGTATCTGGAGAACCACAGATCCCGGGATCCTGTCTTAGTCGTAAACAGCGGCATGTCGCAATTCATCAGACTCTTGAGTTCATGCTTATAGATTCTCCCAAGAATCCTGTAATCCACGATATCCTCTTGTAACAGCGACTCTATATATTCCCTTGTCCCGGAGATGCTTTTCATCAGTTGTGCTTTGTAAGTCTGATTCCTGATTCCGGCGTATAATCTGGTATTGCGGAAAATGATTCGGACTGTATCGTTCCTGAAGGATTTACTTACGATACGGATGAATTCTTCTTTCTCTGATAGAACCAGCCTGTAAGCATCGCGGAATCCGTCGCAAATCTGCTCCGGATAGTCTTCCAGAAGCTTTTTCTCTCCGTTGAGTGTCGGGATATTCCTTCCTTCTTCAATAAGTCCCGTGTGCCCTACAGCTTTTATCTGGCCGTCTTTATCATATTTATATTCAATGCTTTCATGAGGGCTCTCCACGGAAGATGTGTCTGCCAATCCCGCCATGGAAATTTTCTTATCGCTTCCGGGGATGAAGTCTGTCGGGATGAGACCGCAGCGCAATATATTCCTGAACAGTTTCTGATTTGACTCCATGCCTTCAATCGGCATCGGCGGAACGAATATAGACTCCAGGTCGATGATTCTGGGATACTCTCCATTGGCGATGAGATTTTCGTAATGGACGTCCGAACCGTTCAGAATAAAAGAAAGGAATAGCACAATCCCGGAACGGTAGTAAAAACGGCGGACTTCTTCTTCTGACCTGCAAGGAATATATCTGATTTCTTCTTCCCAGGAGTAACCCTTTCCGGTCAGTATTCTTACAGGCTTATATTCCAGTCCCAGCTTGTGGCTTATAATTTCTTCAAGCTCATAGAAATGCTTGTCTGCAGACAGTTCCCTGGGCTTGAAAAATATGCTTTGGCCGCCCTTGTAACATATTCTGGCGACGGTCCTTCCTCCCCGGTGCCTGTCGCCCAGCCCTAATTCTATCGACTCCGGTTCTTCTGGGGCGGATATGCCGAAAATCTTCGAGATAGTATCCCTGTCCTGTCGCAGAGCCCTCAGGATTTCAGCGATTTGTCTGATCGTGCTTCTCTGGAGTTTCTTCTTCTTGCTGCGATATGCGGGATATTGCGAGTCCATGAAATGGATACCTGCAGAAAATGTTTCGGGTGAGAGCTCTGCTCCAGATGAAATTATCCCGGAACATATAATGGGGGTGATATTGGAGATCAGTCTGCGGTATTCATCAAGGACTCCGCTCCCAAGAGCGAGTTTTGTAATACGCAGAATATCTGCATCCGGATATTTATTCATATATCCGGAAACAAGCTCCTTCATGAACCTGATGTCAAGTTCATGAAGGAAGGCGGAATTTACTTTTGTCCCGTCAGGAATCATCAATGAAATATTAATTGAATCAAGTCCCTGGCGTCCGGTTTACGTTCATGACATGAGACACGGTCAGCTCTGCATTCCGCGCTGATCGTTCCGAATACTCCGGGGTTTATCTCCTGACCTCCGTTGAGAATCGACATTGCTTCTGAATCAAGATTGACCGGATTCTCAGCAATCATTTTACTTTCGGCCATCTTTATGGCCTTTTCAAGATTTTTACTCATGATTATTGATTTTAGTTTTTATTTCGTACCTCACATCGAGGTACTTGTGTAACATAGAAAGTCTTTTGACAGGCGTACATGTATCATTGTGCTCGTTATAGGTCTTATTCCTATATTGTGCATGAGGACAGCCTCCTCCACACAACCACAATATCTTGCACTTCTGACATGAAGGATTGTATGCCGTCAGTCTGGCGTTGCGATACCTGGAAACCAACTCAGGGTTGATTTCCCCTGTCACAATGTTGCCGGAGGATTCCTTCAGGTTGCCGACATCATTGAGACATACGTAAGTCTCTCCGTCCGGGCCGATTATGACAGATCCTTCGCATTCGGCCATACATGGTCTCATTCCCCGCATCACCGAATCGAAATCGATCACGTCTATCCCGTATTTATAATAAAGGTCAATCATGTAATCCAGAACGTCTTCGTCTCCGGAAAAGCAGTCCACGGCGCTGCTGCACGTACTATATTGCTTGATAGGGGCGAAATATACATGAAGATGCGGGAATTGTTCCCTGAACGTCAGGTATAGATCAGCGCAGTTGTCTTTATTGATCAGGTCGACGTTGATTCTGAGATGTACTATGAAATCCGGATGTTCTATAACATATTTCTCAAGCATCTCGCTTTTTGACATAAGCTGGTCGAAAGTTCCCTTGCCATTCCGGTATGCTCTTTTGGAGTCGTGGCTTTCTTTCGGTCCGTCAAATGTAATCTGTATCTGTTTTACGTTGAGATCTTCAAAGGCCGCAAGTTTTTCTTCCGTCAGAAGAGTGCCGTTGGTCGTTATATCTGTATAGAACGGGATACCGGTATCCTTGACATAATGCGTTATTTCTTTTATCGTATCAAAAGCGAGAAGCGGTTCACCTCCAAACCATAAAAGACTGATATGTCTGGTGTCTGTCTTTACACAGGTCTTATCAATATACTCCTTTACAGCATCGACAACTTTCTTACTCATGTATTTCTTCTTCTTGTCCACGCCTTCAAAGCAGTATGGGCAGGTAAGATTGCAATCGATGGTCGGAACTATCGTTATAGTTTTATACAGGGTCTGGGTCCGGGACCGTAGTGCCCGATAATAAAGAATATCTTCATTATCCTCATCTTTCTCGGCAATTATTCCATTGTCAAGAAGATATGTCATAAGATCCGGATCCGAGCTGAAATCGTAATTGTCTGGCGATTTTTTGATTACATGAACCATTTCATTGACATCATCGTCGTTCAAATCCAGAAAGACACCTGTAAGATAATTGAACAGTAGCCGACCGTGTTTGCGTGATTTGTATTCGTAGTTATATTTTGACCAGATCATATTCAGTCTTGAATGAGTTACCTTTAAATCAGATTCTAGATGAATCTGCGTTTGTTGCAGAAACAATAATCATTTATCATGAATTGGTCAAGACCAAAGCAATGATGTGATTTGTCTTTCTTTCCTCCATAAATATCGGACATCTGTGAGATACCGAGTCTTGCTTCGCGAAGGTCATTGATGGAGTTCTCAATGGTTTTGATTTTTTTCATAATTGAAATTTTTTTTGGTTGTACCTACTCTTTTATGGATTTTCGGCTTTCTCCATTCTTATTGTATATATTTCAGTGGAATCAGCAGTGACGATAAGCAAATTTAGGATATTACAAGTTTGTTTCCACTTTTTCAAGGGAAATAATCCTAATGCTTTCTTTGGCTTAACTTGCTGAAATGTAGTCTGTTAGGCTGTTTTAATAATCGTTCATCCTAACTGGTAAGTGTAAGTGGTTGTTTCTCAGCGGGTTATGGCTTAATTCTTTGGATTATGGTCTAATTAATTATCAATCAGTGCGTTGTCTGTCAAGGCGGGATCGCGGGCTTATTTGTCGTCCAGGTTTCCAGTCCAAATCTTTCGGATTATTTCCGCTGATTTTTGCGTCTGAATATATACCTGACGACAGTGCGGTTGTGTTTGTTGCAAAATGCATCTTGCTGATATTCAGATATATACAAATTTAGAGATGCACCAAGGTACATCTCTAAAATCATAAAGCGCTAACTTCTAAGTGTTTACAGTTTACACCTGATAGACGAATCTATTCCGATTCCGCAGATCTTACATGTACCTCTGATATCTCCCCATCAAACACCTTCGAACCATCATTATGACCAACTTGTCAATAAAGTAGTTACTGATTCTTTTAACTGGTTCAAAACCTGAAGAATAATCTGGTAGGGTTATCCGATAATTCTCGGGCTGGGTGGCAAATGATACAATCAGGGAATCATTGCGTTCAAAGACAAGGACAAAGGCTGTCATAGGTTTATTTGCCCAATTCTCCATATCTTCCATCTCATTTAGATATATTCTCTGAAGATAGGCTGTTCAATAAAACCTTACATCTGGGTCAATATTCTACATTCTAAACATGACTAGCGGATAATCGATCCTCAATAAATATTCATTAATCCATTCATCACGTTCTTCAGATACTTGTTGAAGTCGAAACAGCTCATCTGCACAATCATACAAAGTGCTCCAGTAATTATCAAATCGAAGGCTTCGAGATATACTCTCTTTTGTCTTGATTGGCTTATCATAGGACAAATATCTATCCTCAAGCGCCTTTTTGTATCCTTTGTCAATAGAATCAATATATGAATAGTGCAAATTCGATTCCATAATTGAACTCTTAATCCTTTCTTTGATAGCAATGTGGTTCTCCGGATGCGGACCACCGAAAACCATGCTCCAATACCTCACGTTCTCTGCCCCGTCATGTTGATTCATTTCTTGTATAATCACATTTAAGCCATCAGGCTGTTCCATGTAATCTAAAAGAACGCCATAAAGCTCACTAACGTGATCTCCCATCCAGATACCATCCGACGCAATCCGGGCAACCTTCTTGACATACTCAGATTTATCTATAAATGGACTGCTATACATATATGTGCTTACACAATTATCGCAGATTTCTTGTAGACAAAGATAGCCCTCAAAGTTTTCGGGGAATTCTTCAGACATCTTCCTGTCTGTATCTTTGATCGTCCTCATTATAGCCGTAGATGTTTTTTCTGGTCGGTCTTGGCTCATGACATAGGTTCGATAGGCATCAGTGAAGCCCTGATCCTTGTCTTTTCCTCCTCCGGGTGACTTAATCTTCATTCGTCTCATTGTTCTCCCATCCATTCCAGAAAAATAACCGGCCCACGAAGCCCTTTTGTCTGGTGGAGCCATTCTCCCCGCCACCACGAAAGAAACCAGACTATCCTTAATCTCTTTGATGGACATAATGTCTGGATAACCTCGCGAGATCAGCATACCTCGAATGATATAAGTCTCTTCGAAACTTGCGGGGAGTGAATTTATTATCTTCTTGACAGCTTTTTGCGTGACCTTTCTATCTTCGTATGTGGCGTGTCTTCCAAGTACTTCTACCTTGGCGATCTCGTCAAGTTCATGGGCTATGCATTTAGATATCCCATCAAGATTCTGTCCATAAACGCGAGCGCATAAGACTGAAATTGACAGAATAATAATGCCCCGATAAAGCAAATACTTAGTACATTGTGCATTTTTCATATATCGTTATTTTACTATCATCTTAACTTTATCCTTCCCTTTATAGAAGGATTCAAATTTGCCCATAGCATTTTTGCTTCCAGTTATGTAATGATTTCCTGAGGCTCCTTCCCCAAACAAAATGCAACCGTGACTATCACTTGGTTTATTGCCGATGTGCCCCAATATTCCTCTTTTGATCGGGACGTAATTCTCACTTGTCTTATCCTCATTGTATATCCTGAAGGCAAACGCACCAGAAATTTTACCTTCAGCACGTGGTTCTGTATTATATAATCCCACAGGGATTGGTCTTTTTAGACCTGCTTCTTTGGTTGGCTCGCCTGGACGTTCTAGGCTATAACATGTGAAACGATCTTCTCCGACGACGTTCACTGAACCAGGAGTAGCTATGTCATCTGTATTTTCCCCGTCTCGTTCTACGATAATAAGGCCATCACATTCCTCTGAGACGTCGGCATTGGTTAGAAGTTCTTCGTTAGAATACCCAAAACATGAAGCCACCGTGGGAACTACATAATTCACAATGTATATTTTATTATCGTCTTTTCCATCTGATCCGAGGTATTGTCCGTTCTTAGTATAATAATCACCAAATTCCCTTCCATCCGGATCGACCAAATTAATTGGATTACTGTTGCAATATACATACGGGCTGATGCTGTAGTACTTCTCGCAGAGAGGGTCAATCGTCATCCAGCGCATGTTGGACGGCGAGTACATCCTTGCTCCGAAGTCGTACAGGCCGAGTCAGTTTTTAATCACCTATCAAAGAAATTGAAGTCATATATATTGATCCTTATATCGCCATCTACATATAATCTTTTTCCATCCAGATACC
>FUZM01000008.1 GCA_900167925.1 Bacteroidales bacterium WCE2008
TGCCGCATCAGTCCGCGGATATGAGAAGTCATTCTCGTTCCCAGGGAAATATGCTGTCGGGACACAGTATTACAGACGAGCAAAATAAAGTAGATTATGAAAATCACAAGAATAATAGCATTTTTGACTGCCGGTCTTGTAACCCTTGCCCTTGCTTCCTGCAAGGACAAGGATGAACCGGACGACAAGGCAGACGACTTGAGCAATGTTACTTTCACAGTCGGAACTTCTGATATAGATTATGATAATATCAACGTAATAGTCCGCCATGATGGTCCGAAGGATATTACCTGGTACGGATTCGTGAGCGAGGGCAACTCTACAGATATCGAGGCCCTGATCAGTTCCAGGCTCAGTGAGGTCACAGAGGCCGGTCTTCATATCGGAGACAATCAGACCGTGCACCTTGAGGGGCTGAAAGACAATTCTGTCTATCAGTATGTCGCTTTTGGTGTCAATCCTGACAAGACCCGTTTCGGAGTTCCGGGCAGTTGTTCCTTCACTACCGACATGGACAAGAACAAGGTTACGTTCGATCTCAAGATATCTAATGTTTCTTACACCTCTGCCGAGGCTGAGGTTTCTTTGAAAGAGGGTAGGGATGACTATACATGGTATGGAGTTGCGACAACTGATGTCGAGGCTAAAGATGCTGAGATCATAAGCAATGCGATAAAGAATCTGAATCCATCGGATCTTTATTCCGGGACTCAGGCTACAGTCAAGGTGGACGGTCTTTCATTCGGCACTGATTACAAGTATGTCGTATTCGGCATTACTCCGGAACTCGTGCAGTACGGTACACCTTCTTCGGCCACATTCAAGACCGAGAGCTTTGAATTTGCTCCTAAATCCGAGTGGACGGTAACTTATGACGGAATCGACAGCGAAGACAAGAATGCTCCTTATCTTGTCTCTGTCACATCTACAGAAGAGACGACCGCTTATTCTGTAGTCGTCCTTGATGCTTCTGCTTTCGACGAGAATACTGATCCGTCTGTCATTGCGCAGAATGCTGCGGGTCAGGCATATTCTGAGGTCAGCAAGGCGGTTGCCGCCGGTAAATCCCTTTCCGATGTGCTGAAACGTGGTACTTCAAGCACTAATTTCAAGCTTGAACTGGGTACCTATGTTGCAGTCGCTGTAGGTTTCGATGCTGAAGGAATGGTCAACGGCGATTATGCTTTGTCAGAAGTATTCTCTCTTACCGACAATCGTACCCCTTATGAGAAATGGCTTGGAACATGGGCTGTCAAGCGTGGTGCCGATACTGATACCTGGACTATCACCAAGAATGTCGAGAACTCATCTTACAAGATCGACGGTATCGATAATATTGCAGCAATGATGACTGACGGCTCTTCATTCCCTATCGACGCCCTGTTCGACCCAGCTACCGGAAATCTGGTAATCCATGTCCAGACAGGTCTTGCATCAATCACTCTCAACGATGGTACAGAGTGCTCTCTCGACTTATATGGCGTGAT